>DATFGL010000243.1:0-8562 GCA_035249465.1 Rhodanobacteraceae bacterium | reverse complement strand
GCCAAGCGTGCGATCCGTCAGGCCACCGAGCTCGCTGCGACGCTTTAGGAACGTCCGGACGATCCCGTTTTGCCGTCGTCCCTGCGAAAGCCGAGACCCGGCATCACGGCAAGTCGTCGCAAACAACTGGATGCCGTCCGTTGCGGCTTGAAGCCGGCATGATGCGGCCCCATCTATTGCAGCGCATGCGTCGCTCGCCGCCTCTTTCCATCCCTGTCGCGGTGCCTGCCATGACTGAGGCCTGATCGACCATCCCCGAAAGGAGATCCCCATGAAGCTTTACAGTTTTGCCGGTTCCTGCGCGCTCGGCACCCACATAGTCCTCGAGTGGATCGGCAAGCCCTTCGACATCAAGATGGTCCAGAAGGACGACCTCAAGCAACCCGAGATGCTGAAGCTCAATCCCAACCACCAGGTACCTATTCTCGACGACGACGGCTGGGTGCTGGTCGAAAATGCGGCGATCCTGAATTACCTCGCCGACAAGTTCCCGGAAGCGAAGCTTGGTGGCGACGGAAGCCCGCGCTCACGCGCCGAGGTGAATCGCTGGCTGGCCATGCTGAATTCGGACGTGCACCCAGCGTTCAAGCCGCTGTTCGGTGCGACCAATTACCTCGACGACAAGGCCGCGATCGAGAAGACCCATGCCAACGCCCGCAGGGTGCTGCGCAAGTATTTCGAGGAGTTCGACGCTCAGCTCGGCAAGCACGACTGGCTGGCCGGTTCGCGTTCGATCGCCGATCCGTACCTGTTCGTGGTGCTGCGCTGGGCCAAGGGCGTCAAGGTGGATCTGGCCGGCCTCGACAACCTCAGGAAGTTCGAAAAGCACATGCGTGCGGACGCCGGCGTGCAGCGGGCGCTCAAGGCCCAGGGGCTTGACCAGGCCAAGGCGGCCTGAGCAGTCCGCACCCGACGAAACGAAAAGGCCGCGCATCGCGCGGCCTTTGTTTTGCTCGTCGTTCCGGCGCAGAGCCTGAATATTTCCATAAATTCTCGCGCCCATCCCTTGCCATCTCCCGCGGGCGGGAATGGGAGAGCCTGTGTCGCGCGCTACGGTCGTCGACCAGTCCTGCCGGGTGGCCCACGAACCTCGATCATCGCTTTTCTATGGGCGTGTACGCCCTGTCCTCCGGTCCGGTGTAGTTCGCGCTCGGGCGGATGATCTTGCCATCCTGGCGCTGCTCGATCACGTGCGCACTCCAGCCACTTGTGCGCGAGATCACGAACAGCGGCGTGAACATCGCGGTCGGCACGCCCAGCATGTGATATGCGCTGGCCGAGTACCAGTCGAGGTTCGGGAACATCTTCTTCAATTCCATCATCACGTTCTCGATGCGCTCGGACACTTCGAACAGGCGCGGATTGCCGCCATCGGTGCACAGCTTGCGCGAGATTTCCTTGATGATCGGATTGCGCGGATCACCGATGGTGTACACCGGATGACCGAAGCCGATCACGATTTCCTTGTTGGCGACGCGCTGGCGGATGTCGGCCTCCGCGTCATCGGCGGTGCGATAGCGGCTGATGATTTCCATCGCGACTTCGTTCGCGCCGCCGTGCTTGGGCCCGCGCAATGCGCCGATCGCGCCGGTGATCGCGGAATAGAAATCGCTGCCTGTGCCGGCAATCACGCGCGCGGCGAACGTCGAAGCGTTGAATTCGTGCTCGGCGTACAGGACCAGCGATTTGTCGAGCGCATTGGCGTGCAGCTCACTGGGCGCCTTGCCGTGCAGCAGGTGCAGGAAATGCGCGGCGACGGTCGCGTCGTCGGTCTCGACCTCGATGCGTCGGCCGTTATGGCTGAAGTGGTACCAGTACAGAAGCATCGAGCCGAAGCTCGCCATCAGGCGATCGGCGATATCGCGCGCACCTGTGACGTTGTGGTCGTGTGCCTCCGGCAACACGGTGCCGAGCACCGAGCAACCCGTGCGCATCACGTCCATCGGATGCGTGGACGCCGGCAACAATTCCAGTGCCGCTTTGACCGGTTGCGGCAGGCCGCGCGATCGCTGCAGCTTGGTGCGATACGCATTCAATTCCGCCCAGGTCGGCAGGTGCTCGTGCACCAGCAGGTGCGCGACCTCCTCGAACGTGGCCCTGGTGGCCAGGTCCTTGATGTCGTAGCCGCGGTAATGCAGGTCGTTGCCACTGCGGCCCACCGTGCACAGCGCGGTGTTGCCGGCAGCGACGCCGGACAGCGCCACGGATTTCTTGGCCTTGGGAAGAACTTGCACGTTGTCGCTCATGGTTTTCTCCGTCTTCGAATCATTGCAACAGTGGCCGGGCCACGCCGTCAGTTGTTGAAAATGACATTATCGGGCAGCTTCGGACACTGATCGGCTGGCGTCACCAGTTGCGCCAGTGATTTGTAACCGACCACGTGTTTGTCGCTGTACATCCAGCATTCGCCAAGGGTCGAGCAATAACAGATGTCGACCAACGTCAGATGCGTGACCGCGGCCGCCCTGAATCGCTTGTAGTCGTCCTTGTCCGCGAACTGGATCACCGGGACTTTCTCGTCGGGCGTCAGCACGTTGGGGTTGAGTGTCGCCTGCGAATACTGGTGCGGCACCGTACCCAGCGCCTTCAACACGTGCTGCCAATCCGGTTGCGGCTTGCCATCGACGAAAACCTGCGCGCTGCGGACGATTGCCGGGCCGACGCCCTTGTTGAGGACTTCGACGGAAAGCTCGTTGTCGTTGTTGCCGGCCACCAACCACGGCCACACCTGCGCTTGCACCTGTTTCGTCTGGATCTCGGCGATGTAGCGCTCGATGTACGCGGTGTAGCCCGCGACGAGCAGGGCCAGGAAGCCGACCAGCGACGCGATGATCGCGGCCATCGCGTCCCACTTGATCTCGCGGCGTGGCGAAGGCGGGCTGCCTTGTTGATCGTGTGGTTCGGTCATGATGCCTCAATCGTCGAACTGTCCGGATTCCGGCAATCGCGGGCATGCCCTGACCGCCTGCCGATCGTTCCAGCCCTTGGTCGAATCATTCGTCCAGCAATCGCCCAGCGTCGAGCAGTAGCACACCTTGAAATCGAGTTTCATCTGATGGGCCGCCTCGCGAAACCGCTGGAAGTCGCCATGCTCCTTGAACTGCAGCCAGTCCAGTTTTTCCCCGGCCGACAGCACGTCGCCATTCAACGTACTTTGCCCGTAGTTGAGATTTTCAAGCCGCATCGACCGAAAGACGTCTGCCCAATTCCGCTGCGGCTTCCCGTCCACGAAAGCCTGCACGGTTTTCACTTGCGCGGGGCCAACGCCCTTGTTGAACCACATGAATTCCGACGAGTTGTCGCTGTCCGCCATCATCAGGTACGGCCACACCTGCGCGCGCACCTGCTGGCGCTGGATGTAAGCGGTGTACCCGGCAACGACCAACGCAAGCATGCCGACCAGCGCGGCGATGACCGCGGCAACGGCGTCGTAGCGGATCTCGCGCCCCGGTTTTCTCACGGCCGGGGACGCGGCGTCTTCGTCATACTGTGGGGTGGTCATCGCGGGCCTATTTCCCTGCCGCGAACAACTCGTCGAGCTTGTCTTCGTAGGCGTGGTAGCCCAGGAAGTCATACAACTCCTCGCGCGTCTGCATCTGCGGCACGAACGCCTTCTGCGTGCCGTCACGCCGCACGGTTTCGTAGAACCCCAGCGCGGCCTTGTTCATCGCGCGATAAGCGCCGCAGCAGTACAGCGCGATGTCCACGTTCGCGGAGCGCAATTCGCCTACGGTGAAGAACGGCGTGGACCCGAACTCCGTGAGATTCGCGAGGATCGGCACCTTCACGGCTTGTTTGAATTTGCGGTAATCGTCCAGCGTCTTCATCGCTTCGGGAAAGATCATGTCGGCGCCGGCCTCGACGTAGGCCACCGCCCGCTCGATCGCGCTGTCGACGCCTTCCATTGCAGCCGCGTCGGTGCGCGCCATCAGCACGAAATCCTTGTCGGCTTTCGCATCGACGGCTGCCTTCACGCGGTCGACCATTTCGCCCACTGGCACCACTTCCTTGCCGGGGCGGTGGCCACAGCGCTTCTGTCCGACCTGGTCTTCCATATGCACCGCGGCGACACCGATACGCTCGAACGCGCGTATGGTGCGCGCGATGTTGAAGGCGCCGCCCCAACCGGTGTCGATGTCGACCAGCAACGGCAACTGCGTGGCCTCGACGATGCGGCGCGCGTCGGTGAGCACGTCCTCCATCGTCGAAATGCCGAGATCCGGCACGCCCAGCGAATTGGCGGCGACGCCGCCGCCTGAGAGATACAGCGCCTTGTAGCCGGTGCGCTTCGCCATCAAGCCGGCGTAGGCCGTGATCGCGCCCACAACCTGCAACGGCGACTCGGCGGCGAGCGCAGCGCGGAAGCGGGCGCCCGCGGAATGGGATTCGCTCATGCGGCCTCCGGCAAAACGACTATTTTAGCCGATCTTCCGCGCGGACTTTCATGGCAGCGTTGCCGCCACGGGCATGTACGGCAATCCCATCTTCTTCAGCACCGACTTGAAGCGCGGGTCGTTGCGTACGGGGTCGAATGCCGGAAACCACAGCAATTGCGGAATCGTGCTGTCATGGTTGGCCGCATTATCGAGCTCGGCGAGGGCGCGGTCGCGGTCGCCCAACAGCATGAAGAACATGGCGCGCACGATGCCTTGGCGCGGCAGGCCGTCGGTGGCTTGTGAAGTCTCCAGGATCTGTATGGCGCGGGCACGCTGGGCTGGATCGGCGATGCCACGGATCAATGCCACGTTGAGCGCAGGATCGGCGCCGTTGAGTGTGGCCGCCATGCGGATTTGTGTTTCCGCCTCCGGATAACGATGCAAAATGAGATAGAGCAACATTGCGACGCGATGCACGAATACGCTGTCCGGATGCGCCCGCACAATGGCGCTGATCTGCGCGACAGCGGCATCGGCATCAATGCGGTGCAAGAACAAGCGCAATTGCACCCGGATCGCCCCGCTCGTTCCGGACAGCGGATCGCTCTGCAACGCGCGGTCAAGCACGTTCAATGCTGGCTGGAGTTGCCCGACGGCATCCAGGAACTGGGCGTACTGATTCAACGCTTCCGCGTCCCCCGGCGCCAACATCAGCGCGTGCCGCAATGCGCGATCGGCATCAGCCCAGCGCATCTGGTTGCTGTAAACCATGCCTTGCGCGACGTAGGCAAGCGCGGTGTCCGGATTCAACAAGAGCGCACGCCGTGCGGACTCCAGGGCATCCGCGTTCGCGACTTTCAGCGCCGTAGGCCCATAGTCTGGCAGCAGCGCCTGGGCTTCGGCCAACGCAGCCCAGGCCTGCGCGTAGTCGGGCTGGATTGCGACAGCTTGCTTGAATGCCTGGATAGCTTCGGCAACCGAACGCGAGGCCAGCAACGTCAATCCGCGCAGATAGAAATCATGCGCGCGCGGATCGATCGTCTTCTGCGCCACCAGCGATTGTCCGCTTCCGCCCGCCAACTGCACCTGCAGCTTGTCCGCGATCGCCTTGGAGATTTCATCCTCGACCGCGAAGATGCTGGTCAGCTTGCGATCGTACTTCTCCGACCACAGGTGATAACCGCTGCGCGTGTCGATCAACTGCGCGGTGATGCGCACCTCGTCGCCGGCTTTCTGCACGCTGCCTTCCAGCACCGTCGCGACATCCAGCACTTCGCCGACCTTGCGCAGGTCCTCGGCCCTGCCCTTGAACGCGAACGCGGAAGTGCGCGCAGCCACTTTCAGGTTCGGAATCTGCGCCAGTGCATCCAGGATTTCTTCGGTGATGCCGTCACTGAAGTAATCGTTTTTCGGATCGCCACTCATGTTGACGAACGGCAGCACCGCGACGGATTTCGCGGGAATCGGAATGGCTGGCGCTGGGCCAATGTTTTGCCCCGGGGGAGCCGCAGCAGCGGCAGAATCCGGGGCAGCCGTTCCCGGGTTTCGCTGCGCCGCAACCGGGCTACGCGTGGATGCCACGCGCCCAAACTGCCACACCAGCGCGCCGCCGATCGCCAGCACCAGCGCGATCAGCAGCAACTCGGCACCGCTGACGCGCTGGCGACCCTTTTCGCCGTGATACCACGCGATCACCAGCGTCACGACGAAACCGACGGCCAACCCGAGAATGACGATGCGTTCGAGCTGTGCCGGCCAGTCGAAACGCGACGCCACCACGTCGATCACCTGGATCAGCGCGAACGCCGCGGCGATGTATGCCAACGCCCACTGCACCAGTTTGCGCCGTCTCAGGCGAGCCCAAATACCACTCATGGCGTCATCACTTCCAGCACCGACTCGACAGCTTTGGCCAATCGCGCGTCGCGGGTGACCAAGGGGACTTTCAAAGCCGCAGCAAGTGCGACGCAAGCTGCGTCGCAGGCGGTCACTTTGCCGCGCAACGACCAGATGCCTTCGAGCATGGCATCGTGCCGGAACTTGCGTATGCGCAATCCGCGCAACTGCGCAGGCATGCCGGCGCGCCGGCTGGCCGGAATGGCGCCCTCGCGATCGAGCTTGCGCAGCGCATTGAGCACTTCGATGTCGATGAGTTCCGGCGCAGCCAGCGACGTATCGGGCGCCCACAGCAGCGCCTCCAGCGGTTGCGGCCTGAATCTTGCCAGCAGGTCCAGCACGACCGAGGCATCCACCACCAGCAGGTGGTGACTCACGCTGCGTCGCGTTCGGCGCGCACCATGCGCGCGGCCGAGGCCTTCATCGCGAAAGGTTCCGCCGCGTCCAACTGTGCGCGGATTTCCGCTTCCGACGGTATCGCCGCCATTGCGACCAGTTCCTCGCGCACGTAATCGCTCAGACTCTTGCCGTCCAGCGACGCTCGCGCCTTGAGCGTGCGGTGGATGCGTTGCGGCACGTTACGTACCTGAATCATTACAGTGGACATGTAGATAACCTCATCGCATGTTTTGCACATGTGCTTGTATCAGATCCTTGTCTGATTCCGTTTCCAAATTGAGAGATCGCGATCATCGGCAAACGAATGCGTCCGGACCTTTTGTGGGCGCAGGTTGGCACAGGTCCGGCCAGCCGTAGCGTTTCCAATAAGCGATCATCCCAATCCGCTGCGCGAAGCCCTGGAACGCGGGATCCTGGCGCGCCTTGCGCGACCATGGTTCCGGTTGCCACAGCCAGTTGAGGTAGGCATCGGACAGACCGCTGTGGCCACGCTCGTAGAGATCGAACGAACGTGCCGGCTCGCCCAGTTGCAGCAGCATCGTCGGCGCCCACTCGTCGTCCAGATGGGCATCGAGGACTTTCAGCGCAACTTGACGCTGTGCGGCACCGCCGTAAGTGCCGCGATAGATCGTCTGCAAATCCGCCAGGGAAATCTTCGTACCCATCTTGCTCGTCGAGTTGGCGAACTGGACGGCGGACCCCGCCATGTCGCCATGTGCGGCATCATAGAATTCCAGCATCAGAGCGCCAAAGGGCGAATCCGGGGCACCGCCGCGACGGATGTACGCCAGCGCACCGGCCTGGTCGCCTTCACGCCAGCGCAACATGCTCTTGTAGAACAGCAGCAGGACATTGGCAGGATCGTTGACCAGCGCCGCGTCAATCCGCGCTTCGGCCGCACGGGTGCGCCCCATCGCCGCCAGTTCATTGGCAGCCCAGTAGTTCACCGCGGAATTGTCCGGCGCCAGTCCCAGCGCCCGCTGCATCGGTTCCACCATTGCAACGTAATGACGCTGCGAGAACTGGTTGTAGCTGAGCGCCGCGTAGGCTTCCGCATCACCCGGATCGAGCGCGAGCGCGCGATGTGCGGCATCGTCCGAAGTCTTCCAGCTCGCCTTCCAGTCGGCATGGCTGTACTGCGGCAGCACCGCGTACGCCACCGCGAGCTTGGCCCACGCACGCGAGAATTTCGGGTCGAGCGTGGTCGCTTTCTGCAGCAATGCGATCGCACGCGGCAGGCTGTCGCCCACCCGCTTGTTGACCAGCGTCTGCGCGGTGACGAACTCCGCGTAGGCATCCGCGCTGGTGGTCGCCACCGGCACGAGCCGCGCCTGCTCGCTGCCGGTCAGCACCACCTTCAGGTGATCGGTGATGGCGCGCGCGATACGTTCCTGCAGATCGAAGATGTTGCTCAGGTTACCGTCGTAACTCTGCGACCACACCTCGAAACCGTCGCCGGTGCGGACCAGTTGCACGCTGATGCGCACCGCTTCGCCCTGCGTGCGCACCGCGCCCTGCAGCACGTTGGCGACATCCAGCGCCTTGCCGATGGTGCGCAAATCGGCGTTGTGGCTGCCGTAATAGAACGAGGATGCGCGGCCGGCGACTTTCAGGTCCTGCACTTTCGCCAGCGCGTTCAACAATTCCTCGGCCAGCCCAGCGGAGAAATAACCGTGGTCATGGCCCGGGCTTAAATCCTCGAACGGCAGCACCGCGATGGATTTGGCCGGGATCGCGGAAGCCGCCTCGTCCTGCAGCCCCGCGCCCCTTTTCCAAACGAAGGTGTTGGTGAGCAGCAGCACCACCGCGACGACCAGCACGGCGATGATCCACTTGTCCAGCTTGCGTCCCGTCGAGTGCGCGATCGAATCGTTCGGCGCAATCTCGCTTT
>DATFGL010000242.1:0-22177 GCA_035249465.1 Rhodanobacteraceae bacterium | reverse complement strand
CTTCCTGGTCACGCCGATCCCGTTCCACACCGCGCCGGGCTACGGCTTCATGAACCTCCCGCAGATGATTTACTGGACCCTGCTGCCGTTCATGTTTTACGGGCTCCGCTGCGTCTGGCGCAAGGCCACCGTATCGAGCCGATTCGTTGTCATTTATTTCATCCTGATGGTCTTGCTGTATGGCTCGTTCACCACCCTGCAGGGCGCGCGGCACAGGGTGCAGATCGACGGGCTGGTGGTGGTCTTCCAGTTCTACGGCCTGCTGGCGCTGTTTCGCCAGCGCTTCCGGCAGCATGTCCGCTATACGCCCGGCGCGTCGCCGGATGCCATTCCCGCGGACGGCGTCGATGCTTCGCCGGATGCGGGTGGCGGCGAGCGTCGGCCGTACCGGGTCACCGCGCGTGCAGGTGATGCACGATGAAGGTGTGCCACGTCATCACCGGGCTCGAGGTCGGCGGCGCGGAACTGGCGCTGTGCGGCCTGCTGGAGGCGTTGAACGGGCCGGACAACACGGTCGTTGCACTCCGGGGCGAAAGCGCGCTGAGCGCGTGCGTGGCGGGCATGGCTCCACTTTCACACCTGGACATGAACCCGGGCCGCGCCACGCCCGGCGACGTGTTGCGATTGCGGAACATCCTGCGCCGCAACCAGCCGGACGTGATCCACGCCTGGATGTATCACGCCAACCTCGTGACTTCGCTCGCGATGACCGGCCTGCGCACGCCGGTGATCTGGGGCATCCATCATTCGCTCAGCGATCTCGCGAGCGAGAAGCGCAAGACCCGGGTGGTGATCCGCGCCAACGCGTGGCTGTCCCGGTCGCCCACGCGCATCCGCTACGTGTCGGCGCTCGCGGCGAGGCAACACTCGCAATTCGGGTTTTCGGCCCGCCGCGCGCTGGTGATTCCGAACGGCTATGACACGGACAAGCTCAAGCCCGATCCGGCCGCGCGTGCGTGGGTGCGGCGCGAGCTCGGCATCGACCCCGGCGCACTGGCGATCGGAATGATCGCGCGCATGCACCCCACCAAGGACCACGGGAACTTCCTGGAGGCCGCGGCGCGTTTTCTTCCGGAGCATCCCGGCACGGTGTTCGTGCTGGTCGGCGAGGGCGCGTCCGACGGCAACCCGTCGTTGCTGGCTTCGATCGAGCGGCTTGGACTGCGACCACACGTGCGGCTGTGCGGCAAGCGCGCGGATATCCCCGCGCTGAACGCGGCCTTCGACATCGCGACGCTGTCTTCGCGCGGCGAGGCCTTCCCCAACGCCGTCGCCGAGGCGATGGCGTGCGGAACTCCTTGTGTCGCCACCGACGTCGGCGACGCGGCCTTGATCATCGGCAGGACCGGCGTGGTGGTGCCGCCGCGCAACGCGGCTGCGCTCAGTCAAGGCTGGACGCAGCTTGCGGATCTGTCCCCATCCGAACGCCAGGTGCTGGGTTCGCGCGCGCGCGAACGCATCGTCGAATGCTTTGCGCGCAAGGCAATCGCGCACCGCCTCGTGAAACTTTATCGGGAACTGGTAAGCACACCATGCGCAGACCCATAAGATTGAATCGCAACCTCTGCAGGAAGCTGTGGCCCGGCATGCAGCGCGGCTGCCCCGACCCGCGCGGCCTGCTGGACGCCGGCATCAGCGACAGCGATGCCAACGAGATACTGGTCAGGATGAAGATCCACGGTGTTTTCAAGACCACGTGGCCCGACCGCTTCCCGCAAACCACGCGCCTGCTCGCGGGCAGCGGCTTGCCGCCGCAGGCGGTGATCGCCGACGTCGGTGCGTCCGACGGCAGCACTTCGCTGAGCGTGATGCAGGCGGTGCGCTTCGGGCGCTACTACGTGACCGATCGATACGTCGAGGCTTACGCCTGCACGACCCGAAAGGGCATGTTCTTTTGCGACGAACATGCCAATCCCTTCATGTTCGCCAATCGCTTCGTCGTCATCTACAACGAGACCGGCGAGGCGCCCCGCTCGCAATCCGGCATCGTGAAGAACCTGTTCGCGGGTTTCGACATGGCCAAGTGCAAGGACGTGCGCAAGGTCCCGCTCATGAATCGCGCGCTGCTGCCAAAGCTCGGTGACGACGTACGCCTGGAGCGGTACGACATCTTCGAAGCGTGGCCCCACGAGAAGGCAGACCTCGTGATCGCCGCCAACATCCTCAATCGCGATTACTTCCCGGATTCCCTGCTCAGCGACGCCCTGCGGAACCTGAGGGGAGCCCTGAAGGATGGCGGCAGACTGGCCCTTATCGAAAACCGGCCCGCCGAGCAATCGAACCTGTTCCGCCTCGAACACGGCCGCTTCATCGTCGAAAGCCAGGTCGGCGCGGGCAGCGACGTCAAGGCACTCGTGACCGGACTGGCGTGACGCATTCGAATGACACCCGTCACGCCGTGGAGTTGCAAGCAACCTGGAACCACGCAAATGATCGCCCACGCAGCCTCGCTCGATCCGATCCTCACGTTGCGGTTCACGCGCCGCAAGGAATCATGGGTGGCGGCGTCATCCGGACGTTTCTACAAGATCAGCCGGAAAAGCGACGATCCGCTGCGCGACCTCGTCGATCCGGCGTGCATCGGCACCAGCCTGCGGGAATACACCAACGTGTGCTTCCTGCACGGGCTCGATGAGGCCGTGTGCCATCCCGAAAGCATCGACCGCGCCTGCATCGTTTACCCGCTCCTGAGCGGACCCGATCTGCGCACCTTGTTGATCAGCCGCGTTTCGGCCGAACAACGCGAAGCTTCCCTGCAAAGCGCGATGCGCCTGCTGGCGCGCCTGCATCACGGCGACACGGCCGGTCATCCCGTCAAGGATTACCGGCACGACGGCTTCCTCGCACCGCCGCTTGCCGTGCTCAAGCGCATGGCGGGCCGCCGGCGCACACTTGTCGTCACGGGATTCGAAGCGAGGAATTTCCGCTTCGACCGCAGCCGCAACGCATGGTTCTTCTTCGACCCGCACCACGTCTGGAGCGGCTGTCCCGAGGAAGATTTCGCGCGCTTCGTGATCTCGCTGCTGATGATCAGGGGCCGTCGCGGCGGACTGCGCCTTTGGACCGGATTCGACCGCTTTCGATTGCGCGATGCCTACGAGACGCGCGCGCCCGCGAAGCTCGACGACGCGTTGCTGAATTATTTCCTGCGCGAGGAACTGGCCATGCGCAGATTCCACGCAACCAGGCTGGCGCGCCGGATGCCCGCGGCCGCGCGCGCTTTCGTGATGGCTTACACGCGCCTCTACTACCACCGGCTGCAGCGCGCGCTGGTGGCGCAGCGCTTTTGAACAACATGAACGGGCGAAGATCAGGACGCATTCACCGGTGGCCGCGCATGCTCGGGTTCCGGCGCTTGCAGCACCATGAACGTGCCCGCGAATTCGCAACAGCGGCGTGTCGGCTTCCCCGCCCGAACCGCCCAGCGCGCATTGCGTTCGACTTTTCTCTCTCTTGAAAACTGGAAGCTGCGAAATGCCGGAGTTCGACAAACCATTTCCGACCGGGTTGGTGATCGGTCCGATGCGTACCGGATCGACCTGGTTGTACGAATACCTCTCGTCGCGCGCGGACGTCTGCCTGCCCAGGGACGTCAAGGAGACGTTCTATTTCGCCGAGAACTACGGCAAGGGCGAGGACTGGTACGAAAGCCATTTCCGGCATTACGACCCGGCGCACCATCGGGCCATCATCGATGTCTCGCCCACGCTGTTCCCGAACCACGATGCCATCGCACGGGTGAGGAAGGGCCTGCGCAATCCCGTCCTGATGGCAACGCTGAGGCAGCCCATCGACAGGGCCTGGTCGCACTACATGCACCTGCGCCAGTACGGCGCGACCAACCTGGACTTCGACACGGCCGTGCGGGAAATCCCGGCCATCATCGACGCGAGCCTGTACGCCAAGCACCTTGCGTGCTGGCTGGGTGAATTCGGCCGCGGCGCGGTGCGCATCACGTTTTACAGCGACCTCAAGAAACACCAGGCCGAATACGTTCGGCAAGTCAACGAAGCGTTTGGCCTGCCGGCCACAGCCGCGGACGCTTTGCCGGCCGCGAAGGTCAACTCCGGCAGCCTGCCACGCAACCTGCTGTTGGCGCAGGTGACGCGCCGCGCCGCGGCCACGCTGCGCCGCAGTGGATTGCACCCGCTCGTCAACGTTGGCAAGCGCATCGGCCTGTCGAACCTGGTGTACGGGCGCTCGCGCGGCTCGGCGGCGCAGCCGAAGATGCGTCCCGGAACGCGCGGCTACCTGGCCGAACGATTCGCCACCGACCTGGACGATCTGGAGCGCCTGCTCGGCATCAAGCTGGATGCCTGGCGCGAACAGCGGACGCCGCCGCGCAAGGCCTCGCGTCAAGCGTGAGCTTCGCGCGGGACCGGCCGCGTGCGGCTTTGTTCCAGCCACGCCTGGAACATCAGCACGTCCCACAACCGGTGATGCTCGCGCACGCGGCCGGCAACGTGGTCGTTCCACAGCTTGCGGATCGGCGCCGGATCGAAATAGCCCTCGTCGCGCAGCCGCCGCTCGTCGAGCAATGCTTCCGCCCAGTCACGAAGCGACCCACGCAACCAATGATCGATGGGTACGCTGAAGCCTTTCTTGGGACGATCGATCAACGCGCGCGGCACATACTGGTACAGCACCTGGCGCAGCAGCCACTTCGCCTGCCCGTCGCGCAGCTTCTGTCGCAGCGGAGTTCGCCACGCGTATTCCACCACGCGATGGTCCAGCAACGGCACGCGGGCTTCGAGGCTGACCGCCATGCTGGCGCGATCCACCTTCACCAGGATGTCGTCGGGCAAGTAGCCGATCAGATCGGCATACATCATGCGTTCCACCGGATCGCGCAGGTCGGGCCAATGCGCGAAATCGGACAGTTCGATTTCCGGCTCCGTGGATTGCAGCACGATGGATTCCGGTTCGAACCAGTGCGACACCAGCAGCCGGTAACGCGCATCGCCGGAAGACGCCTGCAGCATCCGGCCCAACAGCCCGGTCTTGGTGCCCGGGTTCCTGATCCTCAGCCGCGCCGGCAAGCTGCGATTGGCGCCGCGAAAAAAGGCTTCGTACAGGCGGGGGCGCGCGCGCAGCGAACGCGCGAAGCGGGTGCGCATCGGGCCGGGAACCGAATCCAGCCAGCGCCCGACCCGCACCGCCCACGCATAACGGCTGTAGCCGGCGAACAATTCGTCGCCGCCGTCGCCCGACAGCGAGACCGTGACCTGACCGCGCGCGAGCTTCGACACCAGGTACGTCGGGATCTGCGAAGAATCGGAGAACGGTTCGTCGAACATCGCCGGCAACATCGGGATAACGTCCAGCGCGTCCTGCGCGGTCACGTACAGCTCGTTGTGATCGGTGCCGAGATGACGCGCGACCTCTTTCGCGAATTTCGCCTCGTCGTGGTCCTGTTCGTGGAATCCGATCGAAAACGTGCGCACGGGACGCGCCGATTGCGCCTGCATCAGCGCCACGACCGTCGAGGAATCCACGCCACCCGACAGGAACGCGCCCAGCGGCACGTCCGCTTCCATGCGCAGTGCGACCGCATCGCGCAGCAGGCGGTCCAGTCCGTCGATCGCGTCCGCGTCGGACAATTCGTCGCGCCCGCGCGAGGCAACGTCGGCGACCGACCAGTACTTGTGGACGCGTGCCGGCAACGCCGCGATAGCGCCCGCGCTCGCGGCGCCCCCGGCATCCACGCGCAACATCGTGCCGGGCGGCAACTTGAAAATGTTCTGATAGATCGAACACGGCTGGGGGATGTAGTTGTGGCGCAACAGCAGGCACAACGCGCCGCGATCGACGCGTCCTTCGAAGCCCGGCAACGCGGCGATCGCCTTCAACTCGGAGCCGAACGCGAACATCGATCCCGCCCAGCCGTAGTGGAGCGGCTTGATGCCGAGGCGGTCGCGCACCAGCGTCAGCGCGCGTGTCTCGCGATCCCACAACGCGAACGCGAACATGCCGATGAATCGCTGCACCGCGTCCTCGGGCCCCCATTGCTCGATCGCGGCCAGCATCACTTCGGTATCGGAGTGCCCGCGGAAATGCGCACCGGAGGCTTCGAGATCCGGGCGCAGACGGCGGTGGTTGTACACCTCGCCGTTGAACACCATGGCGTAGCGGCCGCTGGCGGACACCATCGGTTGGCGTCCCTCCGGCGACAGGTCGATCACCGACAGGCGCCGGTGTCCCAGCCACACGCCCGCGCCGGCATCCCGCCAGGTTCCCGCGTCGTCGGGGCCGCGATGGCGGATCGCGCGCGTCATGCTGTCCACGGCCGCGCCGCCGCGGTCCGCATCGAGACGCCCGGCTACATCCCAGAATCCGGCAATTCCGCACATGGACAACTCCTCCAACCCGTGCGTGCGCAATCTCCACACGATGATCTTCTTACGATGATCCCGCGTTGCTGAACAACCGCCGCCGCGCGGCACCGCCGTTCGGCAACGCGTCATATGCGAGGCGCTACGCTCCCGGGCGTTTCGGTTCAGCGCATCGTCGGCGACGCATCGCGTTCTCGACACTAGGCGCCATGCCGTTCGCGCCATCTGAATGCGATCCTGAACGCGTCCCAAGGATCAATGAATGCCACAACCCATGGCCGAACGGAATGCCTGGCGAACCGGGCCGATGCCCGACCGGCCCATCTTCATCGTCGGGGCGGGCCGCAGCGGCTCGACGGTTTTCCATCGCATGTTTTGCGAACACCCGAATGTCGCGTGGCAGTCGCCGCTGTCTGACAAATTCCCCGCGCATCCGGGCTTGAACCGGACACTGCTGCACATGGCGCATTGGCCCGCGCTCGGGAAATTCCTGACGGGCTATTTGCGACCGGGCGAGCGTTACCAATTCTGGGATCATTACTGCCGCGGTTTCCCACGGCCGTGCCGCGACCTGCTGGGTTCCGACGTCACGCCCGTACACCGGCGCAGGATACCGCCCGCCCTTGCGCAACTCGCCACGCGGAACCGGCGCCGCGTGCTGATCAAGATCACCGGATGGCCGCGCATCGGATTCCTGCGCGAATTGTTTCCGCAGGCGAAGTTCATTCACGTTTATCGCGACGGCAGGGCGGTAGCAAGTTCGCTGCTTGCGGTGCGGTTCTGGCGCGGATGGGAAGGCCCGCCGCAATGGGGCTTCGGCAAGCTCGATCCGCTGCAGCAGGCCGAATGGGATCGCCACGGCCGTTCGTTCGTCGCGCTGGCCGGCATCCAGTGGAAACTGTTGATGCTGGCGATGGACAAGGCCGCGGTAAACGTCCCCGCGACCGACCTCATGCACGTGCGCTACGAAGACTTCATCGAAGATCCGGTGACCACGTTCAGGAACGTCGCGGAATTCTGCGAGCTGGACTGGCCGGCGCCGTTCGAAAACTCGATCCGGCAAAAGCGGCTCGAAACCGCGAATGAAAAATGGCGGGACCACCTGAGCCTTGAGCAACAGGCTTTGCTTGAAGAGGTGCTCGCCGAAAGCCTGCAACGTTACGGATATTCGCCGCGCCGATGAACCGTTGCTGTGCGCAGCCTTGCGCGGCGCTGAACACGAATGCGCCAGCGCTTTACGCGGCACCACGCGGGTAGTAACACGAGTCTGCCGCCCTGCACGGAATCACCCTATGAACGCGCACGCAAGGGGACGTAACCGTCAGCGATGGATTTGGAGTGGCTGCGCATTCCTGTTGTGCGCCCTGGCGGGTGCGCCGGCGTGGTCTGCGTGTCCGAAACTCCTTATGACCGCGGGTTTGAACATCCACAAGCAGACGAATCCGCAGCAGGCCGCGTATTGGGGACAGACCGTGGGCGTGCAGGGCTTCATGGTCAATTACGTCGCGACCGATTGGCAGACGGATGTCGGCACCGACCCGGACAGCGGCACGTGGAAATTGCTGCGCCGGTTCCAGTCCATCTATTCGCAACACGGCGTCACCGACAACTTCATCAAGATCGGGCTGTACCGGGGACACGATTGGCACGATGCCGGGCAAACCGCGAAAGCAGCCAGGAATCTCGCGCACGCGGCGGCGTTGGCGCGATACGCGGGGCTGAAAGGCCTGGCGCTGGATCTGGAACCGTACAAGCCCACCTGGGGCGGTTCGGCGGGAGGCCCGGAACTGGCGAAGCTCGTCGAGTCGGAAGGTCGCAAGATGGGCCAGGCGATGCATGATGCCTATCCCGGCATGACCTTGATCGTGTTGCCGGACGTGTTGCGGGAAACCGAACACGAGGAAAAAGCATCCAGTGACTGGGCCAGCACGCACCACGGCGGCTACCAGCTTTCCGCTGCCTTCGTGCGCGGCCTGCTTTCGGTTCCGTGGTCGCATGTGGTGATCGGCACCGAGTTCACCTACAGCGCGCACGCGGACCGGATCGTGCCGTACATGCGGGAAGCGGCGGAACGCTATCGCAATGCCGTCGCCCCACAGGGCGAGCTGAAAAGCACCTTCAGCATCGCGCCGGGCCTGTGGCCGCTGGGTCCCACGGCCAAGGACAAGTCCGCGCGCTTCAGTCCGGCGGAATTCAGGCAACGCCTGCAGGTCGCGTTCGATGCATCGAATCAGTACGTGTGGATTTACGGGTCCGGCAGCGCGTGGCAGGAGGACGGGCCGTTCGGCCCGGTGCCGGGACCGGTCGCGACCAGTTTCCGGCAATTCCTGGACGTGATCCACCAGGCCCGCGCAAGCTGCGCCATGCCGCGGCCGCCGCGGGCGCACGGAACGCCGCAGGACACGAAGTAGCGCGACGGCAATGCAGAAAGTCATCCTCTTCGCCAACACCGACTGGTATCTCTTCAACTTCCGGCGCTCGCTCGCGCTGGCGTTGCAGGCCGAAGGCTACGACGTGCTGTTGCTGTCGCCCTCCGGCGAATACGGTCCGCGCCTGCGCGCACTGGGGCTGCGCTGGCAGCCGCTGCAAATGGACCGGCGCAGCGTGAATCCGCTGCGCGAGACTGCGCTGCTTTTGCGGGTGGTCACGCTGTTGCGTCGTGAGCAGCCGGCGCTGCTGCACAACTTCACCATCAAGAGCGCCGTGTACGGATCACTCGCGGCGCGCATGGCGCGCGTGCCCGCGCGCATCAATGCCGTGGATGGCCTTGGCTACGTATTCGCAAGCAATGATCGCAAGGCGCGCGTGTTGCGGCCCGCGGTGCGCGCGCTGCTGCGTTCGGCACTGCGCGGCCGCAATACGCGGCTGATCCTGCAGAACCCCGACGACAAGGCCGCCTTCGAACAATTCAAGCTGGTCGAACCCAGCCGTGTGAAACTGATTCCCGGCGCGGGCGTGGACTGCACGCGGTTCACGCCGCACGCCACGCGGCGCGGCACCGCTGGCGGACCCGTGCGAATCCTGCTCGCCGCGCGGTTGCTGTGGGAAAAGGGCATTGCCGAATACGCGCAGGCCGCCCGGAGCCTGCGGGCACAACGAAGGGACGTCCGCTTCCTGCTCGCCGGCACGCCCGACCCGGGCAATCCGGCGGCGGTGCCCGAGGCGGCGCTGCGCGGGTGGGTGGAAGAGGGCGTGCTCGAATGGCTCGGGCACGTCGGCAACATGCGCGAACTCTACGCATCGGTGGATATCGTGGTGCTGCCGAGCTACTACCGCGAGGGCATTCCCACGTCCCTCACCGAAGGCGCGGCCTGCGGCCTGCCCCTGATCACCACCGACATGCCGGGTTGCCGCGAAGTGGTGACGGACGGCGAGGACGGCTTGTTGATCCAGCCGCGCGACGCCGAGGCATTGGCCAGCGCGATCGCCCGGTTGCTGGACTCGCCCGAGCTGGCGGCACGGCTGGGTCATGCGGCCCGCGCCAAGGCGCTGGACGTGTTCGACGAGCAGATCATCATCCGGCGCACGCTCGACGTGTACCGAAGGTTGCTCCCGCGTACTCGTCGGCCCCACGCAACCGCTTCGGCATGATCAATCGACAGCCGGAGGCCGATGCGCCTGGTCAGGAATGGGTGCCGCGCGGGATGCGCCGCACCATACCGCTGGGCACGACATCCGTGCGCGCGGCTTGCTTGCGTTCCAGACGGACAGTGAAGGTGATCCAGATCATCACCACGACCGCGAAGGCAATGAGGTTCGCGACGGCGCCCAGCCGTTCATGGATGACGACGCCAACGAACGGCAGCGCTGCCGCAAAGCCAACCAGGCAGATCAAGGTCGGGCGCGGCCCGAGGCCTGCATTCATCAGCAGGTGATGGATGTGTGTGCGATCCGGCGTGAACGGCGATTCGCCGCGCTTCAGGCGGCGATAAATCACGGCCAGCGTGTCCATCACGGGAACCGCGACGCACCACAACACCAGTCCGGGTGACATCCGCCGCGGATCGTCCTGGCTCAGTGCGATCAGCGTCCAGGCGATCACGTAACCGAGCACGACACTGCCGGCATCACCGAGGAACACTTTCGCCTTCCGTCCGAGGAACCCGAGATTGGAAAGCAGGAACGGGTACAACGCTGCGGCGAGCAGGAAGACGATCACCGCCAACGGCGCCGGCGCGCGCGTGGGGACCAGCAGCGCGACCGCACCCGCGCCGACCAGCGCCAGGCATCCCGCCAGCCCGTCGATGCCATCCATCAAATTGAACGCATTGATCAGGCCGATCACCGCGAAAAGGGTGAACGGGATGCCCAACCATCCGAGCATCAATTCGTGGCCGTGCAACCTTCCGAGTGAATGCACATAGACGCCGGTGGTGGCGATCACGATCAGGATGGCCAGGACCTGCACGACGACCCGCACGCTGACGCGCAAACCGTATTTGTCATCGATCGCGCCGAGCAGCACCAGCATGCATGCCGTGCCCAGTACGACGTCGTCGAAGTGCTGCGCCTGTCCCAGCCACATCCATCCCGCGAGCAGGCCGACGAAAATCGACAATCCCCCCACGAGCGGTGTGGCGAAACCGTGCCGCTTGCGGGCATCGGGGTAATCGAGCAAGCCAAATGGCTTGCTGATCGGGACGAGTACGCACAAGCCCAGCGCCGAAGCACAAAGCGAGACCACGCATGCCGATAAAACCGTGTGTGCCGCAGAAATCATCCTTGCTCTTTCCGGCTCGCGAAGAGATCGAGTATGTCCATCCACGTGAAATTGGTGCTGAATATTCGTGACCATTTCCATTTGGACAGCCAAATAAAAAATGAACGTGTTTATATATTTGAATAACCGATGAACCCTATTGCACGATTTCTCTCGCCGGCGAAACGAAGCGATGCTTTGCCTGGCGATGTTTTCCTTCCGCACACGCCGTTGCGCCCTGTCCGGTTCGCCCGAAGGTTCGCATCCTGCCGCGCGTTGCATGGAAATGCCGCATCACGTTCAGGTTGCGCGGCACTGGACGCGTTGCGAACAACCGCTTCCGCGGTCACCCATTCGGCATCCGCCACGGGCACGGAATTTGCTTGTATCCTTGCGGTGCAGGAGAGGGGTGCGTCGTGCGGTTCAGCGACCGGGTACCCGTTCAGCCTGCCGCTTTATCCGGACCTTGTCGGACCGCGAGGAACGACGTTATGACGACGACCGACATCGGCATTCTTCTCATCGTGCTATGCGTCCTGTTGTGGGCGATCATGGCGGCGCTGCACCGGCACACCGTACAAATGAAAGCGTTGCAGGCACAGTTGGACGAATTGCTGGATGCGCGGGCCAAATCTTCCCGCACCGCCGAAGGGAACACCCCGGACCGAAGCGATCACGACGAGCCGCGCGTCCTGCACGCTTCGGGCGAGAAAAGGGCGTAAGCCCGCACGCGATCGCGCGCCTGACAACGTAGCAGCGGCGCTTCTTCGCAAAAACCGTGAAGTCCGGTCATGCCCACGCGTGATCCCGATATTCGACAAGGCCGTGCGTATCGGCACTTGGCGTCCTTTGCGTGCAGGGTGTAGCTTCCCCCGATCCCACTTTTGCAAAGGCGCGCCATGCCACCCGCCCGTCACGGCTTCATGCTGCTTGCCGTCTCCGCCGCACTGGCCATCGCACCCGGCTTGCAGGCGAAAGCGCCGCCCGCCGCCGCATCGGAAAATGCGAGGATCGAACAGATCCTGGCGCAACGCGCCAAGGTCCGGAATATCCCCGCGGTGGCGTTGTCGTACGACGGCCAGCACCTTGCCTGGCTGGTTTCGCATGGCGACGATACCGAGCTGATGCTCGGCGCGTGGAACGGCCAAGGCGCGCATGCGGTCGCCATCCCCAGCGATTGCCGCGAGGAAGGCCTCCGCTGGGCGCCGCGCGCGAATGAACTTGCCGTGCTGACCCGCTGCAAGGTCGACCCCTCGAACACCAAGCCGATCCACGGCGCGATCTGGCTGATCGATGTGAATGCCGGCAAGCCGCCGCACAAGCTCGCGGACCTCGACGGTTTCGCGCAGGGCATGCAATGGAGCCGCGATGGCAAGCGCATCGCGTTCCTCTACGTACCGGGTGCGACGCGCCTGCCTTACGCGACGGCTTCCGGGAATCCGCGGGTCGGCGCGATCGGCGAAAGCGACGTGCAGGTGCAGCGCGTGGCGCGCATCGCGGCGTCGGGCGGCGCGCCAGAACTGCTGACGCCGGAAGGGTCGTACGTGTACGAATTCCGTGCATCCTCGATCGGAAACCGCATCGCGTACATCGCCGCCAAGCCACCCGGCGATGACAACTGGTGGACGGCGAAACTCTACGTGCAGGACGCCCGCGCGGGCGCCGCGCCGCAGCTGGTCGTCGATCCCGCGACAGTGAGCGGTCCGCTGCACGGCCTGCAGATCGCGCTGCCACGCTGGTCGCCGGACGACGCGCGCATCCTGTTCATCGGCGGCCTGATGAGCGATCGCGGCGCGACCGGCGGCGACATCTACGGCGTGCCTGCATCCGGCGGGACGCCGGTCGACCTGACCGAAGGCGCGAAGGTCACGCCGTCATGGTTCACGTTCCTCGATGCGCATTCGCTGCTGGTCAATCAGATTGCGAGCGGCAAGACGCAGGTCACGGAGTACACGCTCTCCGGCAACGTCGCGCGCCAGACACGGCTGTGGTTCACCGCACCGGGCGGAATCGGCGATGGGCGCGCCGCGCTCTCGGTTTCGCTGTCGGGCAAGGCGCCGCTGCGCATTGCTTACGCGGGCAATTCATTCGATCAGCCGCCGGAAGTCCACGCGGGCCGGCTCACCACCGCGCCGCCGCCCGCGGTCACGTCCATCAACAAGGACCTCTCGCACGCCTGGGGCAAGGCCGAGTCGGTGGAGTGGGACCACGCCGGATTCCACGTGCAGGGCTGGCTGATGTACCCGGCAAATTACGATCCGCACGAGACGTATCCGATGATCGTGTACGTGCACGGTGGCCCGTCCTGGGCGACCATGCCCAGCTGGAGCAGCGGTCCGGCGATGTTGTCGGAATTCGGCTATTTCGTGCTGATGCCCAATCCGCGCGGCAGCTTCGGCGAAGGCGAAAAATACGCGCAGGCGATCCGCAACCAGATGGGTTACGGTGATCTCGACGACATCCTCGCGGGCGTGGACAAGGTCGAGAAAATGCTGCCGATCGACGACGCAAGGCTCGGCATGATGGGCTGGAGTTACGGCGGTTTCATGAGCATGTTCGCGCCCACCCGCAGCCAGCGCTTCAAGGCGGTGGTCGCGGGCGCCGGCATTGCCGACTGGCAAAGCTATTACGGCCAGAACCAGATCGACCAATGGATGATTCCGTTCTTCGGCGCATCGCTGTACGACGACCCCGCCGCCTATGCGAAAAGCTCGGCCATCAATTACATCAAGAATGCGCACACGCCCGCGCTGATCGTGGTCGGCGAGCGCGACGAGGAGTGCCCCGCCCCGCAATCGTTCGAATACTGGCACGCGCTGAAGGCGATCGGCATACCGGCCACGCTGGTGGTGTACGCGAACCAGGGACACCACATCGCCAACCGCGCCGACGAGGAAGACATCATGCGGCGGACGCTGGATTGGTTCGGGAAATATCTGTCTGCCGCCCGGAACTAGGCATGTTTGGCGATGCGACGCCAAGAATCTCTGAAGAACCGTCGCGGGCGACGGTTCTTCAGAGATTCTCAGAACAGCTCGCCTTGCGGTGAATGCTTCCGCGGCGGCTTGAAGCGCGTGCAATCCAGTTGCAGGGCGCGCGCGTGAAAGAAGCCATGGCGGCGGCAAGCGACCTCGAAGCGCCGCCGCAGCAATTCCGCGAACGGACCCTGCCCGCGCAGGCGCGTGCGGAAATCGGAATCGTAATCGCGCCCATCGTTCATCTGCCTTACCAGGCTCATCACGTGTTCGGCGCGTTGCGGCACGTGGATCGCCAGCCATTCGCGGAACAGCACCTTCAGTTCCCACGGCAACCGCAACACGGTGTAACCCGCCATGTTGGCACCCGCTTCCGCGGCACGATCCAGTACCGCTTCCATGTCACGATCATTCAATGCCGGAATGATGGGCGCGACCAGGACGCCTGTCGGCACGCCCGCCTGCGTGAGGGCCTGCACCGCCTGCAAGCGCCGGTGCGGCGCGGATGCGCGCGGCTCCAGCTTCGACGCCAGCCTGTTGTCGAGTGAATTCACCGACACGAACACCTGCACCAGGTTCTCGCGCGCCATGGCGCCGAGCAGATCGAGGTCGCGTTCGACCAGCGCATTCTTGGTGACGATGGTGCAAGGATGGTGGCATTCCGCCAGCACCTCCAGCGCGGCGCGGGTCAGCCGCCATTTCTTTTCCACCGGCTGGTACGGGTCGGTATTGCTGCCGATGTTGATCGGCTTCACCGCGTAGCCGGGCTTCGCCAACTCCGCGCGCAGCACTTCCGCCAGGTTGGTCTTGGCGCGCAGCTTCGTTTCGAAATCCAGCCCGGGTGAAAGATTCAGGTAGCTGTGCGAGGGGCGCGCGAAGCAATAGATGCAGCCGTGCTCGCACCCTCGGTACGGATTCAGCGCCTGCTCGAACGCGAGGTCAGGCGAATCGTTGCGCGTGATCACGCTGCGCGCGCATTCCTCGCTCACCTCCGTGCGCGGACGCGGCGCGGCCTCGTCCAGCACGGCACCCCGCCAACCGTCATCTTCGGCGTGGTGACGCACGCTTTCGAAGCGCCCCTCCGGATTGGAAGCGGCGCCGCGACCCTTGATACGGGCGAGCGGCGGGTTTACGGCCGGACTTTGCATCCGGCCAGCATACGCCGCACGGTCTCGAAACCTGCGACAAGCTGTGGGTCTCCGTCACGAACGCCCACAACGGGCGCCAGTTTCGTGGCTGCCAATGATTGTCTTTACAAGGCAGCGTGTCGCAAATTGCCAAAGCTTTTCATCCTCTCGATCCGCCGCAACCTCGCCGAACTTGTCAGGGGTCCCAAGTGGTGGTGACGCGGCCGGTGTTCGCAGTCCGGAAGACCTGGCTCGCCTTGCCGGCGTGGCGGGCGTCCGGACGACGACCGCACCCATTCCTTTCGCGTTGAATACGTTCCCGCTGTTCCGGCTTCACCCACCGCGCTCCGGATCACGGGTGAACAGTCGCTGGAAGCCACGCTTCAGTGCCATCAGGCCGCGCCACAACTTCGGGATCAGCCACACCAGCAGCAGCGCGAACAATACCAGCAGCACCACGAACACCGCCGGGTGCTTGAAGGCCAGCCACATGCCCAGCAACAGCACGCCGTCTTCGGAAAAGCTGAGGCTCCAATTGGAAAGGGGTTCGGGCGAAGTATTCACGACGGCCCGCGTACCGGCTTTGGCAACGTGGGTACCGGCTGTCAGCGCGCCGCCGAGAATCGCCGCGACCGTCTGCGTTTCCGGTGATGCGTTGGCGAATACGCCCCACGCCAGCAGCGCACCCAGCGGCACTCGCACGAAGGTCTGCACGCTGTCCCACACCGAATCGACCGCGGGAACCTTGTCCACCAGGAACTCGATCACCAGCAACACGCCCGTCACGACCAGCACCGGCGTGTGCGCGAGGATTTCCAGTTTTGCCGGCAGCACGACGAGATGGAAGTGTTCCAGCATGCCGGCAACGAAGAGCGCCGCGTACAGTCTGAAACCGGACGCCCAGGACATCACGCCCGCGAGCGCGACCGAAGGCAGTGCGATCATCGTGACGGTCTCCGTGGATCGACCTCGCGACCATACGCTGGTGCGGTTGCCTGCGCTATGATCCAGCCGGGTTCGCGCTACCGGGGTTCGGGACCTGTTAACGCTATGCCACGTGGCCGCGCCGTCGGCCATTTGTCTGCGGGGCAAGAGTGCGGAGAATGTATGTCGATACATCGACGAGTGATGACACGGTCATGCGGGCAAACAGCCCCGGCCCGAAGGGTTGCTCCGCGGCGGCCGCCATACGTCGGTGCACACCTCGGCCATGGAACCACCATGGCGCTGCGGTGCGCGCCTCGCCTGGCAACCGCTGCGGAAGCTACGCGACTCACGCGGCATAGCGTTAATAGGTCTTAGCATGATCTGGGGTTTGGCGCTTCTTGCATTGGCCGCTTTCGCGCTGGCGTTCACCAGCCACTCGCCCGGATGGATGGGGCTCGGTATCTTCGTCGGGTTCGTGTCCGCGATCGCGGCGGCCCTGGTGTTCATCGAGCGCCACGTGCGCGCGAGTTCGCGGCCCGAACACATGACCGCTCGGGAGATCCAGGCCTTGCGCGACACCGTTCGCAAACCCGGCGAACCGCCCCGGCAATTGCCACGATCGGATACGCACTGACCGCTTTGCGACGCCGCCGCGTTGCCACTGCTACGCTGAATTTTTCTTGTCTGGCTGCGAGGAGTCTCGAGCGATGAGCAAGGTCCATCCCGTTCCGCCGGCATTTGCCGCCGCCGAGCAGGTCAAGCCCGACCATTACGCCCGCCTGTACGAAGAATCGATCGATGACCCGGAACAATTCTGGGCGAACGCCGCGAAGCGGCTGGAATGGATCAAGCCGCCCACACAGGTCAGGGACGTTTCGTTCGATGCGAAGGACCTGCACATCCGCTGGTACGCGGATGGCGTGCTGAACCCCACTGTCAGCTGCCTCGATAGGCATCTGGAAGAGCGCGGCGACAGGACCGCGCTGTTGTTCGAAGGCGACGACCCCGGCGTTTCCCGTGCGATCACCTACCGCGAACTGCACGCCGACGTCTGCCGGTTCGCGAATGCCTTGCGCAACCTCGGCGTCAGGAAGGGTGACCGGATAGCAATCTACATGCCGATGATTCCGGAAGCCTGCGTGGCCATGCTGGCGTGCGCGCGCATCGGCGCGATCCACTCGGTGGTGTTCGGCGGATTTTCACCGGACGCGCTGGCTGGCCGCATCGCCGACTCGCAGTGCAAACTCGTGATCACCGCCGACGAAGGCGTGCGCGCCAACAAGAAGATTGCGCTGAAGCACAACGTCGACGAGGCCCTGACCCGGCCGGACACGAACAGCATCGAGACGGTGGTGGTGGTGCGACGCACCGGCGGCGCGGTGAACATGCAATCGCCGCGCGACCGCTGGTGGCACACGCTGGTGGAAGGCCAATCCGCAGCGTGCGAACCGGAACCCATGAACGCGGAGGATCCGCTGTTCATTCTGTACACTTCGGGCAGCACCGGAAAACCCAAGGGCGTGCTGCACACCATCGGCGGATACATGGTGTGGGTGTCGTACACGCACGAGGCGATTTTCGACCTGCGCGAGGACGACATCTATTGGTGCACCGCCGATGTCGGCTGGGTCACCGGACACAGTTACATCGTGTACGGTCCGCTTGCGAACGGCGCGACCTCGCTGGTGTTCGAAGGCGTGCCGAACTGGCCCGACGCCTCCCGCATCTGGCAAGTCTGCGACAAGCACGGGGTGACGATCCTGTACACCGCGCCGACGGCGATCCGCGCGCTGATGCGTGAGGGCGATGAACCGGTAAAGCACACCTCGCGCAAATCGCTGCGCCTGCTCGGCTCCGTCGGCGAGCCGATCAATCCCGAGGCGTGGGAGTGGTACTTCAACGTGGTCGGCGAAGGCCGCTGCCCGATCGTGGATACCTGGTGGCAAACTGAAACCGGCGGTATCCTGATCTGCCCGCTGCCCGGATCGACCACGCTGAAACCCGGCGCGGCGATGAAGCCGTTCTTCGGCATCAAGCCGGCGATCTTCGACCCGGACGGCAAGGCCCTCGAGGGCGTGGGTTCCGGCAATCTCGTGATCACCGACTCCTGGCCCGGCCAGATGCGCACCGTGTACGGCGACCACCAGCGCTTCATCGACACGTATTTCAAGATGTACCCCGGCGTGTACACCACCGGTGACGGCGCCGAGCGCGACGCTGATGGTGACTGGAAGATCACCGGCCGCGTCGACGACGTGATCAACGTGTCCGGCCACCGCATCGGCACCGCCGAGATCGAAAGCGCGATGATGGCCGACGAGCGCGTGGCCGAAGCCGCGGTGGTGGGCTGCCCGCACGAGATCAAGGGCACGACCATTTATGCATTCGTGACGCCGAAGGAAGGGGTGACCCCGAGCGACGCGCTGAAGAAGGAACTCGTCGGCGGCATACGCGAGCGGATCGGGGCCTTCGCCGTACCCGAATTCCTGCAATGGGCGCCGGCGTTGCCGAAGACCCGCTCGGCCAAGACCATGCGACGGATCCTGCGCAAGATCGCGGAAGCCGGCAACAGCGAAGTCGATCTCGCCGCGCTGGGCGACACCTCCACGCTGGCCGATCCGTCGATCGTGAAGCGGCTGTACGACGATCGCGTGCGGCACTGAGCGCGCGGTCCGTTCGATGGCGCTGCATCTGAAGTTCGCCGAGGCGGCGCCGGACGAAGTCGCCCCGGCGCTGGACGACCGCTCGATCCATCTCTGGCGGATTCCGTACACGTCCACGCAACGGCGCGTGCCGCTTGTCACGCTGCTCGCCAGCTATCTCGACGTTCCCGAGTCCGCCATCGCGCTGGACGAAGATTCGCGCGGCAAACCCCATCTCGCCAACTCGGCGAATACGCGCGGCGGCGGCGCGTTGTTCGAGTTCAATTGGTCGCACAGTGGCGGCTATGCACTGGTCGCGCTTTCGCGGCGCGGCGCGGTGGGTGTCGACATCGAGCGGCTGGGCAAAAACCTGCGTGCGATCGAAATCGCGCAGCGGTTTTTCGATGCCGGAGAAGCCGATGCCCTCGCCACGCTTGACCCGGGAGCGCGCGACCATGCCTTCATCGGGCTGTGGTGTGCCAAGGAGGCTGTGTTGAAAGCCATCGGCGAGGGCCTGTCCTTTGGCCTCGCGCGCCTTGCCTTCGCACATGTTGCCGGGGCGGATTGGGCGCTGGCACGCACCGACCCCGCGCTGGGTGAAGCGCGGGACTGGCAGGTATCGGGTTTCGATCCGGCGCCCGGCTACCGCGGCTGCGTGGCGTGGCGGGGCGGTACCCGCACCATTTTCGCTTTCCAGCCGGCTCCGGACCGCCCCGTCTGACCCTTCGAACGCGGTTCGGGAACTCCACCGCGCCCAGCGGGTCTCAGATGCACGGGTAGTCTCCCCGTAGGTTCACGGCGCACAGCGAGCGTTGTGGATTGCACTCTCAGGCGCGGAGCCCCCTCCGCGCCTTTTTTATTCTTCCGTGGCATCATTCCGGACCTTGCCCCCGGCCGTGGCACTGGCTGGCATCGTCCAGTGCAACGTCCCGTGCTACCGGCCCACGTTGTCGAAGACATCCACCCATGACGGTCCTCAGCGTCAACCTCAACAAGATCGCCGTGTTGCGCAATGCGCGCGGCGGCGACGAACCGAACCTGCGCAACGCCGCCGAAACCTGCATCGCCGCGGGTTGCGGGGGCATCACGGTGCACCCGCGGCCTGACCGCCGCCACGTCACCGCCGAGGATGTCGCGTTGCTGTCGGAGCTGACACGCGGCCGCGTCGAGTTCAACATCGAGGGCAATCCGTTTGCACCCGCGCGTCCCGGCTACCCCGGATTCGTCGAACTGGTGCGACAGGCGCGGCCCACGCAGGCTACCCTGGTTCCCGATTCAGACGGCCAAATCACCTCCGACCATGGCTTCGACCTGATCCGCGACCTCGATCGGCTGGCGCCACTGGTCGCAGAACTCGACGCGACCGGTTGTCGCGTCTCGCTGTTCGTGGACGCGGGCACGACCGATGGTTTGCAGCAAGCACGCGCAATCGGTGTTGCACGCGTCGAGCTTTATACCGGACCCTATGCCCACGCCTTCGCCGAGGGCGACGCCAATGCGGAACTGGCGCGTTGCGCGAGCACGGCTAGGCATGCCACCGAGGCGGGATTGGCGGTGAATGCGGGCCACGACCTCGACCAGCAGAACCTCGGCGCGTTCCGGCGCGCCATTCCGCAACTCGCGGAGGTCTCGATCGGGCATGCGTTGATCGGTGAGGCGTTGTACGACGGGCTCGCGCCGACCGTTCGCCGCTATCTCTCGATCCTCGCCTGAAAAAAATGCCGCGCAATGCGCGGCATTTCCGTGACTCCGATGAAGTCTTCAGTCGGGATTGGAGCCGTTCTTGCCCTTGCCGTGGGTGATGAAGCCCACGTGCACCATGCCCGCGTCCTTCGCCTCCTGCATCACTTTCCAGATGATGCTGTACGGCGTGGTCTTGTCCGCGCGGATATCCAGTTCCGGCTGCGGATTGTTGCTCGCCTCGGCACGCAGCTTGGCGGAAAGAATCGCGTCGCTGATCAGGCTGTCGTTCCAGTACAACGTGCCGTCGGCCTCCACCGCCAAATCGATCGGCGGAACATCGATCGGCACCGGCTTGGTGTTGGGATCGGCACGCGGCAGGTCGACCTTGACCTTGTGCGACATCAGCGGTGCGGTGATCATGAAGATGATCAGCAGCACCAGCATGACGTCCGCCAGCGGGGTCACATTGATTTCGGCGCGCGGGATATCGCTTCCCGAGTTGTCGCCAACACTCATCGACATGACGTCAGATCCTCACTTCTCGAAGCCGATTTTCTGCACGTTGTAACGGCGTGCTTCGGCCATCACTTCAGCCAGATAGTTGTACTGCGTGTCATCCGTCGCCTTGATGTGCACCTGTGGCTGCTCATCCAGCGTCTTGGCGCCGATCGTGGCTAGCTGCGCCTGCAGATCGACATTGCTGATCGGCACATTGTCCCAGGTCATCGAACCGTCGGCCTGGATGAACAGTGTATGCGGCGTGATCTCGTCAGGCTTGGAGTTCGGGTTGGGCTGGGGCAGGTCGATCTTGATGTTGTGCTGCACCAGCGGCGCGGTGATCATGAAAATCACCAGCAACACCAGCATCACATCGATCAGCGGTGTGATGTTGATGTCGGCGACGGGACCGCCGCCGCTATTGGTACTCATGGCCATGAACGAACCCTCTTACTTCTTGGCCGCCGGCGGAGTGGCCGTAGCCGCCTGACGCGGGATCGCCGTGCTGCCGGTTTCGACGCGCGCACCGGTGGAGAAGAAGTCATGCAGGTCATGCGCGAATTCATCGAAATGCGCGATGGTGACGCGGTTCGCACGCGAGTAGGCGTTGTACGCGATCACCGCGGGAATGGCCGCGAACAGGCCGATGGCGGTCATGATCAACGCCTGGCCGACCGGGCCGGCCACCGCCGAGATCGAAGACTCGCCGCTGGCGCCCAGGTTGATCAGCGCGTAGTAGATGCCCATCACGGTACCCAGCAGGCCGACGAACACCGCGGCGGAGCCGACCGTCGCCAGCAGGGTGAGACCGCCCTCGAGGTTGCGGCTTTCGCGATCGACTGCCTGACGCAATGCGCGATCGACGAACTCGGAGCGGTTCAGCGCTTCGACCATCCGGCTGCCTTCATGCCGCTGGTGGTGCGCGGCGGCCGAGGCCGCATCCAGGGCAATCTTGGAGAACGGCTCCGAACGGGGCTGCTTTTCCATCACGCGAACCGCATCCTGCGCGGACGGGGTATCCCAGAACTTCTGGATTACCTTGTCCATGCGCGAACGGATCAGTGCGTTGCGGATCGCAATCGCGATGATGAAGTACCACGAGGAGACCGACATCACCACCAGCACGATCAGCACAATGAAGTCGATCGCGTGGTCCAGCGGATGGCTCAGGATTTCGTGGAGAAAGTGACTCGCGCCAACCTGTTGGAGGGCTTGCGCGTTGGCATTGCCGACTGGTGCGGCGGCGGCGGAGGCTGCTTCTTGGATCATGGCGCTACCCTTCCTTCAAGTTGTA
>DATFGL010000241.1:0-7486 GCA_035249465.1 Rhodanobacteraceae bacterium | reverse complement strand
CGCGTCCGCAAGGCGGCTACAACGACATCCACATGCCGAAGAACACCGCTACGGGCGTAATCGTCGGCGCGCTGTCGTTCGCCTGCGCGTTCGGGCTGACCTGGTACATCTGGTGGCTGGCGGCGCTGTCGCTGCTGGGCGTGATCATCGCGAGCATCGTCCACAGCTTCGATTACCACCAGCACCACCATATTCCCGCCGAAGAAGTCAGCCGCTTCGAAGCCGGCAGCAATCAGGCGGCAGCACAGGGCGCCAACGCATGAACACCACCGCCATCGACACCGCGCCTCCGGCGCCGTCCGACTACTACAGCCTGACGGAAGCGCCGCCGCGCAACGGAACCCTGCTGGGGTTCTGGATCTACCTGATGAGCGACTGCTTCATCTTCGCATCGCTGTTCGCGTGCTACGCGGTGCTCGGCACCGAATACGCAGGCGGCCCGACCGGCGCCGACGTGCTCGACCTGCCGGGCCTCGCGGTGAATACCGCGTTGCTGTTGGTGTCGTCGGTGGTGTTCGGCTTCGCGATGCTGGAGATGGCGCGCCAGCGCAAAGGCGCCATGCTGGGCTGGCTGGCGATCGCCGGATTGCTGGCCGCGGCCTTCGTCTCGCTCGAAATCCACGAATTCCTGGTGATGATCGCCGACGGCGCGGGCCCCGGCCGTAGCGCGTTCCTGTCCTCGTTCTTCACGTTGGTCGCCACGCACGGCCTGCACGTCACGCTCGGCATCCTGTGGCTGATCGTGCTGATGGTGCAGACGGTCAAGTTCGGACTCAACACGGACAACGTGCGCCGCCTGCGCTGCCTCAGCATGTTCTGGCACTTCCTCGACCTGGTGTGGGTCGGCGTTTTCAGCTATGTCTACCTGGTGGGGGTGCTGCGATGAGCCAGCCGACTTCTTCCGGTCACGCGATGTCGCCGGACAACCATGACGCGATGCACGACGACGTCATGCATGAACATCAGGGCAGCCTGCGCGGCTACCTTACCGGTTTCGTGCTGGCCGCGATCCTCACCGTCATTCCGTTCTGGCTGGTGATGGGCCATGTGATCGCCAACAAGCAGTTGCTGATCCTCATCATCCTCGTGCTGGCGATCGTGCAGATCTTCGTGCACATCGTGTACTTCCTGCACCTTGACACGCGCTCGGAAAGCGGCTGGAACATGATGGCCTTCATCTTCACCGCCGTGCTGGTGATCATCGTGCTCGGGGCGTCCATCTGGGTCATGTACAACGAGAACGCGAACATGATGCCGATGTCACCACAGTATCAACAACATTCGATCGGCCATCAGCCGGGCGACAACCCACCGCCGCGGTAAATGCCGAAACACTTTGTCGTCATTCCCGCGAAAGCGGGAACCCAGTGACTTTTGCAACTCGCGATACATGAAGTCACTGGGTCTCGGATGTCGCTTCGCGATTCCGGGATGACGAGCAAAAACAAAAGTCTCCCAAACCCATTCCTACCATTCTGCCAAGGCAGCGCGCAGGAACCGTCAAGTTCATCCTCGGGATGACGGTGCTGGCGGCGGTGTTCGTCGGCTTGATCCTGCTCGGCAACTGGCAGGTGCGCCGCTATCACCTGAAAGTCAAGATCGCACGCGACATCGCCGCGCGCGTGCATGCGCCGCCGGTGGACGCGCCCGGCCCTGCGCAATGGCCGCGCATCGCGGCCGGGCACGAACAGTACCTGCACGTCAGATTGCGCGGCCGCTTCATCGATAGTCAGACGCTCGCGCGTGGATCGAGTTCGAAAGGCTACGGCTACTGGGTGATGGCACCACTGCGTACCGATCGCGGATTCGTCGTGCTGGTCAATCGCGGTTACGTTCCGCCCGGACTTCCCAGTTCGCCCGCATCCGCGAACATTGCTCCGCCTTCCGGCGGGGTGACGCTGACCGGCTTGCTGCGTTTCACCGAGCCGCACGGCGGTTTCCTGCGCCGCAACCAGCCGAAAAAAGACCTGTGGTATTCACGCGATGTCGCCGCAATCGCGGCCGCCGACCATCTGCCCGCCGATCAAGTCGCGCCGTACTTCGTTGATGCCGACGCAACCGCCGGCGAACGCGGACCACCCTTCGCCGGTCTCACCAGCACCTACATCTACAACCACAGCCTTGGCTACGCGATCACGTGGTACCTGCTCGCGCTGGGCACGCTGCTGGCAGCAGCCATCGTGATCCACCACGAATGGCAACCTCGCCGTTGAGGATTACACATCGGGGATAAAACGGGCCACCGCGCGCTTGCGGGAATCGCCCTGCCTTTTCTGCGAGCTGACATCGCGGCCGCGGTTTCCTGTTCCAAATTCCTTGCGAAACGTGACAAAAATCACGTTTTGTGCTACACCCCCGACCCGGCCACCACATTCGTCTGCAGGGCCATCGGATTGCGGCGCACTGTGCTCCCGGCTGAGTTTCCCTGGACTGTGGTTCGTTTTTCCCGGAGAACGAACGCGCAGAATATCAACAATGCTTGATCATCCTGCGAGTTGCCGCGGGTTATTCAAGCGTTATCCATGTTTGCGGGGTATCCACATGTATTCCAAGGGACGATTCCTTTCGATCGCCTGTTCCGCCGGGCTCGCGCTGGCGGCAGGTGTCTGTTTGTCCGCCAGCGCGGCGCCCCCGTCGCCACCGTCGGAAACGGTCAGCGCATCGATCATTCTCAACGTTACCAATCCGCAGGCGCTGACGAATTACATCCAGGCCACGCTGACGCCGGGAAACCCGGATTTCCACCGGTTCCTGACGGTGGGGCAGTTCCGAACGCGGTATGCACCCTCGACCCAGCAAATCATGAAGCTGGTGCAATATTTGAGGTCGTTCGGCATCACGATCGACAAAATCTACGCGGACAATCTCGACATCACCATCAGCGGCACGGTCGCGGAATTCAATGCCGCCTTCGCGACGCAGTTGCAAGACCACGTAAAGAACGGCAAGCGCTTCCATCGGCCTGTCCGCGAATACTCGCTGCCGAGTGACCTCTCCGGCCTGGTTCTTGGGGTCGCGGGGCTCGACAGCGAATCCGGCCGTCTGCATCCGATGCTGGCGCGGGCCCGGCCGTCAACGCTGGCACGGGCGCAAAGCATGGCGCCTGGCAAATATCCCGACATGGTCTGGCCCGCGAGCGGCACAGCGACCGGTGTTCCCGGCGAATACACCGTCGGCGACGTAGCCAACTTCTACCAGGTCAACCCGCTTTACAAGGCCGGCTTCAGCGGCCGGGGCCAGACCGTCGGCATCATGACGTTTGCCAACTTCAATATCACGGATGTGGAAGCTTACTGGTCAGACATCGGCCTCAAGGTGACGCCCAACCGCATCACCAGGGAGATGGTGGATGGCGGCACGCCAGTACAACCGAATGTCGGCGACGATGAAACCTCGCTCGATGTGGAACAGTCGGGTGGTCTGGCGCCACAGGCCAAGCTGCAGGTCTACGTAGCGCCCAACACCAATCAGGCTTTCGTGGACGTCTTTTACGCAGCAGCGTCGGACAACATCGCCGATACGCTGTCCATCAGTTGGGGTTTTGCCGAGGAGCTTGACTTCGCGGCAGCCAATGGCGGCTTGGATATGACCTCCCAGCTGACGGAGATCGATCAGGCGTTGATGGAAGCGGCGGCGCAGGGGCAGTCGGTATTCACCGCCACCGGCGATTCCGGCGCTTTTGACGTCTACCGCGACATACCGGGCGTCAATGCGCAGTTGAGCGTGGACTACCCGGCCTCGGATCCGTTCATCACGGCCGCCGGAGGCACCACGATGAGTGGCCTGCAGGAATATCTGGGGCCGGGCGGCTCCATCATTCCGATCAATATCGCACAGGAACAAGTGTGGGGCTGGGATTACCTCATCCCGCTGTGCAATGCCTTTGGTCTTGACCCGGTTAGCTGCGGCATTGCTTACGGCGGGGGCGGGGGCGGCGTGAGTTCCTTCTGGAGCTTGCCGTACTATCAGCAATCCGTGGCCGGCATGACCCAGACGCAGCCGAATCAACCCCTGATCTGCGAGACGACATTTTCCTGCAGCTTGTTCGGCCTGAGTGGCGCGCCTCCGCAGACCGTGCTGACACTGCCCGGTGGTTTCGCTGGACGCAATGTCCCGGACCTGTCATTGAATGCCGATCCCCAGACCGGGTACGTGCTGGTGGACTGCACCGACTTTCCGGAGCCCGCCAACCCGGGCTGCGCGGCGACCTTCTTTGGTGGCACCAGTTTCGTGGCGCCGCAGTTGAACGGCATTACCACGCTGGTCGACCAGGCCTCGGGTTCACGAGTGGGATTCCTGAACCCGACAATTTACGCGTTTCAATCGGTACTCGGTTACGGATCGAATACGCCGTTCAACGACATCGCGGCCGGCGACAACTGGTTCTATCACGGCATTCCGGGCTACGACAACGGCGCCGGGATCGGCACCATCAATGCCGCCAATCTGGCGTGGGCGTACGTGTTCCTGAATTCACACGGTTACACGCAATGACTCACAACTGGCCATGGCCCCCTTCCCGGGCAACCGGGAAGGGGTCTTCATCCAGTCCGCGGAGTCGTCAATCAGCCCGGACGAACAAGCTAATGGCTGGTACTGGCCGCAAGTGACGCGCAGGGCGCGGACACAAGGTGAGCACGCAGTGGCTGTGGATGCCTCGTCATCATATCGAGGCTGATACCGTCTGCACGCAGGCTCCTACCGCGGTTAAACATGCAGGAGCGACCGTGGTCGCGACCGATAGGCGTGGTTGCTCGCATTGGTTGCGGCCACTCATGCCCGCTTGTGGAACTCTAGTTTGCCGTGCTCGGCTTCCACGCGGATGGTGTCGCCGCCGACGAACTCGCCGGCAAGGATTTTCTGCGCCAGCGGGTTTTCGAGCTGGGTCTGGATCGCGCGCTTCAGCGGGCGCGCGCCGTACACGGGATCGAAACCGACGTTGCCGAGCAGCACCAGTGCGCCGTCGGAAATCTCCAAATCGATCTGGCGTTCCTGCAAGCGCTTGGCGAGGTAATTCGTCTGCAGGCGCGCGATCTCGCGGATCTGCTCCTTGTCGAGCGGATGGAACACCACGATCTCGTCGAGACGGTTGATGAACTCCGGCCGGAAGTGCGCCTGCACCACGCCCATCACGGCCGCCTTCATCTGCGTGTAGGCCTCGGGGCTATCCTCGTCGATGCCGCTGGATGCGATCTCCTGGATCTGTTGCGAACCGAGATTCGACGTCATCACGATCACGGTGTTGCGGAAATCGACGGTGCGGCCCTGGCCGTCTGTCAGGCGCCCGTCGTCCAGCACCTGCAACAGGATGTTGAACACGTCCGGATGCGCCTTCTCGACTTCGTCCAGCAGGATCACGGAATACGGACGCCGGCGGATCGCTTCGGTGAGATAGCCGCCTTCCTCGTAGCCGACATAACCGGGCGGTGCGCCGATCAGCCGCGCGACCGAATGTTTTTCCATGAACTCCGACATGTCGATGCGCACCATCGCCTCGGTGGTGTCGAACAGGAACCCCGCGAGCGCCTTGCACAACTCGGTCTTGCCGACGCCGGTGGGGCCGAGGAACAGGAACGAGCCGTAGGGGCGGTTGGGATCGGACAGTCCGGCGCGCGCACGGCGGATCGCGTCGGACACCGCGCGCACCGCCTCGTCTTGCCCGATCACGTTCTTGTGCAGCGCGTCTTCCATGTGCAGCAGTTTTTCGCGCTCGCCTTCCAGCATCTTCGACACCGGAATGCCGGTCCAGCGCGACACGACTTCCGCGATTTCCTCGGCCGTAACCTTGTCCTTGACCAGCTTGAACTCGCGCTGGTCGGCGGCTTGCGCGGCTGCGAGCTGCTTTTCCAGCGCCGGCAACTGGCCGTACTGGATTTCGCTCATGCGCGCGTAATCCTGCCGGCGCTGCGCTGCCTCCAGTTCGTGGTGCGCCTTCTCGATCTGTTCCTTGATGCTGGCATCGCCCTGCAACGCGGCCTTTTCCGATTTCCACACTTCGTTCAAGTCGGAAAACTCGCGTTCGAGCTTTTCGATGTCGCCTTCGAGATCGGCGAGACGCTTCTTCGATTCAGGATCTTTTTCCTTCTTCAGCATCTCGCGCTGAATCTTCAACTGGATCAGGCGACGCTCAAGGCGATCCAGTTCCTCCGGCTTGGAATCGATCTCCATGCGGATGCGGCTGGCCGCCTCGTCCATCAGGTCGATGGCCTTGTCGGGCAACTGGCGGTCGGTGATGTAGCGGTTCGACAACGTAGCGGCGGCGACGATGGCCGGATCGGTGATCTCGACGCCGTGGTGCACCGCGTAGCGCTCCTTGAGGCCGCGCAGGATCGCGATGGTGTCCTCGACGTTCGGCTCGCCCACGAACACCTTCTGGAAACGCCGTTCCAGCGCGGCGTCCTTCTCGATGTACTTGCGGTATTCGTCCAGCGTGGTCGCGCCGATGCAGTGCAGTTCGCCGCGCGCGAGCGCCGGCTTCAGCATGTTGCCCGCGTCCATCGCGCCCTCGGCCTTGCCCGCGCCGACCATCGTGTGAAGTTCGTCGATGAACAGGATGACCTGGCCTTCCTGCTTGGCGAGATCGTTCAACACGCCTTTCAGGCGTTCCTCGAACTCGCCGCGAAACTTCGCTCCCGCGATCAGCGCGCCCATGTCGAGTGCGAGCAGACGCTTGTTCTTCAGACCTTCGGGCACTTCATCCTTGACGATGCGTTGCGCCAAACCTTCGACGATCGCGGTCTTGCCGACACCGGGTTCGCCGATCAGCACCGGATTGTTCTTGGTGCGGCGCGACAGCACCTGCACCGTGCGGCGAATCTCTTCGTCGCGCCCGATCACCGGATCGAGCTTGCCGCTGCGCGCGGCCTCGGTCAGGTCTCGCGCATATTTCTTCAGTGCGTCATAGCCTTCCTCGGCCGAGGCGCTGTCCGCCTTGCGGCCCTTGCGGATCTGCTCGATGGCGGCGTTGAGCGATTGCGCGGTGACGCCGGCGGCGGCGAGCGCCTTGGCGGCCGGGCTGTTGCGATCGAGCGTCATCGCCAGGAGCAAGCGCTCGACGGTGACGAAACTGTCGCCGGCTTTGTCGGCGACTTTCTCAGCCTCGGTAAAGAGCCGATTGAACTCCTGCGAGAGATAGACCTGACCGCTGCCGCCTTCGACACGCGGCAGTTTGTCGAGCGCGGCATCGACCGCGGCCGAAACCGATTTCGGTTCGCCGCCGGCGGCCCGTATCAGATTGCTGCAAAGCCCTTCCTTGTCGTCGATCAGGACTTTGAGCAGATGTTCGGGTGTGATCTGTTGATGCCCGCGACGCTGCGCCAGCATCTGCGCGGCCTGGACGAAACCCTTGGCGCGCTCGGTATATTTTTCGAAATCCATGGCAACCCCTTCCGAAACGGCGTGGACGGTCCCTCGAAGAGGCAACCTTCCGCGTCTTCCGCCTGAAGATATGGGGTCGGCCGATCCTGCGGCCAAGAGCGGCCGCAAG
>DATFGL010000240.1:0-4370 GCA_035249465.1 Rhodanobacteraceae bacterium | reverse complement strand
ACGATCCACCTGCTGCAGATATTGCTGGGCGCGATCGACACGCCCGGCAGTTTCCGTTACCAGCCGCCGTATCCGAAACCCGCGCCGCCCGGCAACAAACCGGCGAAATCGCGCAAGCCGGACGGCACGCTCACCGGCAATCCGCTCGGCTACCCGCAGTCACCGGAAGATTTGTTGGTGGATTCCCAAGGCAACCCGCGCCGGCTTGACCATGCCTTCAGCTGGGAATTTCCGCTGGCCGCGCATGGCCTGCTGCAGTCGGTGATACGCAATGCCGTGGAGGGCAACCCCGCGAAGATCGACACGCTGTTCCTGTTCATGGCCAACATGGGCTGGAACTCGTCGATGGACACCGCGGCGACGCGCAAGTTGCTGTGCGCACGTGACGATGACGGCCACTACAAGATTCCGCACATCATCTACGCCGACGCCTACGATTCGGAAACGGTCGCGTTCGCCGACCTGGTGCTTCCGGACACCACATACCTTGAACGCTACGACTGCATCAGCCTGCTCGACCGTCCGATCAGCGACGCCGAAATGGCGGCGGACGCGATCCGCCAACCCGTGGTGCAACCCGACCGTGGCGTGCGGCCGTTCCAGGACGTGTTGCTCGACCTCGGCGCGCGCCTGAAGCTGCCCAACATGGTGGACGCCGACGGCGCGCCGAGCTACAGGAACTACGCCGACTACATGGTGCGCCACGAACGCGCGCCCGGCGTGGGCATGCTTGCAGGCTGGCGAGGTGCGGATGGCTCGCAACAAGGCAAGGGCGCACCGAATCCCGACCAGCTGCAGCGTTACATCGAACACGGCTGCTTCTTCGAAACGAAAGTTCCGGAAGCCGGCGCGTATTACCGGATGGCGAACCGCGATTACCTGCAATGGGCGCAATCGATGGGTTTTGCCGGCTCGACGGAACCCGTCACGATGCAGTTGTATTGCGAAGTGCTGCAGCGATTCCGGCTTGCCGCGCAAGGCCATGGCGCGGTGCAGCCGCCGGAATCCGAGCGCGAGCGCGTGGCGCGATATTTCGATCCGGTGCCGTTCTGGTACGACGATACCAACCCATCCCCACACGGCGCTGCGCGCCACCCTCCCCTTGAAGGAGAGGGCTACGAGCTTTCCGCCATCACCCAGCGGCCGATGTTCATGTACCACGCGTGGGGTTCGCAGAACCGCTGGCTGCGCCAGATCGCCGCGCGCAACGTGTTGTACGTGCACCCGCGCACGCTCGCGGAGCACGCACTCGAGAGCGGCGACTGGGCGTGGATCGCGTCACCGCGCGGACGCATCCGCGTGGAAGTGTGCGCGCATGCGGCCACCGCGCCCGGCACCGTGTGGACATGGAACGCGATCGGCAAGAAACGCGGCGCATGGAAACTGGCCGAGGGCGCACCGGAATTCGTGGACGGCTTCCTGTTGAACCACCTGATCGGCGAGCGCGCCTCCAACCGCGCCTACGCCAATGGCGACCCGGTCACCGGGCAGGCGGCCTGGTTCGACCTGAAGGTGCGGTTGGAGCATGACTCCGAGCCGCGCGTGCCCGGGCACCGCTTCGAGCCGGCGGACGCCTGAACGAATTTTTTGCAAGTGCATGGCAAGCTGCGGATCATGTGCTGCATCCGCGGATTGCCTCGCGAGTGCGCGCCGAGGCGGGAATATGGGCACAATCGACCTTACTGTGCCGAGCAGATGGGCGGCGGGATTGGAGAACCGTGGGTGGTTGACCGGGCTTTCACGATGAGTTGTCGCCCATGACCTGGCAGGCCTGGGCCACCGCCGCGATCATCCTCATCGCGATGGCGTTGTTCGCCAGCGAGAAGGTGCGCGTGGATGTCGTCGCGCTGATCACACTGGCGCTGCTGGTCGCGCTCGGGGTCGTCAGCCCGGAGCAGGCCCTGTCCGGTTTCAGCAACGAAGCCACCGTGACGGTCGCGGCGATGTTCGCGCTGGCGATCGGCATCGAACGCTCCGGCGCGCTCGATCCGATCATCAACCTGCTGTCGCGGATCCGCAAACCGTGGCTGCTTTCGCTGGGCATGATGCTCGCGATCGCGCCGCTGGGCGCGTTCATCAAGAACACCGCGCTGGTCGCAACCTTCCTGCCGCTGGCGCTCAAGGTCTGCCAGCGCACCAACACTTCGCCGTCGCGGGTGTTGATGCCGATGGCGTTCGCCGCGCAGATGGGTGGCGTGTGCACGTTGATCGGCACCTCGTCGAACCTGCTGGTCGATTCGCTGGCCCAGAAACAAGGCCTGCCCCCCTTCGGCATTTTCGAATTCACCCACCTCGGCGTGCTGCTGGCTGCGGCGGGCATCGTCTACCTGATGGTGATCGGCCGCTGGCTGCTGCCGAAACATCTGGACAACGAGCCCATAGGCCCGATGGAAGTGGGCAAGTACGTCACCGAATTGAAGGTGATGCACGACTCGCCGCTGGTCGGCCAGACCATCGCCGAAGCCCGGCTGGGCGACCAGGGTGTGTATCCGCTCGAACTGCTGCGCGGCGAGCGGCACATGTGGTCGCCGCGAACCCAGCAGCTCGCGTCGGGTGACGTACTGCTGGTGCGCGGCGAATGGGACAAGCTGGAAGAGTTCCGCAAGAAGCAGGAACTGGAGATCAACCCCGAATACACCCACGACGACGGCACCGACAAGGCCAAGGTGCTGGTGGAGGCCATGATCGCACCGGCCAGCATGGCCGAAGACCGTACGCTGCGCGACCTCGACCTGCTGGAAGCGTTCGACGCCACGGTGCTCGGCATCCACCGCCGCGGGCACCTGCTGCGCGACCAGATCCGCGACGTCGCCTTCCGCACCGGCGACGTGTTGATGATGCTGTTGCCCGCCGACGCGGTGAAACGCCTGCGCGGCGACGACCGTTTCGTGATCCTCAACCAGCGCGACGACGCGCGCCGTCCGCGCTACAAGGCCTTCCTCGCGATCGGCATCATGGCCGCGGTGGTGGTGGTGTCCGCGCTGCATTGGCTGCCGATTCCGATCGCGGCGATCTGCGGTGTGGCGGCGATGGCGCTGACGCGCTGCTTCGGACGCAAGGACGTGTACGAAGGCATCGACTGGAAGATCATCATCCTGCTCGGCGCGATCCTGCCGCTCGGCATCGCCATCGAACAGACCGGGCTCGCGAACATGGTCGTACACGGCGCACTGGATGTCGTCGGCAACCACGGCCCGCTGGCCGCGCTGGCGATGGTGTACGTGCTCACCGCATTGCTGACCGAGCTGATGGGACACAACCCGTCGGTGGTGCTGATGGTGGGCATCGCCGCCAGTGTCGCGCATGCCGTGCACGCCGACCCGCGACCGTTCGTGGTCGCCGTGGCGTTCGCCGCGGCCACTTCGTTCGCGACGCCGATCGGGTACCCGACCAACACCATGGTGTATTACGCTGGCGGTTATCGTTTTCTCGATTTCACCAAGGCCGGCGTGCCGCTGATTGCGCTGTTCTGCGCGCTGTCGATGCTTTTGATCCCAAGGATTTGGCCGTTTTGATTCGATTTGCGCCAGTGCACGCACTCGCAATACACCCTTCCGAACAGCAGTTTTGCTCGCCAATGCGAGCGAGCCACTGGCGTGGGATCGCGACATCCCTGTCTTTTTCCACGCGCATCCCACGCGCGCGGGTGACTTTCTCTTGCGTGGCCAAGAGAAAGTCACCAAAGAGAAGGCCACCCCGGTGCTGCGCCTTTCGTCCGTCCATGGACGAAAGTTACGTTCGGCCCGGCCGGGCTTGCCGCCGCGCCATCCATGGCGCGGCGGCAAGTGGGCGCAATCCATTGCGCCCACCCTGCGGGCCTGATCGTCCGGCCCTCACCGCAGCACAGGGGCCCCGCTGGCGCGCTTCCTGCGCGCTGCAGCCACAAAACGAATCGTTTGCGCTCGCTTCGAACGAGGCCAGGATGGCCGCCGTCGAAGCGACAATCGCGCCGTTGCACGACGCCGAGACGCACAGCCGATCGCGCGAGCAAGGCGCGCATGTTCGAGGCCATGGATGGCCGAGTTCGCGCCGACGCGCGATCGGCGAGCATCGCAGGGAAGTCGAGGCAACACGACGCTGCCGAGACCGCCGTGCCCGGCGCAATGGTCTTTGGCTACTTTCTGCCGAAACAGAAAGTAGCTCGCTCGCCGCCGAGGCGAGCGAAACCTTTGCGGGAAGGCACCAATGACCAGCCTGCCCGCGCCAGCGAAGAAAAAGCTCGGGTTGGTCATCGACCTGGACATCTGCGTCGGCTGCCACGCGTGTGCGGTCGCCTGCAAGGAATGGAACGACGGCGGCGACTTCGGTCCGCTGGCCGACGATGATCCGTACGGCGCCGAACCGCATGGGGTGTGGTTCAACCGGGTGCA
>DATFGL010000239.1:0-8299 GCA_035249465.1 Rhodanobacteraceae bacterium | reverse complement strand
GCGTGAAGCAACGCAGCACCGGATAACCTCCGGCTTCGAATCCGCACTTGAACCCATCTCCGGCAGCGGAGATGGGTTTTCCATTTGCGTCGCGCTTCCGTGAGCCCGCTGTTGGCGCTGACAACGCGTATGCTGTCTATTGGGATTGGTGGAGCGGAAGGGGATCGAACCCTCGACCTCTGCATTGCGAACGCAGCGCTCTCCCAGCTGAGCTACCGCCCCACGTGTTGAGTTGTCATGGCGCGCCTGCGGATGAGGGTATCGCCGTGCCGGCGCGTTGCACGCCGGCGAGCCGCGTATGGTAGCCGGTATGCCACCGCACGCCAAGCATTTCGGCTGTGAGGGTGAGAGGGAGCTTCACCTGGCGCCGTTCGCGATGAGCTTAGTGGCCAGAGGCCACGGAGTCGAAGTGTCTGCCCCACGTTCGCCCTTCGATTTCGACGCTTCGCGTCTACGTTCTGGGCGACGCGGATTCAACCTGATGCAGCACTGGCGCGGGCTCCCCGACCAGCAACGGGGTCAGTTTTGTTTCCAGCACGCCGGCGCGCCAGCCATTCAAGCCTTCCGGCCAGGCGCGGGTGACCGCGAATTCCTCGATCAGGCGGCGCGGACACAGCAGGCCGGGCGGGATGTCGAGTTTGATCGCCTCGGACTGGACCACGTCGCGCATCGCATCCACGGCGCGCCTGGTGTCGCCCCTGGGCGCGGCCGGGATGGGCGCCAACGCGGCCAGTTCTTCGGGGGTCGCGGTAGCGCCGAGGATCGTCAGCAGTTCCGAACGCTGTGGACCGCGCAGGGCGCGTTGGCCCTTCACGCGCTCGAACAATTCCTGCGAGCCGGCGGGTGGCTGTTGGGACAGCGCCAGCGCGTTCGCGTCGTCGAGTATCCACGGGCGGGGGCGGTCCAGCGTGCGCGCAGTCTCGTCGCGCCACAACAGCACGCGCTTCAGGCGCGCACGTGCTTCGAGCGGCCAGTCGGACGCGCTGCGAAACCCCTGCTGCGGTTGCTGATCGACCTGTGCGGGGTCGCGATGCGCGCGTTGCGCCAGCCGCGCGCAATCCTCCGCGTGCCACGCTTCGCGTCCGCGCCGTTGCAATTCAGTCGACAGTTTTTCGTGCAGTGCCGCGAGATGCGCGACATCCTGCGCGGCGTATTCCAGTTGGCTGGCGGTCAACGGCCGTTGCAGCCAGTCGGAGCGCGTTTCGTCCTTGGGAATGCCGATCCCGAGCACGCCGGCCACCAGCTTCTGGTAGCTCAAACCCGGCCCCATGCCGCACAAGGCGGCCGCGATCTGGGTGTCGAACAATGAAAGCGGCGTGCCGTCCAGCAGCGGCGCGAGCGCTTCCATGTCCTCGCTGGCGCTGTGCATCACGCACACACGGCCGCCGACAAGCGCTCGTACGTCGTCGGCCGCTGCGTAGGCCAGCGGGTCGAGCAGCCAGCATTGCCCGGTCAGCGCAGCCTGCACCAGCGCCAGTTTGGGGAAGTAGGTGTTGCGGCGCATGAACTCGGTGTCGAGTCCCAGCACCCCGCGGTCGGGGAGTGCCTGCAGGCTGGCCGCGTGATCGATCCAGGTGGTGCTCATTGGCGGCTGCGGCGCATCGGTTGGTGTTCCATTTGGCGTCGGTTTGCTATCGTGAACCGCTCAAGATAGCAGCCAGTAGCAGCGTTCGCATGCCGAAGCCGCAGTCCCTTACCCGTCAACACGCGATCGGTGGAGCGATCGGGGTGGCGTTGCTGGTGTTCGCGCTGGTCTACCGGTTTTTTCCGGAAGCATTGAAGGTCGAGCCGGCCATCCTGAAATCGCATGCGACGGCGGTGTCCAGCGCGCCCGTTCCGGCGCGGGTGGTGCAGCGCCAACTGACCCCGGCCGAGTCCGAACTCAATGCCGGACCGCCAATATCGCTGGCGCCCACGGCGGTGATCACCGCGCGGGCGCGTTCGGGCGCATTCGGCAGCCAGTCCGGAAACGGCAAGATCGCGCAATTGCTGACCGGCGCGGGCAAGGCGGCGCGCGCGGGAAACCTGATCGGCCCGGACAAGGACAGCGCGCTGGTGCTGGTGTTGCAGGCCGTCAAACAGGCGCCGGACGATCCGCACGTGAAAACCGCGGTGTCGCTGCTGCATGCGCGCCTGATCGCCAACGTGCAGCAGTCGCTCGCGACCGGCGGCGCCGACGCCGCAAGCGCCAACCTTGATGCACTGAAGCAGTTGCCGGGGCCGCAGGACGACCTGCCCGCGCTGGCCGCGCGCATCGACGCCGCGGCCAAGGTGCAGCCGTTGCTGGAACAGGCCAGCGGCCTGGTGCAGAAGGGCAGGCTGGAAGGGCCGGGCGACGACACCGCGCTCGCGGTGTACCGCAAGGTGCTGGGCCTCGATCCCGAAAACGTGGTTGCGCGGCAGGGGTTGCAACGTGTGCAACAGGGCTCGCTGGATCGCGCATTGAGTGCCGCCGCGCAGAACGACGATGCCAAGGCGGATGCGGCGCTGGCGGACGCCGCGGCGATCCTGCCGTCGTCGCGGGCGCTCGCGGACACACGCGCGCGCATCGTGGCGATGCGCGGTGGACGCGCGGACAACCTGATGTCTCAGGCCGAGTCGGCCTTCGACGCGGGCAATCTCGACCTCGCCCAGCGCATCGCGGAGCAGGCGGCAGCGTTGGGCGCATCCACCGACACGTTCCTCGCCAAGGTGCAGAACGCGCGTGAATACGCTAACTACCATCCGGGCCAGGTGTTCACGGATCACTTCCTGGATATTGTGGGACAGGCGCCGGCGATGGTTGTAATCCCGCGAGGCAACTTCATGATGGGTTCGCCTCAGCGCGGCCGCGTGCAGGCGAATGCCGAACAGCCGCAGCACGAAGTCACCCTCGCCAAGGGCTTTGCGCTGGCGCGCGCCGAAGTCACGGTCGGGGAGTTCCGCGAGTTCGTGCGCTCGTCCGGTTACGTGCCGGATTCCGACCGGCTCGGCAGTGCTTCGGTTTATGACGAAGCCAACGGCCGCATGCAGGTGCGCGCGGGCGTGGATTGGCAGGACGATTACGCCGGCCAGCGCGCGAAGCCGGATTATCCGGTCGTCAACGTATCGTGGAACGACGCCCACGCCTACGCGCAATGGCTGTCCAAGCGCACCGGCCAGCATTACCGTCTCGCGACCGAAGCGGAATACGAATACGCCGAACGCGGCGGCACCACGACGCAGTACTGGTGGGGTGACGGCACGCCTGCGCAGGTGGTCGAGAATCTCACCGGCAGCGGCGACCGCTCGCCCGCACATCGCAGCTGGGCCAACGCTTTCAAGGGTTACAGCGACAACTATTGGGGACCGGCGCCGGTGATGAGTTTTCAGGCGAATCCGTTCGGCCTGTACGACATCGACGGCAACGTTTCGGAGTGGGTCGAGGATTGCTGGCACGAGAACTACGTCCGTGCGCCGACCGATGGCAGTGCGTGGGTGAACCCGGGTTGCGACGAGCGCGTGATCCGGGGCGGCTCCTGGGGCAGCGCACCGGACCAGGATCGTTCGGCGTTCCGCATGGGCGCCGCGGCCGATTCGCGCAGCGGACGGGTGGGGTTCCGCGTCGCGCGCGATTTGTGATGCAGGCCGGACCGGCGGTGCGCGGTTTCGCCCGCATTCATCCCCGTCACGTGACGTTAAACCGCACCGCGCTAGCCTGATTTCAAGCAGGCAAGCAAGCGGAGTCCGCCATGCGCAAATTCCTGAGAATACTGATCGGTGTCGCGGTCCTCGCGCTCGCGGGTTGCGTGTATCCCGGATACACCTACGTGCGCGGTGGTTACGGTGGTTATTACTCCGGAGATACGTATTACTACGACGACGCTTACGCGCCCGCGTATTACTACGGTGGCTATGGTTGCTGCGGCTGGTACGGGCCTTCCGTGAACATCGGGCTCGGCTACTACAGCGGTGGCTATTACCACGGTGGTTACTACCGCCGTGGATACGGTGGCTACCAGGGCCGCGGCTGGAGCGGCCATTCCCGGCAAGGCGGTGGTTCGCACGACCGGCATCACCACTGAAGGTTTCGGTGGATCAGCCTGACTGCTGTCGTACGGTTTCGGTAGGACTGTCGTTTACGTACATGCCGCCAACGCTGCACGCAACCGCGGCAGATAACCCGCGCCGGACAGGTTGACGTGGTTCAACAGGTGGTAAAGGTTGTACAGCGGTGCGCGCTCGCGCCAGTCGCGGCGCAGTGGCGTGTATTCGGCGTAGGCATCGAAGAACGCCGGTGGTGGCGAGCCGAACAGCGTCAGCATCGCGAGCTCGGTTTCGGCCCATCCGTAATGCACCGCGCCAGCGTCGATCAGCGCGGGACCGCAGTCCGCGCATACGTGCAGGTTGCCCGACCACAGGTCGCCGTGCAGCAGCACAGGTGGCATGTCCGGAATGCGCTCACGCAGGTGCAGGCAAATCGATTCGATGTCATGCACGTCACGCGCGTGGATCAGGCCGCCGTTGCGCGCACGGCGCATCTGCGGCAGCACCCGGCGTTCCGAGAAGAAGCGCCAGCCATCATCGTCGGGTGTGTTGTCCTGTGGTGAATCGCCGCAGAACCCGTCGTGGTGGAACCCGAAATGCGTACCGATGACCGAATGTTGCCGCGCGAGCCCGGCGCCCGCCCGCTGCCAATAGTCGGACGCGCGCTCGCCGTTGCCGAGATACTCCAACACGATCCGGTCATCTCGCGCTTCGAATACTTCGGGTACGCGCAGTGCATGCGCATCACGCAATGCTGCGAGTCCCCGCGCCTCGGCCGCGAAGAAATCCGCAGGAACCGCATCCCGCGACTTCACGACCGCGCGGTGGCCGCCGGTCAGTGTGACGTGCTGCAATCCATCGAAGGGAGGAGGATTCAAGACGAGCACGCTCACGTGGAGGTAACGTGAGGTTTCGAGCGCAAGTCGTTGGTGCCGAAGGAGGGACTCGAACCCTCACGCTTTTAAGGGCGGCGGATTTTGAGTCCGCTGCGTCTACCGATTCCGCCACTTCGGCCAAGCCGCCGAGTATGCGGGAATCCGCGTCGCGCGGCTAGTGGGCCGCCACCGCGCCACCGTCCAGTTGCAGGGTGCGTTCGCGGCGCAGGTACCACTCGCCGTGCTCGGGTTCGAACACGCTGCAGTGGGTCATTTCGTCCTGGTAGACGTGGACGCTGACGGCGAGATCGGTGCCGCTGGCGTTGCAGATTGTGTGGTGTTCGTGCGGCGGGATCAGGCTGCCGGCCGAACCCGCGCCGGCCTGGATGACTCCGGCCGGGACGAAGCGGTAGCGGGTGTCGTCGTGTTCGCGCAGTTCGTATTGCACCACTTCCAGCGCGCCCTGCCATACGGCCTCGACGCACCACATGCCGGCATGGTCGTGGATCGGCGTGCCCTGGCCGGGACTCCAGGTCATCGCGACCACGCAGTAGCGGTGTTCGGGGCTGCGGTAGAGCTCGCGCCGCGCGTAATGCTCGGCACAGCCTTCGAACACGCAGTCGGGCAGGCGCACGTCGCCCGCGTGGATCGCGTCGCACAGCGCCGAACGCAGCGCGCGCATGGTACTGACGGTGTCGCCCGCGCCGACGGCTGCGTCGAAAGCGCGGATCAGTTTGTCGCGGCCCAGGAAGTTCATGCCCATGGCACAAGCATATAACGGCGGCGATCCAGATGCCCGGCAAGCGCCGCGGAGCGGAGTCAGAGTGACGCCATGAAAGTGCCGATCGCGGCGCCGAAGCGGCCGGTATCGACCAGGAACGCGTCGTGGCCTTGCGGCGAATCCAGACCGACGAAGGTGGTATCGGTACCGGTTGCGCGCAAGTCTTCGGCCAATTGTTGCTGTTGTTCCAGCGGAAACAGGATGTCGGTTTCGACGCCGATCACCAGCGCCCGTTCCAGTTTCATTTTTGCCAGCGCGTTGCGCACCGAGGTGATGGGGTCGGAGGTGCCGCCGTATTCGGCGAGGTCGAACCAGTCGGACGCACGCGACAGGTAGAGGTAGCAGTTCGGGTCGAACGACCGCGTGAAGCGGCGCGCGTGCGCGTTGAGGTAGGACTCGATCTGGAACTCCGCACCGAAGGGTTCTTCTTCGCGCTGGTCGGCTTCCAACCGGATGCGCCCGAAACGTCCGCGCCATTCCAGCGCGGAGCGGTAGGTGATCACGCCCAATTTGCGGGCAATGTTCATGCCGGTTTCGGGGTAATGCGCGTCGTCGTAATGGCCATCGTTCCACTTCGGATCGAGCCGGATCGCCTCGCGCTGCAGCGAGCGGATCGCGATCGCGAACGGTTGAGCGCGTGGCGCGCTGCATACGCAAATGTGCGCGCGTGCGAAACCGGGGTGATTGGCGAGACCGCCCAGCGCGGCCATGCCACCCATCGAGCAGCCGACCATGGCCGCGAGCCGCTCGATGCCGAGCCCCTGTGCAAGCGCGTGACCCGCGTTGCCGGCGTCTTCGAGTGACAACTCGGGGAAGCCGAGGCGCCACGGTTCGCCGGTTGCGGGGTTGATCGACGCGGGTCCGCTCGAACCCTTGCAGCTGCCCAGCGTGTTCGCGCAGATCACGAACCAGCGATTCGTATCAATGGCCTTGCCGTGGCCGATGATGTCTTCCCACCACCCAGGTGACCCGTCGTTCGCGTTGCTGGCCGCGTGCGCGCTGGGCGACAGCCCGGTCATGATCAGCACGGCGTTGTCGTGCGCCGCGTTCAACGAGCCCCAGGTTTCGTACGCGAGCCGTGCGCCGCGCAGTTCGCCGCCGCGTTTCATCTTGAAAGGCGAGGGCAGGTCGAAGTATTGGCGGGCGTCGGCCATGGCGGATTTTCGGAAGGCGGAATCCGCAAGGGTAACGAGTGCGCGCGGTGCGGCCAACCTCCCCCTTTCTTTGGAGGGGGTGAATCAATCCACCTTGTCGATCGTCAGCGCAACCGGCGCGTGAGAATCGGTGGCGACTTCGACCGGTGCGGATTCCAGATCGCCTGCTTGCGGCATTGCATTGCCAGTCTTGCTGATGCGTGCGGCGATGCTGACCTTCGCAAACTTTGAAAGCGTCATTGCGGGTGTCATCGCCATGGCGTCGGTCAACGTGATTTTCGCCGGCAGGTCGGACGCCTTCAACCGTGCGACCGCAAGTGGCATGGGTGGTCCATTCACCGCGCGTGCGAACACGAACAGGGTGTCCGCTGGCTGCACCTTCGCGGCGAGTTTCGGATCGAGCTCGACATTGACCTTGAGCGCAACCGTGTTCGGCGCGATGGCGGCCGATGACGCGGGCGCGGGATCGGCCATGGCGAGCGCCGCGTCCGGCGTGTCGCCGCCAACCCGCGCTTCGGCGTCCGCCAACTCCTGCTGCACGGCGACGGCGACTTTGGAACCCGGCTGCAGCATCGGCAGCAGGGTCTTCCATTGCTTCGCCGCATCGGCATAGTCGCCGCGCTGGAAATCGCTGATGCCGAGCAGCCACAACGCGCGCTGGTGGTTCGGTTCGATCTGCAACGCACGCTGGAGCTTCGCGCGCGAGGCGTCGCCGATCTGGTGCGTGGGGCTGGTTTCCGCGGTGGCTTCCACCCACGCCACCATCGCGTCGGGATCGTCGGGTTTCAGTTTCAACAAGTGATTCAGTGCATCCAGTGCCGGTTGCGGTTGGTTCAACGCCGAATACGCTTGCGCCAGCAGCGCCCAGCCTTGCGCATCGTCCGGTTTCTTCGCGAGGCTGGCCCTGAGTTGTTCGGTGGCTCCAGCGAGGTCGGCGTGACCGGGGGTCGTCGGAAGCGGTTGCAGCGCCTGCGGCGTGCCGACCATGAGGTATGCGCCCAGCACGACCGGGGGCGTCACCAGCACGAGTGCGAGTGCCAGCACGAACGGCGCGCGCGGACGCCCCTCGCGGCGCGCGCTGCGCAGCAGCGGCACCAGCACGCAGGCGAGGGCGGCCACCACCATGATGGCGGCGATAACGAGGAAGGGCGTGGTCACCAATCGTCTCCGGGTTCATCAGCGATGGCACCGGCCGGGCGCGTGCGCCGGCGCAGCAGCACGACCACCACGATGCCGCCCGCGAGCAGGATGGCCGGCGTGCCGAACCACAGCGCGATCGTGGACGGAACGAGCGGCGGGTCGTACAGGATGAAGGTGGAATAACGCGCGACCAGCCAATCCTTGATTTCCTTGTCGCTCTTGCCCTGCTGCATCATGTCGAAAATCTGCCGTCGCAACTGCTTGGCGAAGTCGGCGTTCGACGAAAGCAGGCTCTCGTCCTGGCAAACCATGCAGCGCAATTCGCGGGTCAGATGCTGGAAGCG
>DATFGL010000238.1:0-2797 GCA_035249465.1 Rhodanobacteraceae bacterium | reverse complement strand
GCGGTACACCGCGAACGCGGTGAAGCGATGCGTACGGATGTAGCGCAGCAGCCACTTCACCGCGATGAACGCGACAACAAGCGACACGACGAAGCCGACGACGAGCGCCGTCCAGTCCTCGTGCGCCGCGCCGCCGTGATGCAGCACCTTGAGGAGTTCGTAACCCGTTGCCGCGTACATCGTCGGAATGCCGACCAGGAACGCGAACTCGGTGGCAGCGGGGCGATTGGAGGTACCAAACAGCATCGCCGCGAAAATCGTTGCGCCTGAGCGTGACGTGCCCGGAAACATGCCGGCGATCATCTGCGCGATGCCGACCAGGATCGCGACCGGCCACGTCACCTTGGTGCGATCCGGCATGCGCGCGGCAGCCTGTTCCGCCGCGATCATCCAGACGCCGCCGATCACCAATGCCCACGCGATCGGCGTGATCGTCTCCGGCAGCTTGAAGCCGTAATGCGTCACGATCACGCCCAGCGTGCAGGTGATCAGGAATGCGACGACCAGCTTGAGCAGGTAATCGCGCGCGTCGGCGTCGCGCCAGCGCGTCAGCAATTGCCCGATGCGTTGCCAATACACCAGCGTGATCGCCAGGATCGCGCCGGCCTGGATGCCCACGTTGAACAAATCCGAGCGCGCGCCCAGCCAGTGTTCGGCGATCAGCAAGTGCCCGGTCGAGGAAATGGGAAGGAACTCGGTGATGCCCTCGATGATGCCGAGCAGGATGACATTGACAAGGTCGTGCATGGTCGCGCTTCAGCGGAAAAGTCGCGCAAGTGTACGCGGGCAGCGGGGGCTCGGCACGGGGTCTCGTTTTCGTAATACCCTGAACGCAGGCAGCGCGGCTGCCACGGAGGATCGCAACGGTGGCATCATGCCTGCGCTGGCGATCCGGTTCGTCCGCGGCCGGCAACGCAACGCCACCAACGCACGCGCTCTTGTTCGCGCCGGGCGGTACCATCGCAGTCACTTCGAGGGAGCCAACATGGTGATCGACGCGCAGCCGCGCTATACACGTACTGCCATCTTCCTCCACTGGCTGGTTCTCGCGCTGCTGATCGCGCAGTACGCCATCGCCTGGACGATGCCGCACATCGGCCGCAACACACCGGTGACGACGCTCATCAGCCTGCACTTCTCGATCGGCGTACTGATCCTCGGTGTCATCATCGTTCGCCTGATCTGGCGCGTCATCCACGGTGAGCCCACGCCCGAAGCGGGCGTGCCGCCCTGGCAGGTGCGCTCGGCGCGCGGCATCCACTGGCTGCTCTACCTGCTGCTGGTCGTGGTGCCCGTGCTGGGCTGGATCAACGCCTCGTACCGCGGCATGCCGGTCACGTTCTTCGGTCTCGTCCAGGTGCCGCAGCTGGTCGCCACCCACGACGCCGCGTGGCGCTGGACCGGCGACATCCACACCCTGGTTGCGGAATACGCGATCCTGCCGCTGGTGGGCCTGCACGTCGCCGCGGCCCTGTATCACTACTTCATTCGCCGCGACCGTGTGTTGCAACGGATGCTGCCGGGCGTGTGAAGCCGCCGAAGAAAGATGCAAGGGCCGCCGCGCCCGGAAGCGCATCCGGCCGGCGGTGGTGGTCGATCCGTCACGCGCGATCCAGCGGACTCGGAACTCCGTGGCCGCCGCGGTTCAACACGTGCGTGTAGATTTGCGTGGTGGCGACGTCCTTGTGGCCCAGCAATTCCTGGATCGTGCGGATGTCGTGTCCGGCTTCCAGCAAATGCGTAGCGAACGAATGCCGCAAGGTGTGGCAGGTTGCGGGTTTGTTGATGTGCGCCACGCGCACCGCGTGCTTCACTGCGCGCTGCAACACTGTCTCATCGATGTGATGGCGGCGCGTTTCACCCGAGCGCGGATCAATGCTTCGGGCGGATGCCGGGAACACGTATTGCCAAGCCCACTCGCGTGCCGCGCCCGGATACTTGCGCGCCAAGGCATCGGGCAACCAGACCGCGCCGAAACCGGCGTCCAGGTCACGCTGGTGCACGAGGCGGGCTTCCGCCATCTGGTTCTGCAACGCCTCGATCGCCATCGCCGGCAGCATGGTACGGCGATCCTTGTCGCCCTTGCCACGGCGCACCGTGATTTCACGACGGGCGAAATCCACGTCCTGCACGCGCAACCGCACGCATTCCATCAAGCGCAACCCCGCGCCATACAACAGGCTCGCCATCAGCCACGGCACGCCCTGCAGCTCGGCCAACAACGCCGCAACCTCGTCGCGGGCCAACACGACCGGCAACCGCTTGGGACGTTTCGCGCGCCGGATGTTGTCCACCCATGGCAGCTCCTGCTGCAGCACCTCCCGATAAAGGAACAGCAAGGCGGACAGCGCCTGGTTCTGGGTGGATGCCGAGACATGGCCATGCGTTGCGAGCCGTGTCAGGAACCGTTCCACCTCCCGCGCGCCCATGTCGCGCGGGTGCCGCTTGCCGTTGGCAAGAATGAAGCGACGGACCCAGCCGACGTAGGCCTCCTCCGTCCTGATCGACAACCCCAGCCGGCGCATGCGTCCGCGCATGCGGTCCAGGAGCCGCGGCTGCCGGCTTGGGTCGACAGCCCGCTTGCTTGCCGTCGGCGGATCAACGTAGGAAGATCGCATGGGGGTCACCTTGCTCGCTCGGAATTACGGCGAGATTAGGCGGCAGTACTACCCGGCGCGATCGGTGTAAAGCCATGATTCTTGTAGGCGCTCACCAACATTCCGAAGCAGATCACCCCAACTAGGTGGTGGAGCTACGCTCCATCGTGCCGTACAAACATGCAAGACACTTAGCGTTA
>DATFGL010000237.1:0-5058 GCA_035249465.1 Rhodanobacteraceae bacterium | reverse complement strand
GAAGACAAGCGCTACATGCTGCTGGCGCCGGTGATCCGCGAGCGCAAGGGCGAGCACGTGCAGGTGTTCGAGCAACTGCGCGCGCAGGGTTTCGTGCGCGCGCGCGTGGATGGCACGGTCTACGACCTGGATGCCGTGCCCGCACTGGGGCTGCGCATCAAGCACACGATTGAAGCCGTCATCGATCGCTTCCGTCCGCGCGAGGATCTGAAACAGCGCCTCGCCGAATCGTTCGAAACCGCGCTGCGGCTGGGCGAAGGCCTGGCGATTCTGGTCGATCTCGACGACGCCAAGGCGCCCGAACAACTGTTCTCGTCACGCTACTCCTGTCCGCAATGCGACTACTCGCTGCCAGAACTGGAACCGCGGCTGTTCTCGTTCAACTCGCCGGTCGGCGCCTGCCCGACCTGCGACGGCCTCGGCGTCACCCAGTTCTTCGACCCGGAACGCGTGGTCGCGCATCCGGAACGCAGCTTCGGCGAAGGCGCAGTGCGCGGCTGGGATCGGCGCAATCCGCACTTCTTCCAGATGATCCGTTCTCTGGCGAAGCACTACAAGTTCGATGTCGAGACGCCGTGGCGCGACCTGCCGAAAAAGACCCGCGACGCAATCCTGTTCGGTTCCGGTGAGGAGAAGATCGAGTTTCGTTATCTGGGCCACGGCAATGGCTCCGGGTTCACCCGCAAGCACAGCTTCGAGGGCGTGGTGCCGAACCTGGAGCGCCGCTGGAAGGAGACCGAGTCCAACATGGTGCGGGAGGAATTGGCGCGCTTCATCAGCGAGCGACCGTGCCCGGAATGCCACGGCGAACGGTTGAACGTTTCCGCGCGCAACGTATTCGTAGGCGAGAAGAACCTGCCGTCGCTGTCCGCACTCGCGATCGGCGACGCGCGCACCTTCGTCGAGGACCTGCAGCTCGCTGGCTGGCGCGGCGAGATCGCCGAACGCATCGTCAAGGAGATCCGCGAGCGCCTGCGGTTCCTGATCGACGTCGGCCTCGATTACCTCACCCTCGACCGCAAGGCCGATTCGCTGTCGGGTGGCGAGGCGCAGCGCATCCGCCTGGCATCGCAGATCGGCGCGGGCCTGGTCGGCGTGATGTACGTGCTGGACGAACCCTCGATCGGCCTGCATCAGCGCGACAACGAACGCCTGCTCGGCACGCTGACGCGCCTACGCGACCTCGGCAACACGGTAATCGTGGTCGAGCACGACGAGGACGCGATCCGCCGCGCCGACCGCATCATCGACATCGGCCCCGGCGCCGGCGTGCACGGCGGCGAAGTGGTGGCGCAGGGTTCGCTCGACGACATATTGAAGGCGCCACGCTCACTGACCGGACAATACCTCTCCGGCAAGCGTTCGATCGATGTGCCGCAGCTGCGCCGCCAACCCGATCCCAGGCGCGTGCTGAAACTGAGAGGCGCGCACGGCAACAACCTGCAGCACGTCGATCTGGAAATCCCGGCCGGACTGTTCACCTGCATCACTGGCGTGTCGGGTTCTGGCAAGTCCACGCTCGTCAACGACACGCTGTTCCGGATCGCCGCGGTGGAATTGAACGGTGCGTCCACGCAACCCGCGCCTTACGAATCTATCGAGAAACTCGACCTCTTCGACAAGGTGCTGGACATCGACCAGTCGCCGATCGGGCGCACGCCGCGTTCGAATCCTGCGACGTACACCGGCTTGTTCACGCCGCTGCGCGAGTTGTTTGCGCAGGTGCTGGAGTCGCGCGCACGCGGCTACCAGGCAGGACGCTTCAGCTTCAACGTCAAGGGCGGCCGCTGCGAAGCCTGCGAGGGCGACGGGCTTATCAAGGTCGAGATGCACTTCCTGCCGGACATGTACGTGCCGTGCGACGTCTGCCACGGCAAGCGCTACAACCGCGAAACGCTGGAAATCCTGTACAAGGGCCACACCATCGCCGATGTGCTGGACATGACGGTCGAGCAGGCGCTGGAAGTGTTCGCGCCGGTGCCGCAGATCGCACGCAAGCTGGAAACGCTGATGGACGTCGGCCTCGGCTACATCAAGCTTGGCCAGAGCGCGACCACGCTGTCGGGCGGCGAGGCGCAGCGCGTAAAACTGTCGAAGGAACTGTCGCGCCGCGACACCGGCAACACGCTGTACATCCTCGATGAACCCACCACCGGCCTGCACTTCTTCGATATCGAACAACTGTTGCGCGTACTGCATCGCCTCGTCGACGGCGGCAGCACCGTGGTGGTGATCGAACACAACCTCGACGTGATCAAGACCGCCGACTGGGTGGTCGACCTCGGCCCCGAGGGCGGCGCCGGCGGCGGCCGCATCATCGCCACCGGCACGCCCGAGGATATCGCGGCGACGCCGAATTCCTACACCGGGCAATTCCTTGCGCCGGCACTCGAAACCGCCGCGACATCGAAGCCGTCACGCAAGAAGAAACGCGCATGAGCCTGCAAACGGCCACCCCGCCAACGAATCATCCAGCATCTCACTATTCACCTCGTCATTCCGGCTGCCCGCGCCGTTTGCGGGCAGAACCCGGAATCCATTTTCCGAGTTTCGACAATCAAGACTGGTTTCCGGGTTCCGTCGCCAATAAAACCGGCGACGGCCCCGGAATGACGAAAGGAAAAATTTCCATGACCGACCACAAGAAAGCCGCTGCCAAACGCTCCCAGCGCAAACGCGGCATGACCAAGCCTGCGCCCGAAACTTCCGCGCCGCACACGGATGCGCCAGCAGTCGCTGCGCCGGAACCAGCAGCACGCACACTCGCCGTGATCCCCCTGCACGTCCGCTGGCGTGACCTCGACGCGTTCAACCACGTCAACAATTCCTCATACCTCACTTTCCTCGAGGAATCGCGTCTGCAGTGGTTGCGCCAGGTTCCGGGAGAATGGTTCGGCACGCACTCGATGCCGGTGATGGCGGCGGTGGAACTGCGCTATCGCAGACCCATCGAATGGCCCGCCGAGATCGACGTGTTGCTTTCCTGCGAACGCCTCGGCAATTCGTCGATGACCCTCGGCAACCGCATCGTCGATCGCAACGACCACTCGTGCGTGTACGCCGACGGCAACGTGGTGATGGTGTGGGTCGATCCAGCGAGCGGCGCGTCGGTGCCGTTGCCGGAAGCCATCCGCCAAATCTGTTCCCTGTAGGAACGGCGGAAGCCGCGATCCCGGGTTGAATGCAACGGTGCCGGTCGGCCCTTCCGGGCCTCCTACAAGGATCGGGCATCGTGCTGTTCTTCCAGCGTCAACGCTACCTTGTCGCGCAGGTACACCGGCAACGCCTGTTCCGGCGGCACGCCCTTGCCGGCCGTAAACAATGGCGCGGCCAGACGCGCGACGTCGCATGCCTGCGGATAACGGTCGCCATCGGCCCAGCGCGGCGGTGATGGCAGGCAATCGCGAATCGCGTCGCTGTACGCGCCCCAGCCGGTACCAAGTACGTTCCATGCTTCGGCCCGCGGCAACAGCAGACCGGCCACGCTCGTGACGCATTCTTCCTTGAGGGGACGGAAGGAATCAATCCGCGGATTGATTCCCTCCGTCCCCATTTGAAACGTGCCTGCGTAGATTTCCCCACGACGCGCATCGATCGCCGCAAGGATCGCGGCGCCATTCCTCGGCGCCTGCATCGCCAGCGCCGCCAGCGACGAAACCGGCACCACCGGGATGTCCAGCGCCAGCGCCAGGCCCTGCGCCACGGAGATTGCCAGCCGAACACCCGTGAACGCGCCCGGCCCCTGCCCGACCGCGATCGCGTCGAGCTGCCGGCGCGTGATGCCGGCTTCCGCCAGCAGGTCTTCCGCCATCGGCAACACCAGTTCGGCGTGCCGGCGCGGCGCCAGCTCGCTGCGGTCAATCAGATCTTCGCCGCGCAGCAGCGCGACGGAACAGGCTTCCGTGGCGGTTTCGATGGCGAGCAGGTTCATGCGGAGATTCCCGCGGACGGTGGTTGCCACAACTCGATGCGCGTGCCTTCCGGGTCCATGATCCAACCGAAGCGGCCATTCTCGTCTTCGTGCACGTTGGGATCGACCTCCACACCCCCGGCACGCAACCCGGCGAGCAACGCATCCAGGTCGTCCACGCGAAAGTTGAGCATGAACTCCTTCGTGCTCGGCGCGAAGTAACCCGTTTCCATGCCGAAGGGCGCCCACAGCGTGAAACCAGGCCTCGAGGCATCCTCGGCGAAGCTCGCACCGTAATCGTTGGTGTCGATGCCGAGGTGCTTCGCGTACCAATCGCGCAGCGCCTCCGGATCGCGCGATTTGAAAAAGATGCCGCCGAAACCGATCACCTTTGCCATGATTCAATCTCCGAAAAACGCCTGGACATCGGCAACGTCGCGCGTGCGCGGCATCGGCGGCAGGCTGGCGAGGAACAATTTGCCGTAGGCCTTGGTGCCGATGCGTGGATCGCACAGTACCAGCACGCCGCGGTCGCGCACGTCGCGGATCAGGCGTCCGGCACCCTGCTTCAGCGCGATCGCCGCCGCCGGAATCTGCCAGTCGCGGAACGGATTGCCGCCCGCGCGACGCACCGCGTCCAGCCGCGCCTGCAACACCGGATCGTCGGGCGACGCAAACGGCAGCTTGTCGATCACCACGCAACTCAATGCTTCGCCGGCCACGTCCACGCCTTCCCAGAAACTGGCGGCGCCCAGCAGCACGCCGTTGCCGGAATCGCGGAAGTCCGAAAGCAGCTGGTGGCGCGGTGCAGTGCCTTGCACGAACAGCGGCCACGGCGAGCCGGCAAGCGATTCGGCCGCGAGCCGCAACGCGCGGTGCGAGGTGAACAACAGGAACGCGCGCCCCTTCGAGGCTTCCAGCACCGGCCGCACGGTGTCGATCACGCGCTGGGTGTAATCGCGCGCAGCCGGTTCGGGAAGGCCCTGCGGCAGATAGCACAACGCCTGGTGCGCGTAATCGAACGGGCTGCCGAGATCCAGCGTCAAGGGATCGACCAGTCCCATCTGGCGCGTGAAATGGTCGAAGTGACCCGCCACCGCCAACGTCGCCGACGTATGAATCCATGCAGCGTCCGTCGCATTGCGCAG
>DATFGL010000236.1:0-2624 GCA_035249465.1 Rhodanobacteraceae bacterium | reverse complement strand
GATGGGCTGTTCGGCCGGAGAGCCCTCCCCCTCAATCCCCCTTCGCAGGCGAAGGGGGAAGACAAGCTTTCTTCCTTCCTGCGGAAGGGGGAGGGTTTTGAATCGGAGTAATTGAACAATGTTCGCCTACTACCTCGACCTCGCCATCCGCAGCCTCAAGCGCAACAAGCTGCTGACCGTGCTGATGGTGCTCGCGATCGCGATCGGCATCGGCGCCAGCATGACCACGCTGACGGTAATGCATTTGCTTTCGGGCGATCCGTTGCCGGGCAAGAGCGCGCACCTGTTTTACGCGCAGGTGGACGGCGATCCGACCCCCGACTACAAGCACGCCGAGCCACCTGATGCCCTGGATTACCAGTCCGCGCTGGATTTGTGGAATGCCCGTCGCGCGGACCGCCAGACGTTGCTCGTGGACAGCCAGATCAAGGTGTACGCACCCGTTGCGAATCGTCCGCCGCTGATGCTGATGATGCTTTCCACCACCTCGGATTTCTTCCCGATGTTCGAGGTTCCGTTCGAATATGGCAGCGCGTGGACACCGCAAGACGACGCGAACCGCGCGCGCGTCGCGGTCATATCAAGCGACCTCAACGACAAGCTGTTCGGCGGGCAGGACAGCGTGGGCAGGACCTTGCGGCTCAAGGACAGCGACGTGCGCATCGTCGGCGTGCTGAAGCCTTGGCGGCCGTCGCCGCAGTTCTACGACGTACGTGGGGGACGTTTCTCGCAAGGCGATACCGCGAGTTTCTACACCAGGCCGGAAGACGTGTTCACGCCATTCTTCACCGGCCTCGAAATCAACGACGGCAACTTTTACCAGTTCAACTGCTGGATGCCTCCACCCGATCCCGGGCATCTCGTGAGCTCCCCGTGCAACTGGCTTGGCCTGTGGGTGGAACTCGACAGCCCCGCGAAGGTTGCGTCCTACCGGGAGTTCTTGAACGGCTATGCACAGCAGCAGAAGGCGCTGGGGCGGATTCTCTACACCGAAACGCGGCTGCGCGATCTGATGCAGTGGCTCAACTTCAATCAGGTGGTACCGAAGAACGTGAAGTTGCAGACATGGCTGGCGTTCGCGTTCCTCGCGATCTGCCTGTTCAATACGGTCGGCCTGCTGCTGGCGAAGTTCCTGCGGCGTGGCGGCGAGATCGGCGTGCGGCGCGCGCTGGGTGCGTCAAGTCGCGCGGTCTTCGCACAATGCCTGACCGAGGCAGGCTTGATCGGGTTCATCGGCGGTGTCGGCGGCTGGCTGCTCACGCTGCTCGGGTTGTGGCTGGTGCGCCATCAACAAACGCCGTACTCCGATCTCGTGCACATGGACGTATCGATGTTCGTGGTGACATTCGCATTGGCGGTCGCGGTGAGCCTGCTGGCAGGGGCGTTGCCAGCGTTGCGGGCCAGCCGCATTGCACCGGCGTTGCAGTTGAAGACGTTGTAGGAGGGCCGGAAGGCCCGATCGGTGCCGCGGCTTCCGCCGCTCTTACAGAAAAGATTCGGGAACCACGGACACGACTATGCAAATCCAACCCATTCTCTCTGCGCTGAAGAAGCATCGGCTCGCGACCATCCTGATCGCACTGGAAATCGCGTTGGCCTGCGCGGTGCTGGTCAACGCGACCTCGATGATCGTCAACCGCTTGTCGGCGATGCACATCAACAGTGGCGTGGACGAAGCTTCGCTGGGCTTCATCGCGCTTGAAGGGTTCGATCCCAAGCAGGCCAACGACCTCAACGCACGTGTCGTGGCGGGACTGGGCGCAATCCCGGGCGTGCAATCGGTGCACGTGATCAACTCGGTACCGTTCGGTCCCCAGGCCGGCGCCGCGGGCATCACGCTCGATCAGGCGGGCAAGCATCACGGCGGTGTGCCTGAATTCTACGTGGGCGATCCCGGTACGCCCGAAGCGCTGGGGCTGCGACTGGTGGCAGGGCACATGCCCTCGGCGGACGACTACCAGCCGGTCACGAATTTCGTGCCCACCAATTCCCGGGTATTGATCACGCGCACTTTGGCCGAGCATTTGTGGCCAAGTCAAAATCCGCTTGGCAAGGAGTTCTGGACCCGTCCATTCCATTTTCGGGTGATTGGCGTGGTCGAAAATCTGGCCATCCAGCAATACGACGAGGAAGGCGAACACGGAGCGCAGTGGACGGTGTTTGCACCGGGCCTGCCGGGGCCCCAGCTTGCGGGCACTTATCTGATCCGTGCGAACCCGCAGGATCTGGATCGCGTGATGACGGGAGCGAAAGCCGCGATCGCAAAAATCGCACCGGATACTGTTCTGGATTACGACAACAGCCGCACGATTGGCGAATTGCGGCACAGGTTCTTCCAGACCGACCGCGCGATGGCGGGGTTGCTCATCGGCGTGATCGTGGCACTGCTGGGTGTCACCGCATTCGGGATCGTGGGGTTGGCGAGTTTCTGGGTCGCGCAGCGGCGCAAGCAGATCGGCATCCGTCGAGCGCTTGGCGCGACCCGCGCGGACATCCTGCGCTACTTCCAGACCGAGAATTTCCTGATCGTCACGTTCGGCATCGTCGTGGGCGTCGTGCTGGCGATCGGCATCAACCTGCTGTTGATGAAGTTCTTCGAGGTGCCGCGCCTGCCGTTGTGGTAT
>DATFGL010000235.1:0-7173 GCA_035249465.1 Rhodanobacteraceae bacterium | reverse complement strand
CGGCTGGCTTCGGATCGCGTTGCCGCTGGCGCCACTGGCTGCCGGCATCGCGGCGCTGATTCTCGCGACGCCGGTCGCGTTCCTGCGGTTGCGTGATGCCAGGCCGGTGGGCGAAGTGGAAGCGTTCGGCCACGTCGCGTTCGACATCCTGTTGCTCGGCTGGGCGCTCTATTTCACCGGCGGCGCGAGCAATCCGTTCATCACGCTTCTGCTGGTGCCGGTGGCGTTGTCGGCGGCAGCACTTTCAGGCAAGGCCACGACGGTGGTGACCGCATTGGCAGCGGTCGTGTATGCGGTATTGATTTTCTCCTATGTCCCGCTGCCGGACATGCCCATGCACGGGAACGGATTTCGCCTGCACCTGACCGGCATGGCGATCAACTTCATGGTGGCGGTGTTGTTGCTGGCGGTGTTCATCGGGCGCATGAATGCATCCCTGAGCGTCCAGCGCGAAGCGATGCGCCGCCTGCGCGAGCGGGCCTTGCGTGACGAGGGCATCCTGGCGATGGCCACCCAGGCGGCCGGTGCGGCGCACCAGCTCAACACACCGCTGTCCACGCTGCGCACGCTGTTGCCCGAGCTCGTGCGTGGCCGCGAAGACGACGTGGCGTTGTGCGACGACGTTGGTGTGATGACGGGCGAGGTCGAGCGCTGCCGCGACATCCTGCGCGGCATGGTGGAGTATGGCCGCCAGCAACTCGCCGGCACAGCGCGGGTGGCGACGCTGGGTGATTACGTCGGCGACAGCGCGGATCGCTTTCGACTGCTGCGGCCCGAAGCCGAAATGACCACGGAGGTTGCGCCGGCACTGAGCGACACGCCGATTCCGGTGCAGCCCGGATTGGACCATGCGTTGCTCAACCTGCTGCAGAACGCGCTGGACGCATCGCTGCAGAATGGCTCGCACGCGGTGACGCTTGGGGCGACCATCGACGACGGGCGGGTGCAATTCGTGATCGGCGACCATGGCGACGGTCTTTCCGCGAACCGGGCGGTCAGCCTGCCGGCCGTCAGCAGCAAACCGGACGGACTCGGGATCGGGCTGGCGCTCGCGCGCTCGACCGTCGAACGCATGCACGGCGAGTTGCAGACGCACAGCGACGCCGGTGGTACCCGCGTGTGCGTGACGCTGCCGCTCGCGGGCCGCGCGTGATGGCGGCGGACGCCACGTGCGCGGAACGTCTCCTGCTGGTGGAAGACGATGCCGTCTTCGCAGGCGCGATGGCGCGTGCGTTGCGGGCGCGCGGGTTCGACGTGACGGTTGCGGCCGGCGCCGGCGAGGCGCTCGATGGCGCGCGTGAAAGCCGGCCGCGCTACGCAGTCGTCGATCTCAAACTCGGCGATGACAGCGGGCTTGCGTTGATTCCCGTCCTGCGCGCCGAAGTACCGTCGATGCGGATCCTGCTGCTGACCGGCTACGCTTCGATCGCGACCGCGGTCGAGGCGATCAGGCGCGGCGCGCACGACTATCTGGCCAAGCCGGTCGATGCCGACGCGGTGGTGCGCGCGCTGCTGGATGATGGCGACGCGGAGGTCGACGAGACGGCCGAACTGCCCGAATCGCCGTTGCGGTTGCGCAGGCTGGAGTGGGAACACATCCAGCGCACCTTGCGTGAATGCGGTGGCAACATTTCCGAAACCGCGCGCCGGCTGGGCATGCACCGCCGCACGCTGCAACGCAAACTCGGCAAACGGCCGGTCCACGAACGCGCCGGCGACGCCTGACGTTCGCGCGCTGCGACAATTTGCCGCATTGTCGTGCAAACGGCCATGCCTACAATGAGAACAATTCTCACTTGCGCGGGACGCGTCCTTGTTCGCGGGTATTTTCCTGGCCGCTTCCGCGGTTTCCGGCATGGCGCCCTCCGCCGCGTCGCCACAGACGTTGCCGACCATCAATGTCGAGGCGGCGCCGCTGCCGGCCAACACCGCCGGCGTCAGCGTGCGCAAGACGCGCAGGCAGTTGGCGAAGCAGAACATCGCCGACAGCGCCGACGTGCTGCGCTATTTCCCCAACCTGCAGGTGCGCCAGCGCTACATCGGCGATCCCAACGCGATCATCAGCGGGCGCGACGCCGGTACCCTGCAGAGCGCGCGCAGCCTTGTCTATGCCGATGGCCTGTTGCTCTCCAACCTGATGACCAACGGCTGGAACGGCGCGCCGCGCTGGGGCATGGTGTCGCCGCAATCGATCGAATCGGTGGACGTGCTGTACGGACCGTATTCCGCGCTGTATCCCGGCAACTCGACCGGTACCACGGTGCTGATCCACACGCGGCTGCCGGATGATTTCACCGCCGGCGCGGACACGCAGTTTTTCTCGCAGGATTTTCACGACAATTACGGCGCGGGCGGCCGTTACGACGGCCAACGTTTCGCGGCGCACCTCGGAGACCGCCAGGGCCGCTGGCGCTGGTTGCTGTCGGTCAGCCGGCTCGACAACCACGGCCAGCCGATGCAGTACGCCATCGCCCGGGCCGGTGGCGACGCGGCCGATGCCGTCGCGGTCACCGGCGCCACGCTCGACCGCAACATCAATGGCAGCCCGCGCCTGATCTATGGTGCCAACAGCATCGAGCACACCCGGCAGACGCAGGCGACCCTGCAGGTCGGCGTGGACATTTCGGACGACATCCAGGCGCGCTTCACCCTCGGCGGCTGGCACAACCGCGCGTTCGACGCGACCCGCAGTTTCCTTCGCGATGCGGGCGGCAATCCGGTGTACGGCGGCACGATCCTCGCCGGCGGCCAGGCGTGGAAGCTGCCGGCCAGCGGCCTTGCACCGAGCGCGTTCGACCAGACCCACGTGCTGCTCGGCGCGCAACTGGACGGCCGCCTCGCCAATGCCTGGCGCTGGCAGGCCGTCGCCAGCCGCTACGATTTCCAGCATGACCTCGAGCACGACGCGGCCGCCGCGCAGGGCAGTGCAGGCACGCTCGCCGACATGGGCGGCTCCGGCTGGGGCACCTTCGACCTCGGCGCTTCGGGACCACTGGGCGAAGGCAACACGCTGTATGCAGGCGCGCATCTCGACCGCTACCTGCTCGATTCGCGCGTGTTCACCGCCGCCGACTGGCGCGGCGGTACGGAAAACGGCGCGCGCGTCAGCGCTTACGGCGGCCGCACGCAAACCCGCGCGCTGTACCTGCAGGACGTCTGGGATTTCGCGCCGGCGTGGGCGCTTACGCTGGGTGCGCGCTGGGAACAATGGCGCGCGTATCGCGGCTTGCTGGCGAACGCTTCGTCCAGCGTCGCCTACCCGGACCGCCGGCGCAGCGACGTCTCGCCCAAGGCCAGTCTCGACTGGCGCTTCACCGGGCCGTGGCGGCTGCGGCTGTCGTTCGGCAAGGCCGTGCGCTATCCGACCGTGGAGGAGCTGTTCCAGGGCTCGCTCTCGAATGGGGCGATCGTCAACAACAATCCGAATCTCGAACCCGAACGCGACTGGTCCACGGATCTCAATCTGATCCGCGACCTGCCGCGCGGCCAGTGGCGGGTGTCGCTCTACCAGGACCGTTTCACCGACAGCTTGTATTCGCAGACCGACATCACCCTGCCGGTGCCGGTGACCAGCGTGCAGAACATCGACGCGGTGCGCATGCGCGGCATCGAGGCCGCGTTGAATCTCAGGGACGTGCTGCCGGGCGTCGACCTCGAGGCCAGCGCTGCGTGGAACGATGCGGTCACCTTGCGTGACGCACGGTACCCGCCAGCCGACGGCAAGCGTTTCCCGCGCATCCCGCGCCTGCGCGCGACCGTGTTTGCGGACTGGCGTTTCGCGCCCGGATGGGACGCGTCGCTGGGGGTGCGCCGCTCCGGACGGCAGTACTCGACGCTCGACAACAGCGATTTCGTGAACACTTACGGCGCGGTCAGCGCGTTCACCGTGGCCGACGCCAAACTGCGCTGGCGGTTCGCGCCGCAGTGGACCGCGTCGCTGGGCGTGGACAACCTCACCAATGAACGCTACTGGGTCTACCACCCGTATCCGGGACGCACCTGGTTCGGCGAGGTGGGTTGGGATATCGGAGGCTCGGAGTCATGAAACGCATCGTTTGCCCGTTCCTGTCGCTGTGTCTGTTGCTTTGCTTCGCGTCGGTGCCGCCCGTGGCATTCGCGCAGGATGGCATGCACATGGCCGGCATGAGCCATGAACCGGAACTCGGTGCCAGCGCCGCGTTCGATGCGCGCGGCCGGCTGTGGCTGGCGACCGTGCGCGACGGTCACGTGCTGTTGCGGCATTCGGATGACTTTGGCAAGACCTTGAGCGCACCGGTAGAAGTCAACAAGGTCGCGGAAAAGATCTACGACGAAGGCGAGAACCGTCCCAAGATCGCGTTCGGTCCGCAGGGACAGATCTACGTCACCTGGTCGCACCCGCTGGCGGGGCCGTGGACCGGCGACGTGCGCTTCGCGCGTTCGCTCGACGGCGGGAAACATTTTTCCGCGCCGATCACCGTCAATCACGACCTGGCGAAGATCACGCACCGCTTCGATGCGCTCGCGGTCGATGGCCGCGGCCGCGTGGTGGTCGCGTGGATCGACAAGCGCGACGAGGTCAGGGCCGAGGCCGCGGGCAAACCGTACCTCGGCGCCGCGATTTACTACAGTTGGTCCGGCGACGGCGGCAGGACCTTTGCGCCCGACCAACTGCTGATGGAGCACAGTTGCGAATGCTGCCGCATCGCATTGGCGCGCGAGCCGGATGGCGGCATCGCGGCATTTTTCCGCGGCGTGTTCGGCGACAACATCCGCGACCACGCGTTCGCGGTGCTGCCCACCGGCGGCAAGGCCGCCCATCCCGAACGTGCCACCTTCGACGGCTGGCAGATCGCCGCTTGCCCGCACCAGGGGCCCGGCCTGGCGATCGGCGCCGACGGCGTGCGCCACGCCGTGTGGTACGAGGCCAGCCACGGGCCGGCGATCTGGTACGGCCAACTCGATCCCGGCCATCCGCCCACGCACGTGCTGAAGATCGGCGGACCCGGTGCCGGCCATGCCGACGTCGCGGCGCATGGCCGCGACGCGTGGGTGGCCTGGAATCAGGTGGGCGCGAAGGGCTACCGGCTGATGCTTCGCGTTTCGCACGATGGCGGCGATACGTTCGGTGCGCCGCGCGCCATCGCCGAATCCACCGCCGCGGTCTACTCGCCACAACTGCTGGTGCACGACGGCCGCGCTTTCGTTGCATGGAACACTGCCAGGGGGTTCCGGCTTGTCGCGATCCACGACGCCACGGAGTACGCGCCATGATGCGCCGTGCAGTCATGTTGTTGCTTCTGTGCTGCGCGTTGCCGGTGGTCGCGCGCGCCGCGCCACTCGAATCACTGTCCGCCGCCGGCGTCGCCGCGCTGGTGAAGCCACCGGCGCGCGGCGAGCGCATCATCGCATTGTGGGCGCTGGATTGTGCCTATTGCGAACCCAACCTGGCGGCCCTGGCGAAATTGCAGCGCGCGCACCCGCGCGATGTCCAGTTGGTGCTGGTGGCCACCGACGGCCCCGGCATGCGCGGCGCCGTCGCGACGCGCCTCGAAAACATGCACATGACCGGTTACCCGGCGCGCCTCTACGCCGAACCGAATCCCGAGCGCATCAATTACCTGGTCGATCCGGACTGGGGCGGCGAGACACCGCGCACGCTGGTGATTCGCGCCGACGGCACGCGCGTCGCCATCAGCGGTGAGTTGACGCCAGCGCAGTTGCGACGCATCGAGCCGTAACCGTGCCGATTCGCGCAGGTTGGGCTGACCGGGCTTTACCCGGGGAAGCCCGACACATCTCGTTGGGCTTCCCCCGGATCAAGTCCGGGGTCAGCCCAACCTACCCGGTTTCTCTTGTCGTCATTCCCGCGAAAGCAGGAACCCAGTGCCTTTCACGAAATATGTCGAAGCAGAAAGACGCTGGGTCCCGGATATCGCTTCGCGATTCCGGGATGACGACAAAAATCACAGCGCCCTCAGGCGTCGAACCGCATCGAGAGATCGATGGCGCGGACGTGCTTGGTCAGGGCGCCGATCGAGATGCAATCGACGCCGGTTTCGGCGATCGCGCGGACGCGTTCGAGGTTGACGCTGCCGGATACTTCCAGCGGTACACGGCCGGCGGCGAGGGCGACGGCGTCGCGCAGCATCGCATCGCTGAGTTCGTCCAGCAGCACGCGGTCGGCACCGGAATCGATGGCGTCGCGGAGTTCGCCCAGTGACTCGACTTCGCAGTCGAGGAACACGCCCGGGCTCGCGGCGCGCGCGGCACGGATGGCGTTGGCGACGCCGCCCGCCGCCGCGACGTGGTTTTCCTTGATCAGGATCGCGTCGTGAAGCCCCATGCGATGGTTGTGGCCACCGCCGCAACGCACCGCGTATTTCTGCGCGAGGCGCAAACCGGGGATCGTCTTGCGGGTGTCGAGGATTTTCGCGCGGGTGCCGGCGACGGCGTCGGCGTACGTGCGGGTGATCGTGGCGGTACCCGAGAGTGTCTGCAGGAAGTTCAGCGCGTTGCGTTCACCCGCGACCAGCGCGCGCGCGTTGCCTTCGAGTTGGCACAGGACGGCATCGGGGGTGATGCGATCGCCATCGGCACGATGCCAGCGAATGTGCACGTCGGGATCAAGCTGGCGAAAGCATTCATCCGCCCACGGTGCGCCGGCCAGCACGGCAGCCTCGCGGCACACGATGTGGGCCTTGGCGCGCGTGGCCGGATCGATCAGCGCGGCGGTGACGTCGCCGCTGCCGATGTCTTCGGCGAGCGCGCGCGTGACATCGGCGCGAACGACTTCCAGCGGCGGCGGCTGCAGCCGCGAGGCGGCATCACTCATGCCGTGGGTTGCTGCGCGGGTTGCGTCTTGCGCAGGCGATCCACGATGGCGTCGAGGGCGCGGTCGAACAGCGGGACTTCCTCGAGGATCATCGCGCGATTGTCGTGCAGTTCGGTCGCCAGCTGCACGGCGGTGCGATCGGCCACCTTCAGGCCGCGGCGGTTGACGAACAAATACTTGCCGCTGATCGGGCTGATCCACGACAGCTTGGCGCGCTCGCGCGTGCCCGCGTCGTCGGTGAATTCCACCCAGCCGCCGACCTTGAGGTCGCGCACGGCCTGCAGTGAACCGGCATCGATGTTGACCGACATGTCGTCGGGATCGAAATCGTCATCGACGTCCGGCGCGCCATCGGTGAT
>DATFGL010000234.1:0-21239 GCA_035249465.1 Rhodanobacteraceae bacterium | reverse complement strand
GAGCTGATCGCGCCGGCCGACATCATCCTGTACCAAGGCACCACCAACCAGTTGCCGAACGACGAGGCCGGCAACGTGAAGTCGGAACGCTCGAATTATTACGATGTCGGGGTGTCGCAGAAGGTCGGGCGACACCTGACGCTGGGCCTCGATGCCTACTACAGGCAGGTGAACTATTTGCAGGACGAAGGCCAGTTCGGCGCGGCGCTGGTGTTTTCGCCGTTCAACTACGCGCGCGGGCGCGTGCGCGGCGTCGAGTTCTCCGCCAATTACGAGAACGGTCCGTGGAGCGGGTATTTCAATCTCGCGCAGAGCCGGGCGATGGGCAAGGGCATCATTTCCGGGCAATACAACTTTGACGAAGACGAATTGGCGTATATCGACACGCACTGGGTGCATCTCGACCACGACCAGAAACTGGAGGGCTCGGGTGGCCTGAGCTACGGGATCGATGCCGGCACGCGTATCGGCGCTGACTTCGTGTACGGCAGCGGGCTGCGGCGCGGATTCGCCAATACCGCGTCGCTGCCTTCGTATTTCCAGTTGAACCTCAGCCTGACCCACGCATTCAGCCTGCCGGGTCTCGGCAGACTGGAAGGCCGGCTGGCCGTGATCAACGCGCTCGACCGGGTGTACGAGTTGCGCGACGGCTCCGGCATTGGCGTAGGCGCGCCCCAGTACGGACCTGGACGCGGCTTTTTCGTCGGTTTCAGCAAGGAATTCTGAACGGCACGCCGGTTTGAAGGCCGGTCGCCGTCCCCGGTGCATGGAAATGTTATAATGTTGCGTAACCAACTGGAGCCAAGGCTCGATTCCGAAGGTGCACGCCGTGACGCGGCAAGCATCGTCGGTGAGGTTTCCGCGCAGATGGACATGCCTTTCGTCCAACCCGTTTCCGTGCCTGCCGTGCCGACGCCGGTTCACGTATCGCCGCGGCGGTTCGCCGCGCTGGTCGATCGTGTCGGCGCCACGGCGTCGCTGTTGTGCGCGGTGCATTGCATGCTGCTGCCGTTCGTGCTGGCGCTGCTGCCGTTGATCGGGCTGGCGTTCCTGGCCGGGCACACCTTCGAACGGATTTTCGTGGCATGTGCGGCCGCGCTGGCCAGCGCCAGCATCCTCGTGGCCTACCGCCGCCACCGGCATCCGCACGCGCTGTTCCTGATGGTTCCGGGAATCGTGCTGCTGGTGCTGGGCGTGGCCATCGACATCAATGCCCACGTCGTGATCCATACCACCAGCGTCGTCACGGGCGGCCTGCTGGTCGCCAGCGCCCACGTCACGAATCTGGTGCTGGCGCACCGGCATCGCCACGCGACCTGCACCCAAACGAGCGTGTGGGTTTCCCGGGGAAACCCCTGAAGGACCTGCTGCGCTCGGCAGCCCGCGAACCGGCGCTGCCCGTCATGCTCACGTAATTGTGTAACGCCGGATGCATGCTTACGCTGCGCGCATGGCGCATTCGCACGACCACGGTCGAGACCATGAGCATGCCGACGGCGGCAGCCGTGGCCGGTTGGCGTTCGCGTTCGCGCTGACTTGTTTGATGCTCGTCGTCGAAGCGTTGGGCGGCTGGTGGTCCGGGTCGCTGGCGCTGCTCGCCGACGCCGCGCACATGCTGGTGGACGCGGGCGCGCTTGCGTTGGCGTGGGCGGCGGCGGTGTATGCGTTGAAGCCTGCCGACGCGCGCCGCAGCTTCGGTTACGCACGCATGGAAGTGTTGGCTGGGTTCGTCAATGCGCTGGTGCAACTGCTGCTGGTCGCGGGCATCGTCTACGAGGCGATCCGGCGCCTGCTGGCGCTCGACAGTATCCATATCGAATCAGGGGTGATGCTGATCGTTGCTGCAGTCGGTCTGGCCGTGAATGCGATCGTACTGCGCAGCCTGCACGGCAACGACCATGAAAATCTCAACACCGCCGGGGCGCGCCTGCACGTGTTCGGTGATCTGCTCGGTTCCGTCGCCACCGTGCTCGCGGCGTTGCTGGTGCGCTATCTGGGCTGGGAGTGGGCCGACCCCACGCTGTCGTTGCTGGTATCGCTGCTGATCCTGCGCGGCGCGTTCGTGCTGCTGAAACGTTCTTCGCACATCCTGCTGGAAGGCGTGCCGGAGGGCGTTGCACCCGAGGCGATCCGGGCGGCCCTGGTCACCGCCGACCCCGCGATCGCCGAAGTCCATCACCTGCACGTCTGGCAGATCGCGTCCGGCTCGCGCATGGCCACGCTGCACGCGCGGCTGCACGAAGGCGGCGATGCACAACAGGCGTTGCGCTCGGTCCAGCAGGTCCTGCGCGAACGTTTTTCGATCAGCCACGTGACGGTGCAGATCGAGTCCAGCGATTGCCTCGATCCCGGATCCGGTTGCCGGGATTCCGGGCACGGCGGCGGGCACGGTTGACGCCGCGCGGGCGATGTGAGCCGGCGCACCCGCGGGCAACCCTGCACTGACCGGCACGCCGGCGTGCTGTTACCATGCGGGCAACCGCGCACGCTGCGCGGATTCCACACGACCACCAACGGGAATCGACATGGGCAAGGGCGACAAGAAGACACGCAAGGGCAAGATCTACGCAGGCAGCCACGGCAACACCCGTCCGCATTCGGCGAAGTCGAAGGCGGCGGTGAAGGGAACGGCCGCCAAGGTTGCCAAGCCGGCCACCCGCGCGCCCGCCAAGAAGGTGGCAGCGAAGAAGGCTGCACCGAAGAAGTCCGCGTAACCCGCGGTCAGGTGTTGTTTTTGGAAGGGCCCCGCGTACGGGGCCTTTTCATGTCCGCAGTTGCAGTTCCGCGCCGCCGGCGAACACGCGCGCGGCCAGCGCACCGCCGATCCAATAGGCCAGTTCGGCGGGCTGTCGTGCATTCCACACCACGATGTCCGCGCGCTGGCCGTGCGTCAGCGTGCCGCGATCCTTCAAGCCGAGTGCGCGCGCCGCGTTGACGGTCACGCCGCGCAAGGCCTCTTCGGGGGTGAATCGGAACAGCGTGCAGGCCATGTTCATGGCCAGGCGCAGGGAGCGCAACGGCGAGGTACCTGGATTGAGATCGGTGGCGATCGCCATCGGCACGCCGCGTTCGCGCAAGGCCGCGACCGGTGGCATGCGCGTTTCGCGCAGCGCATAAAAACTGCCCGGCAGCAGCACGGCCACGGTGCCGGCACGCACCATCGCCTCCACGCCCGCTTCGTCCGTGCATTCCAGATGGTCGGCGGACAGCCCGTTGAAGGTTGCCGCGAGTGCCGCGCCACCGAGATCGGACAACTGGTCGGCGTGCAGCTTCACGGGCAGGCCGCGTTCGCGCGCAGCCTCGAAACAGCGCCGCACCTCTCCGGGCGTGAAGGCGATGCCTTCGCAAAAAGCGTCCACCGCATCGGCCAATCCCGCGTCGGCGACGGCCGGCAGCCACTCGTCGCAAACCGCCGCGATGAAATCGGTGCGGCGGTCCCCGAATTCCGGCGGCAGCGCGTGCAGGCCGAGAAAGGTCGTGCGCACCGTGACGCCAAGCCGGTCGCCGATCTGCCGCGCGACGCGCAGCATCTTCATTTCGGTATCGAGATCCAGCCCGTAACCCGACTTGATTTCGAGCGTGGTGACGCCGTCGTGGATGAGTCCCCGCGCGCGCGGCAGCGACTGCCGCAGCAATTCGTCCTCGCTCGCGGCGCGGGTCGCGCGCACGCTCGACACGATGCCGCCGCCCGCGCGTGCGATCGCTTCGTAGCTTTCGCCATGCAATCGCATCTCGAATTCGTTGGCGCGTTCGCCGCCGAACACCAGGTGCGTGTGGCAATCGACCAGTCCGGGCGTCACCAGTGCGCCATGCACCGATTCGTGGGCATGGGCGATGGCGTCGGGTTCGTCCGGCAGATCGCGCATCGGGCCCGCGAACTGGATCGCGCCATCACGCCAGCCGATAGCGCCGTGTTCGATGAAGCCGCAACCTGAATCGCCGGCCAGGGTGGCGAGCGCACAGTCGAGAAGCAGATAGTCGTAGCGCTGCGTCATCGGTAACGTGCGAGGTGCGCCGTTCGGCGTGTCACAATGGCTGCATCCTAACAGTGCCGCCGCAACGGGTGGCGCGGAGCGCAGGCGCGATGGGCGAGAGGCCGGACGAACGTGTATGGACGCCCGCTGGCTGGACGGGCAACGCCAGTCCGGGGTGGGGCGGGGCGGTGGATGCGCGTTTCGCGCTGCCGGGCATGCCCAACCTGCACTCGCATGCTTTCCAGCGTGCGATGGCGGGCTTGGCCGAGCGGCGGGGCCCGGGCGACGACAGTTTCTGGACCTGGCGCGAGACGATGTACGGCTTTGCGTCGCGCATCGGGCCCGATGAATTGCGCGCGATCGCGGCGCAGTTGTACGTGGAAATGTTGAAGGCCGGTTATACGCATGTCTGCGAGTTCCACTATCTGCACAACGCGAGGGATGGCGCGCCGTACGCCGATCATGCGGAGATGTCGCGCGCGATCGTCGAAGGCGCGCGCGAGGCCGGCATCGGCCTGACCTTGTTGCCGGTGCTGTACTTGACCGGCGGTTTCGACGGGCGGCCGTTGTCCGATCGCCAGCGGCGTTTCGGATTGTCCGTGGAAGCGTACCTGCGCCTGCTCGAATCGCTTCGCGCGCTGGAATCGCCGACGGTGCGCGTCGGCATCGCGCTGCATTCGCTGCGTGCCGTTCCCGAAGCCGCGATGCACGAAGTGCTGGCTTCGCCGCTCGCGCGCGAGCGTGTGATCCACATCCACATCGCGGAGCAGATCGGCGAAGTACAGGATTGCCTGGGCATCCGTGGCGCCCGGCCGGTGCAGTGGCTGTTCGATCATGCCGACGTCGACGCGCGCTGGTGCCTGGTGCACGCCACGCACCTGGATGAGCCGGAAGTGCGCGCGGTCGCTGCGTCTGGCGCGGTTGCAGGCCTGTGCCCGACCACGGAAGCCAACCTTGGCGATGGCTTGTTTCCGCTGGAAGATTATCTCGACGCGGACGGCGTGCTGGGCATCGGCTCCGATTCGCATATTTCGGTATCGCCGGTCGAGGAATTGCGCTGGCTGGAATACGGCCAGCGGCTGGTGACGCGGCATCGCAACATCGCGGCCCGGAAACCCGGCGCAAGCGTCGGTGAAACGTTGTGGGCCAGCGCGTTGCGCGGCGGGCGGCAGGCTGCGGGCATGCGCGAAGGATCGGCACGCGATGTCATCGTGCTGGACGACGCTTCACCATTGCTCGCCGCGCGCGACGAGGACGGTGTGCTCGACACGTTCCTGTTCGCCGGCAACACGCCGCTGGTGCGCGACGTGATGGCGGGTGGCGAGTGGGTGGTGCGCGATTTCCACCACGAAGGAGAAGATCGCATTGCCGGGGATTACCGCGCAGCGGTGGAAGCGCTGGCTGCGGGCTGATCTGGGTTCTGTTCAAACCCGAAGGTTCCGGCCACGGCCCGCATCGCATCGAACGCATGTGCGTTCGAGAAGGGTGGCGTGGCGGGCGGATCGTAAACTTCCGGATTCGCACCGAACACCATCATGTCGATCGCATAGCAGGTACCGCCGTGCACCACGCGCCGAGCGTGCACGGTGAGGTAGTGGCTCATGGCCGCGTCCGCAGCTTCGAACGTCGTGAAGGAAACGCCGTTGATGCGCTGCGTGGCGACGCTGTCCGCACGCGTGGCAGACGGCGGCGCGGTGCAGCGTTGCACTTCTGCCGGGTCACGGCTCGCGCCGATGCGGATTTCGGCATCGGTGATCTGGTTCGAACCCGGGACGGTCAGCGACAACACGGGTTCGCCCCGCGAACCAGGCGCGGCAAAAGTTTTCCACGCGCTGTTGGCCAGATAGCTGGACTGGAAATCGCGGCGGAGCGTCCAGCCGGGCGGCTCGTCGATATGAAAACCCCACGCGTCGCTCACGAATGCATGGGAAGATCCGGACGTTCCGCTTGCCGTGATCGGCGGGGCGGATTGTGCCGGCGCCGTGTTGTCCGTGCCGCCGCCGGAGCATGCAAACAGCGCCATGCATGATGCGATCAAACACGCCGCGCGGACGCCGGCAGGCACCCGGCGTCCGTACATCGTCGATGTCAACGCCGCTTGCTGCTTCACTGCGCGGGTGCGGAAGAATCCGGCGCAGCAGCGTCGCCGCCTTGCGTGTGCGATTCACGCCACTGCTGCATCCGCGCCTTGTGCTGGGCGCGCAGACTGGCAAGTTGCGTGCGTTGCGCGGGGGTCAGCACCTGGTAGATCTGTGCGCGCAGGTCGGCGCGGTTGGTCGTGCGCGTGCGTGCCGCATCCGCTTCGGCCTCGGCGAGGTTGCTGGCGGCTGTCTGGTAGGCAGCCGTGCCCGGCGCGGCGGACTCGAACGCCCGGCGCGCCTGCCGCAGCGCCTGCATCTGCGGCTTGGCCTGTGCGAAGTTCTGCCGGGTCAACTGCTTGATCCGGGTACGCTGGGCGTCGCTGAGGTTCAGCTGGTCGTACATGTGCCCGCCCATGGCCATGCCGTGATGCCCGTGCCACGCGTGGCCGGCTTGCTGCGCGAACGCCAGTGGCGCACAGCCAAGGGTGGTCGCGAGGACGGCGGAAAGGAAGTAGGTCTTGCGCATGGGAAACTCCTGCGGGGATGTAAGGTGCACAACGCGCGTACCCGCCCGGGCGTTGACGAGAGCCCCGGCGATTTCGACGGCGACGATTACCGCAAGCGCAGCCCGCGCTTCGAGCGCCAGAACAGCATCGACGGTGTCGCTGCTGCGCGGCTGAACAGGGGCCTCTGGCCCGCATGGCTGCGTCATCGTTCGTCGAAGTATCGACATACATCATCCTCACTCTTCCTTGCCCGGCAGGCCAAGAGCCAAGCCTGCCCCGGACTTGATCCGGGGGCGCGGCCATGTGGCATGGCGTGAACAGGCCCTTGATGGGCGCGCGTAGGCCGGTCAACCCCGGTGCGCCGGGGTGCGTTGTTGCGTGCAGGCCCACGTGTGGAGAGCACGCATGAAATACAAATCGATGTTGTGCACGGCGGCGCTGATCGCCGGCGGTTGTTCGCTGGTGGGCGGGTGCGTGGTGGCGCCTCCGCGCCGCGCGTACGTCGCGGTCGCGCCGGCGCGCGTCTGGGTGCCCGGGTATTGGTATGGTGGAGTCTGGTTCAGTGGCCACTGGCGCTATCGCTGAGCCGGAATCTTCGCGGCGCTTGGAGGGTCGAGGTGATCCGCGCATCGTTATGATGTGCGGATGTACGCAGGCAGCTCATCCATGCCGCACGGACCGGACCCTTCCGGCCACGTGCATCACGGCACGCCGGCCTTCCGCCGGATCAACCTTGCGCTGTTCGCGGCTGGCTTCGCGACTTTCGGATTGCTGTACTGCGTGCAGCCGCTGCTGCCCGAATTCACCCGCGGCTACGGCGTCAACGAGGCGGTCAGCGCGCTGTCGTTGTCGCTGACGACCGGGGTGCTGGCCGTCGCGATGCTGTTCGCGGGCGCGGTTTCGGACGCGTGGGGACGCAAACCGATCATGGTCGGCTCGCTGCTGTCATCGGCGTTGCTGGTGTTGATATCGGTGTTGATGCCGAACTGGATCTCGTTCCTGATCGTGCGTGCCCTGCTCGGGTTGGCGCTCAGCGGATTGCCCGCGGTCGCGATGACCTATCTTGCCGAGGAGATGGACATCGCCTCCATCGGCCTCGGCATGGGGTTGTACATCAGCGGCAACGCGATCGGCGGCATGAGCGGGCGGCTGATCGCGGGCGTGCTCACCGATTTCGTGGGCTGGCGCGTGGGCATCGCCGTGGTCGCGGTGATCGGCATCGCGTGCGCACTGGCGTTCTGGAGGCTGCTGCCTCCGTCGCGGCATTTCACGCCACAGCGCGTGGATCGCCACGCGCTGGCTGCGCGCTTCAGCGTGATCTTCCGCGACCACGGGTTGCCATGGCTGTTCGCGGAAGGTTTTCTGCTGCTGGGCGCGTTCGTCACGATCTACAACTATCTCGGCTATCGATTGCTGGCGCCGCCGTACAACCTCAGCCAGGCGATCGTCGGCGCGATCTTCGCGATCTATTTGATCGGCACCTTCAGTTCGCCCTGGGTCGGGCACCTCGCGGGCAAGCTGGGACGGCGCAAGGTGTTGTGGACCATGCTGGTGCTGGTTCTGGCCGGCACGCTGCTGACGGCGATGGCACCGCTGTGGACGATCCTGCTGGGCGTGGTGGTGCTCACTTTCGGTTTCTTCGGTGGCCATTCCGTGGTCAGCAGCTGGGTGGGGCGCCGCGCCGGTGCCGCCAAGGCGCACGCGTCGTCGCTGTACCTGTTCTGCTACTACATGGGTTCCAGCATCGCGGGCGCTTGCGGCGGCCTGTTCTACGCGTCGCACGGCTGGAACGGGGTCGTGGTGTTCGTCGGCGTGATGGCGTTGCTGGGACTGCTGATCGCGCTTGGCTTGTACCGCCTGCCGCCGCTGCCGCAAGACACCGCAACGCCGCCGACGCCGATGAGTCAGGGCGCGATGCCTTGATGCGCTACCGCGGCACGACCATGCCGCCTGCCACTGGAGCGGCGTGCCGCGTCGTGCTAACACTGCGCGCTTCGATCCTCGGCGGCGCATTGTCGTTGCGGATATCTCGCGGAGGGTGGGGCATGAAGTCTTTTCTTGTGGTTTGTGCGGGCAGCACACGAACGTTGCTGCAGAGGGGCTCGATCGCGGCCGTGGTCGGCCTGCTGGTGTTCGCGGGCGCGGCCAACGCCCAAACGGGCATCAGTCGCGGCGACCGTTACGCCGGGCAACCGTGGGCGACGCGCTCGCCGGTGCTCGGACAGCACGGCATGATCGCGAGCGAACAGCCATTGGCCTCGCAGGCCGGTGTCGAAATCCTCAAGAAGGGCGGCAGCGCCGTCGATGCCGCGATCGCCACCAGCGCGATGCTGTGTCTCACCGAGCCGGTGCTCAACGGGATGGGCGCCGATGCGTTCGTGATCGTGTGGGATCCGAAAACGCACAAGCTCTACGGCTACAACGGTTCCGGCTGGTCACCCGAGGGCCGTTCGCTGAAGGCGATGCGGAGCCAGGTGAAGGCGGCGTACGAGAAGGCCGGCATGAAGACGACCGACCAGATTCCGTTGCTCGGGCCGTTGCCCATCACGGTGCCGGGCATCGTCGATACATGGTTCGCGCTGCACGCGAAATTCGGCAAGTTGCCGATCGCCGAGGATCTGGCGCCAGCCATTTATTACGCCACCCACGGCTTTCCGGTTACCGAGGTCGTGGCCGAGTACTGGGCAGGCAACTGGAAAGGGTTCGAAAAGCATCGCGGCCTGATCAAGGAATTCGGGAATGCGCAGAAGACGTTCCTGATCGACGGTCACACGCCGCGCCAGGGGGAAATCTTCAGGAACCCGGAGATGGCGCATACGCTCACCCTGATCGCGCAAGGCGGACGCGACGCGTTCTACAAGGGCGAGGTCGCGCACGTCATGGCGGACTTTTTCAAGCGCATCGGCACCGGCCCGAACTACCCGGATTTCGCGGATTTCCACGGCGAATGGGTGACGCCGCAATCGGTGGATTACCGCGGCTACGACGTGTACGAACTGCCGCCGAATGGACAGGGCTTTGCCACGCTGGAAATGCTCAACGTGCTCAAGGGTTTCGATCTCAGGAAGATGGGGCTGGGCAACCCCGATACGCTGATGGCCGAGATCGGCGCGTTTCGGCTGGCTGCGGCGGATTTGTCGAAGTGGTACGCCGACCCGCGCTTCTACAATGTTCCCGTGAAAGGACTGCTGTCGCAGGACTACGCGGACCAGCGCCGCAAGTTGATCAATCTCGAACACGCCAATCCGGAAATCGTGGCGGGCAATCCCTTGCCGTACCAGACCGGCGTGTATCCCTCGGGAAGCGGCGACACCACCGATTTCGAGACGGCCGATGCCGACGGCATGATGGTCTCGATGATCGAATCGAACTACGCCGGCATGGGTTCGGGCGAAGTCGCGCCGGGGCTCGGCTTCATGTTCCAGGATCGCGGCGCGCTGTATTCGCTCGATCCAAAAAGCGCCAATGCGTATGCGCCGCGCAAGCGTCCGTTCCACACCATCATTCCGGCGTTCGTGATGAAGGACGGCGAGCCATGGATGGCGTTAGGCGTGATGGGCGGTTACTTCCAGCCGCAGGGGCAGACGCAAATCCTGGTCAACATGATCGATTTCGGCATGAACGTGCAGGAAGCCGGTGATGCCGCGCGCTGGGCGCACGAAGGTGACGCGACGGCGACGGGATTGCCTTCGCACGGCGTCGGGACGGTGAAGCTGGAATCAGGCTTTGATCCCGGCGTCGCAGATGCGCTGCAAAAGCGCGGCTACAAGGTCGAGGTCACGACGCATGCCGAAGGCGGCTACGGCGGCTACGAAGCCATCCAGTACGACGCGGAGGACCACGTGTACTGGGGCGCGACCGAGATGCGAAGGGATGGCCAGGTGGTTGCGTACTGACGGCGATCGCCCCGTACGCTACCGATGCGCGCGGCAGGCCTTCGCGTCTGGCGGTTGCAGGCCGGCGATCGTCCACGTCGTCACCTTGCCGTCGGGCAAATGCACCGCATCGATGCGGTTGGCGTCTCCTTCCGCCACCAGCAGCGTGTCGGGTGCCAGCATGGCGACCGCGAGTGGCTGGTTGGGCAGGGCCGCGACGGTGCTGACCTCGTGCGTCGCCAGATCGAGCTTGCGCAGCGCGTTGTTGAAGGTGTCGGCGATGTAGAGGTTGCCCGCGTTCCACGCGACGGCTTCGGCATGTTGAAGCTGCGCGTCGCTCGCGTTGCCGTTGCGCATCCCGAAATCGAACAGGCCGTGTCCTACGAGCGTCGTGACCTTGCCGTCCGGCAACGCGATCGCGCGGATGGAGGATGATTCCGGATCCGTGTCGTACAGGATGTCACCGTGTGCACTCATGCCGCTCGGTTGCGCCAACTGCGCGTCGCCACGCGCGCCGTCGCGCAAACCTTCCTCGCCGGTACCGGCCCACGGGCCGATCGTCCGGGCAGCGGGATCGTAGCGCCAGATCTGGTGGTCGCCCGCCATCGAAACGTAGAGTGCATTGCCGCTCCACGCGACATCCCACGGCGAATTGAGCACCGCCGAACGCGCCGCAAACTGACCGGAAATGGCGAAGCCGCGCTGGCCATTGCCTGCAACCGTCGTGACGGTCTTGTGTGCAAGGTCGATGCGCCGGATCAACTGGTTGTCGGTGTCGGCGACGTACAACGCGCCGTCGTGGAACGCGAGGCCGTGCGGCCCGTTGAATTGCGCGTGCGTGTAATCGCCATCGGCGCGGCCCTCGCAACCGCTGCCGACGACAGCCACCAGCTTGCCCGCGCGGCCGGCCAGCACGATGCGGTTATGGCCGGTATCGGCGATGGCGACCAGCGATGGCGACACCGCAACGCCACCGGGAGTCGCCAGCGCGCGGGTTTTCGCGGCGATCGGTTGCAACGGCAGCCGGGGCAGTTTCGAAGCCGGTGGCGCGTTCGCCAGCGCGGCTTCGACCTGGCCTGCCAATTGTTCGTACGACTGCTCGCCGATGAAGGTCTTTTGCACGTCGCCGTCCGGTCCCAGCAGCACCAGCGTCGGCCACGCCTGCACGCCATAGGCGTTCCACATCTGCATGTCGGGATCGAGCACGATCGGGTGGCGCAGGTCGTAGCGTTCGATGAAAGACAGCAAACCGTCTTTCGTTTTCGACGCCTCGAACTTGGGCGAATCGATGCCGACCACGACCAGCCGCGTGCCGAAGTGCTCCTCCAGCTTCTTCTCGTCCGGCAGCATGTGGATGCAATTGATGCAGCCGGGCGTGAAGAAATCCAGCAGCACCGCGCGGCCGTGCAACTCCGGCAGCGTCAACGGACGCGCGACGTTGAACCAGGCCATGCCATGCGGGAAATCGCCGGCGCGCCCGGCGTATGCGCGCGGCAATCCCATGGTCAACAGCCCACCGGCCACGGCAATCGCGGCGAGCAACACAAGCAGGATGCGCTTCATCGAATGGTCCGGTCGAAAGTTCAGGCGCCGCGCCGCGTCAGCACGTACACCGCGGTGTGCAGCGCCGTCACGCCGTTTTGCGAGAACGACGGTTGCGACGCCAGGATGTCGCGGCGCTCCAGTCGCCGGATGTCCCACTGCGCGTCGAACAGCCTGTGCACCTCGGCTTCATCCACGCTGAAGGGTGGTCCTTCCATTTCGCCCGCCGGGTAATCCAGGGTGATCAAGAGACCACACGCTCCGGCCGGAAGTTTCGCGTAAACCTCGCGTGCGAGGCGATCACGCGTCGGCGCGGGGAGGGCGATCAGCGCCGCGCGGTCGTAAAACGCGCCGCATTCCGCCAGTGCTTCGGACGCGACCCCGAACACGTTGCCGTTGATGATTTCGATCCCGCCATCCGCGAGTGCGCCGGAAATTCGATAGTGCGTGCCGTCCGTGGCTTCGGTCCTGCGCGCGTGCAGATGGTTCTCCGCGAGGAAGGCCTCGATCGCGAGCGGCGCTATCTCGACACCGAGCGCGCGCAACCCCTGTTGCGCGAGCCAAAGCATGTCCAGCGATTTTCCGCACAGCGGCACCAGCACGCGCGTGCCGCGCGCGACGCCGAGCGCGTCCCAGTGCCGTTCCAGCAGCGGCATCACCTCGGTGTGGTGCCATCCCGTGCGCCCTTCGCGCCAGCGTTGCAGCCAGTATTCGGCTTTCATTCGATCTCCCGCGCGTGTCAGTGTTTGATGGCGCATCGCGCGCGACGATGCGTTGCTAGTCCTCGGGTTCGTGATAAACCACTTCGACATTGTGTCCGTCGGGGTCGATCACGAAGGCTGCGTAGTATCTTCCGCTGTAGGCCGGACGCAGCCCCGGCGCGCCATTGTCCTTGCCGCCCGCCTCCAGCGCCGCGCGATGGAAAGCCTCCACTTGTTGGCGATTTTCGGCTTTGAACGCCAAGTGGAGATGCGCCGGTTTCTCGTGCGCCGGGAAGAGGCACAGCGAAGACTGGCCGTCCGCGCTGAGCTCGATGCCGGGCGGCCCCTCCGAAACGATCGCCATTCCGATCGGTTCGAGCGCCTTCAGGTAGAACGCCCTGCTCGCTGCGTAGTCGCTCACTCCGAATACGATGTGGTCAAACATGGCTTCTCCCGATGCGCGTGGCTTGCGTGATGGCCGAGCGTTGAATTGGATCACGCGCCGAGCAATCGGACCTTTCCCGTGGCGAGTTCGTATTCCGCACCGGCCACGCGCACGCGGCCGCTCTTCACCGCTTCCGCGATGATCGGTTGCGCCGAGGCGACGCGCGAGGCGTTGTAGGCGACATTCGCGTCGATGGCGCGCTCCAGCAATCCGTCGCCGCCGCCTTTGACCACGTTCTCGATGCCGGGCCGCACCGCGTTGGTGATGTCCCAGATGTGGCCAGGCAGCGGTTTCGGATCCTGGATTTCCTGGATCGCCGCCTTCACCGCGCCGCAGTTGCTGTGGCCGAGCACCATCACCAGCGGCGTGCCGAGCACGCCGACGCCGTATTCCAGGCTGGACAGCGCGTCGAGGTTCAGATAATTACCCGCGATGCGCACCACGAAAAGGTCGCCAGGCGACTGGTCGAACATCAGTTCCGGCGCCACCCGCGAGTCGGCGCAGCACAGGATCGACGCGATCGGGTATTGCGCTTTCGCGCGTGCCGCGCGACCCGCAGAAAAATCCTTGGCGTCGAGCTTGCCCGCCGCGTAGCGCGCATTGCCCGCCATCAACCGGTCCAGTGCGGCTTGCGGCGTGATGGTGTTTTGCGGTGCCGCGTCGGCCCACGCGCGGCGCAGCGGGGCGGCCACGGAGAGTGCGACGATGCCGAGGCTGGCATGCTGCAGGAAACGGCGGCGGGAATTGCGGTCGGTTGCGTACATCGCACGTGCCCCTTTCGAGTGGAGTGGATGAAGGCGCCCAGCACGGCGATTCTACGCCTGCGCGTAACCGGAACCGGCGGTGGTGAGGTTTAATTATTCCGTTCGCGTTGGAACCGAATGCGGCGGCAAGACTATGGTTTCGTTCGGTACTCGCGGGATCGGGATGGGCCCCAGGCCAGGCCAAGCAGTACTGCCAGCGCGGCAACGTCCAGCCATCCGAACCAGTTGCCCCAGCGCGCGTACAACGTATGGGTGTGACGCAGGTACAGGGTGCCGACCAGTTGTACATCCCGGTTGACGCTGTCCGCCTCTGCGAGCACACGACCGCGATCGTCGCTGAGGGTGAGGCGGCCGTCGCGGGCGGCGCGGGCGATGGCAAAGCCGCTTTCCACGCCACGCATGATCGCCATGTGGCTGTGCAGCCAGCCGTCGATGTTGAAATCCCAGGCCGGGACCAGCAGCAATTGCGCATCCCGCTTGGCGTAATTCAGGCCGATGGACGGGAAATCCATATCCTTGCAGATGGCCATGCCAATTCGCGGCGTGCCGTCGAGCATCGTGTAGGTGTTCCCCGGCGTGTATTGCTTCTCGAGTCCCGGCACCAGATGTTGCTTGCGGTAAAGGGCGGGACTTGCTTCTTGCGGGCTGAATACCAGGGACGCATTGCGCGCGGGCTTGCCAGCTGGGTGCCAAGCCAAGCCCGTGAGGATATTGATGTCGGTGCGTTGCGCCTGTGTGGCCAGTGCCGGAACGGTGGGTTGAGTCGCCGCCCAGACCGTCTCCGGCAGCACTACGGTTTGTGCTCCGCGCACGGACAGGTCGTGAATCGCATCGGCGTAACGCTGTTGCAACCGTCTGCCTTCAAGTGAGTCCAGCGGGGCAGGTACCGGGCCTTTCAGCGAGACCAGCCCGATCTTCATCGGCGTCCCGCTTTCGGCGGGTGCGGCATGCAGGCGCCAGGCACCGTACATCAAAGCCAGTGCAATCAGGCCGCCGCCGATCCCCAGCACCCGCAGCCGCGCGGCGCGCGACGCTGCGCTGTTACACAGCGTTGCCGCAACGGTCGGACCCAGCAGGACCAGGAAGCCCACCCCGGCGATGCCGGTGATCGCGGCGATCTGTATCACCGCCAGCGCATTCACCTGCGTATAGCCGATGTCACCCCAGGTGCCGTTGACGTTGGTCACGCCGTTGAGAAAGTACGCGGCCACGATGAGGACCGGCACCGCGAGTGCTCCGAACAGATAGCGGTTCTGCCTGATCAGGCGGCGGTACAACAGCACGGCCAGCATGAAGATCAATGCAGGAACAAGTATCGCGAATAGGGTTGCCGGAAGCGGCAACCCGACAACGGTATGCATGTACGACCAATACGGCATGTCGCCCACCGCGAACGCGACGAACGTCGCCAATGCGGCCCAGCGTGCAGGCACGCGCGTGGCCAGCCACAGCATCGGCAGCGGCGCCAGCCAGGTCAGCCACCAGACGGGATGCAATTGCCCGCCAAACCACCAGCCAATCGCGGTCAGCGCGGTGGCCAGCAGCCCCACCATGAACATCACACGGTCACTTCTTGAGGCCATCGATCATCCTCCCAAGGGATTCGAGATAGAACTGGCGAAACTGCTTTTCGTCGTAGCTGAAACGACCGGCGCGATACAACGCAATCAGGCCGTGCTGGTGCGCGGTCAACGTCATGCACACCGCGTAGGGATCGTCTTTCTTCAATACGCCCTGGCGCATGCCCTCGGCGATGGCGTCGACGGCAATGTTGAAGGAAGGTGATTTGCGCGCGCGGAAATCGTCGGGGAACTGCCGGGCGTCGTCGCGCTGAACTGCAAAGGCGTGATCGAACAGGTGAGGGTGTTCAAGCGCGTAATCGAGGTAGGGGGTCACCAGGGTCGTCAGCCGTGACAGGATGTCAGGCTGTGCCGCGCACGCTTGCATGTCGTGCGCGATGGTCTGGAAGTTGTCGTCGGAAATTTTCTTCAGCAAGGCTTCGCGGTTGGGAAAGTGCCGGTAGATCGCCATCGGCGTGATGCCCACCGCCTCGGCAACCCGGCGCATCGTCACGGCTTCCGCGCCCTCGCGATCAAACAGGCGGTAGGCGGCTTTCAGGATCTTCTCGGCGGTGGTTTGGCGTTTCATGTATACATTGTATACATGAAACGGGCGACCATGCAACCGGGTGACCAGAACAACGCACTTCTTCCGGTTGGTCCATAATCGGTTCTTTATCGACCGTGGACTTGCCCATGAACGCTCCCACCCGCATCGACACCAAGCGCGTGGTCCATCCGCCGCGCGGCACCGAACTGCACTGCAAGAACTGGTTGATCGAGGCGCCGTACCGGATGATCCAGCACAACCTCGATCCCGAGGTCGCGGAGAATCCGGCGGAACTGGTGGTGTACGGCGGCATCGGCCGCGCCGCGCGCAACTGGGAATGCTTTGACGCAATATTGAAATCACTGCGCGAATTGAATCCCGACGAAACCCTGCTGGTGCAATCGGGAAAACCCGTTGGCGTGTTCAGGACCCACGCCGATGCGCCACGCGTGCTGATTGCCAATTCGAATCTCGTGCCACATTGGGCGACGTGGGAGCACTTCCACGAACTCGACAAGAAAGGCCTGATGATGTTCGGCCAGATGACGGCCGGCTCGTGGATCTACATCGGCTCGCAGGGCATCGTGCAGGGCACCTACGAAACCTTTGTCGAGATGGGCCGGCAAAGCTACGACGGAAGCCTGAAAGGCAGGTGGATCCTCACCGCGGGCCTCGGCGGCATGGGCGGTGCGCAGCCGCTGGCGGCGGTGATGGCGGGCGCGTGCATGCTGGCGGTCGAATGCCAGCAATCGCGCATCGACTTCCGCCTGAAGACCGGCTACGTCGACGAGCAGGCGAAGGATCTCGACGACGCACTCGTGCGCATCGAGAAATACACGAAAGCCGGTGAAGCGAAATCCATCGCGCTTCTCGGCAACGCCGCCGATGTGCTGCCGGAGCTGGTAAAGCGCGGCGTGAAGCCCGACGCGGTGACCGATCAGACTTCCGCGCATGATCCAGTCAACGGTTACCTGCCGCAGGGCTGGACGGTGGAGCAATGGTTCGAGCGCCGCAAGTCCGACCCCGACGGCACGCGCGACGCGGCCAAGCAATCGATGAAGGTCCACGTGGATGCGATGCTGGCGTTCCACGCGCAAGGCATCCCGACCTTCGACTACGGCAACAACATCCGCCAGATGGCATTCGATGTCGGCTGCAGGAACGCGTTCGACTTCCCCGGTTTCGTGCCGGCCTACGTGCGCCCGTTGTTCTGCCGTGGCGTCGGACCGTTCCGCTGGGTCGCGCTATCCGGCGATCCGGAAGACATTTTGAAGACCGACGCCAAGGTCAAGGAACTGATCCCGGACGACAAGCACCTGCACAACTGGCTGGACATGGCGGAAAAACGCATCCACTGGCAAGGCCTGCCATCGCGCATCTGTTGGGTCGGGCTGGGCCTGCGCGACAAACTCGGCCTTGCCTTCAACGAAATGGTGCGCAAGGGCGAATTGAAGGCGCCGGTGTGCATCGGCCGCGATCACCTCGATTCCGGTTCGGTTGCCTCACCCAATCGCGAAACCGAATCCATGCGTGATGGTTCCGATGCCGTCAGCGATTGGCCATTGCTCAACGCGTTGCTCAACACCGCAAGCGGCGCGACCTGGGTGTCGTTCCACCACGGCGGCGGCGTCGGCATGGGTTACTCGCAACACGCCGGCCTCGTGATCGTCTGCGACGGCAGCAAGGAAGCCGACGCCCGCATCGCACGCGTGCTGTGGAACGACCCGGGCACCGGCGTGATGCGCCACGCCGACGCGGGCTACCCGGAAGCGATCGCATGTGCGAAGGAGCAGGGTCTGAAGCTGCCGATGGGGTAAGCCACTACGCCGGATGATTTGGTACGTCATTTCGGGGCCGCTGCTGCTCCATCGCGGCGAAGCCCAGAACCCAGCGCCTGCGCGAAGGAAAAGGGACTCAGGTTGCCGATGGCGTTAGAGCTGGTGGGCCGCCCGGCCGATGTCGCTGTCCAGCCAGGGATTTCCACGCAGGTGAGTGCGCAATGTCGCCTTGAACAGCTTGCCGTGATTGCGAACGCGCAGGTGCAGCAGTTCGTGGGCGCTCACGTAGTCCTGGAAGCTGCGCGGTTGCGCGAGCAGGTCGAGACAGAACGTTACCCGCCCGCGCGATGAACATGATGCCCATTTCCTGCACATGACTTGAAGGCGGACCTGCTTCGGCTTGACCCGGAGGCGCGTTGCCCAGCATTCCACACGCAATTTGAATTCACCCGGGGTCATGGCTGACGCGCGTTGAGCAGGCGGATCAGCATCCACAAATTCGATGAAGTGATTCGATTGAAGACGCCATATCGCGTGATATTCGGCAAGGAGCCAGGCAAGTAGCCTGGTAGCGGAGGCAGGATTTGAACCTGCGATTTGCCCGTAGCTGGCATATGTGAGTACGGGTGGTAAACGATCCATGGATTGCGCTTCCGTGCTGGCGAGGTGACATAGATCGAAGTCGGCAAGTTGATCGAACCGTCTTTCGCCGGGAGCTAACGGCGGTTACTTCGCAAACAGCTTCGAGCGATCCGCGAAGGCCTTGAACTCCAGCGCGTTGCCGGACGGATCGAGCAGGAACATCGTGGCCTGTTCGCCGGGCTGGCCCTTGAAGCGCACGTGCGGTTCGATCACGAACCTGGTGCCGGCTTCGCGCAACTTTTCCGCGAGCGCGTGCCAAGCGTCCATGTCGAGGATCGCGCCGAAGTGCCGCACCGGCACGTTGTCGCCGTCAACGTCGTGTGCAGCGGCCGAGCGCAATTCTTCCGGCGCGAGGTGCGCGACGATCTGGTGGCCGAAGAAATCGAAGTCCACCCAGGCATCGCTCGAACGGCCCTCCGGGCAGCCGAGCAGGCCGCCGTAGAAACCGCGGGTTTCGCCCAGCGAGGCGACGGGAAAGGCGAGATGGAACGGGGGCAGTTCGTGCATGGTGGCTCCGCGGTCATTGCATCGTCATCAGTATGCACGAAGCGGCACGGCACCGGCATTTCGCCGCCGTTGTGCTTGCGGTCGTAGCATGGCACGGCCCTCCAGAGGAGCACGCCATGGCCGACGAAAATGCCAGCAAGCAACTCGAACGTGTCACCGACACGGTGACGCAGCTCAAGGAGATGCACCACTACGCGAAGAACAACGTGGAGCGGTTGACCGCGATCTGGCTGCTGTTCGACGGCGAGCTGTCGAAGCTGAAGCAGACCGACAAGATCGACGATCTGATGAATCGCCAGGGCCAATTGCATGACGCGCTGGAGAAGGCGATCGCCGATCTCGAGGCGTTGCGGCAGAAGCTGCAACCGCCGCCGGAGGAAGCTGCCGGTTGAGTACGATCGGGCGTTGAACCTCGGCCTGGCTTTGCGCTCGGCGCCGCGCCGGTATCGAGGATCTCCTGCGGGTCTTCCGGCCGGTTCGCGCGGCCGATATAGTCGCCGCGACCCGTCCGGTAACTGGCTGCATTGGCCCGGCGACGGCCGTATCCGCGAGTGGCTTGTGGATCGCAAAGGCATGCGCGCATTCGATTCCTTCCTGCTCGAACTCAAGCGCCGGCATGTGTATCGCGTGGCGGTGGCCTACGCGGCCATTGGCTGGCTGTTGACGCAGGTCATCACCCAGGTTCTTCCGGTTTTCGAGTTTTCGCTTTGGGTACAGCGGCTGGCGGTGCTGATCGTGCTCGCCGGGTTTCCGGTCGCCCTGCTGGCGGCCTGGTCCTATGAACTCGGCCCGTCGGGATTGCGCCGCGATGCGCGCGATGGTGCGGGGCACGGCCGCTTCCGTCGCATCGATTTCGCCATCCTCGGATTGGTCGCGCTTTCGATCGTACTGACGGCGATCCTGTGGCGTGCGCAGGCTTTCCTGCCGCAAGGCCCCAAGGCCGACGCGGCCGCGATTTCTGGCGCCGGTACCAAGTCGATCGCGGTGTTGCCATTCGAGAATCTCTCGCCCGACCGCGACAACGCCTATTTCGCGGACGGCATGCAGGAGCAGATCCTGACGCAACTCACGCGTCTGAGCGGGCTGAAGACGATCTCGCGCACGTCCACCGAGAAATACGCCAGCCACCCGGAGGACGTGAAGACCATCGGCCAGCAACTGGGGGTCAGCAACGTGCTGGAAGGCAGCGTGCAGAAGGCCGGCAACCAGGCGCGCATCAGCCTGCAGTTGATCGACACCGACACCGACGCGCAGGTGTGGGCGGAAACCTACGACCGCAACCTGGACGATGTATTTACCGTCGAGAGCGACGTGGCCGCGCAAGTGGCGGACGCGCTGCGGGTCACGTTGTTGCCGAAGGAGAAGCGCGCGCTGGCCAAGGCGCCGACCCGCAACGCGTACGCCTATCAGGCATTGCTGCGCGGCGAAGCGGCGCAACAGCGCGCCGACGTAAGCTGGAAGCAGCCGGACATCGATGCCGCGATCTCGGCGTATCAGGAGGCGGTCGCCGCCGATCCGCAATTCGCATTGGCCTGGGCGCGGCTGGGTTACGCCTACGCGTGGACGATCAATTTCGTCCCTTCTGCCGATGCCCACACGATGGCGGCCAGGAGCAAACAGTCCTTCGGCAAGGCACTGGCGTTGAACAACGATTTGCCGGAGGCGCATGTGGCAGCGGGTTTTTACCACGAGTGGGCGGAGAACGACGATGTGGCGGCGCAGGCGCAGTTCAAGCAGGCGCTGGCGCTGAATCCGCGGGATGCCAATGCCCAATTGGCACTGGCCGATACCGAATACCACCTTGGGCGCCTGGACAACGCGAACGCGGCCTACGAGCGTGCGGTGGGCCTGGACCCGCGCAACGTACTGGCCTTGCAGGGATTAGCGTGGCTCGAAGGCGAACGTCATGAGTACGCGAAGGCCGACAAGAATTTGTTGAAGGCGCTCGACGTCAACTACCACGCGGGGCTGACCTGGGGCATGCGCGATTATCTGGCGTACTACTCCACCGGCAGCGGTGCCGCGCAACTGGCGATGATCATGGCCGCGCCGCCCGATGTGCGGGCGATCCCGACCCATCTGGTCGACCATGCGATGGCGTTGTACCACTCGCACGACTACGCGGCGGCGCTGCCACTGTTCACATCGAGCCGGGGCTCGGCATACAGCAACCAGTACCTGTGCGTGTGGCAGGCCGATACCCGATGGCAGCTCGGGCAGCACGACGCGGCGCTGGCCGAATACCGGCATTGCGCGGAACTGATCCTGGCGGATCACGATCATGAAGCCAAGGCGTATGAATCCGCGCAGCTGGG
>DATFGL010000233.1:0-17936 GCA_035249465.1 Rhodanobacteraceae bacterium | reverse complement strand
GTGAGGTAATGGAAGTCGGAGTCCTGCCGGTACGGCCACGCGGCGTCGGCGTTGCGCATCCTGCGGGGCGCTGCGGCCACCACCAGCGCGGCACTGTCGCCGGCCATGCGCATCAGTTCACGGCGCCGCCGCGCGAATTCGGCGGGCGCGATCATGGCCGCCGCGTCGGCGCAAACACTGCGTGCAGGTGCGCCACCGCATCGTGGATGAAATCCAGCACGTCATCGAGCGCGGATTCATCGTTGTCGTCGCAGGCGAGGTGCGATGCCGCAATCTGCCCCAGCCCGGAAAGCAACTCCGCAACTTCGGGGGTCTGCGCGAGTCCGACCAGCGCGCCGGTCAGCCCCAATCCCCCGAGGAAGCCGCGGCACCAATCCACGGCGGCGTCGGCCCGTGCCGCGAGTGGAGCCTCGGGCAATACAGGTTCGATCGGCTCACCGGCGTGGAATCGGTCATTGATGTGCCCGGCGGCACGCTCGATGAAGCCGTCCAGATTTTCGCCCACGACACCGCCCGCGCCGCTTTCCAGGGCCAGCGAGTCCAGCAGTTCGTGCGCGCGACCGCTCCACCCCGCGCACAGGAATCCTGTGATGGAGCCATGCAGCTCCGAAGGTGTCACGCCAAGCTTCGCCTGCGTGATCGCCGCGCTCCAGCCCGCGTAAGTATCTGTCGCCATGCCCTGGTTCATGCCATCCGCATCGATCTTCTGCAAGCCCTGCGCATTCTAGGGCACGTATCTTGCTGGGACATTCTGCATACGACGTTCGCCGGCGGTTTGAGTAAACTTGACGGGAAGTCCGGCGTCTTCGGCCATCCATGCGGCCCGGCGCGGCTAGCCGCACGATCACAGGGGTTGCATCCCATCCGCCATGAGCCGCATCACTCGGGGTCATCCGTGACCATCCAGCGATCCAGACATCCCTGCTTGGCGCTGGCATTCATGGCGGCAGGGTGCTGGCTGGCCCCTGCCGTGGCGGCGCGTGTCGCCGCACCGGCGGATGCGCCTTCCGCGGATGCCACGTGGCACGCCTACCAGCGCAACTTCCACTTCCAGAAACTGGACGATCGCGACGGTCTCACGCAAAACTCCGTCACGCTGATTTTCCAGGACCGCACGGGGTTCATGTGGTTCGCCACTCAGGGCGGATTGTTTCGTTACGACGGCTATAGCCTCAACCGCTACACGCACGATCCGAACCGCGCCGACAGTCTTCCCGAGGACTACAAGGTCACTTCGCTGGCCAACGCCGACGACGGAAGGCTATGGGTGGGTTCCACCAGCGGCGGTCTGATCCTGTTCAACCCCGGCGATGACGCTACGCTCCCGCTGCCAAAGTCCGTGCAGCGCAAGGCACTCCCCGTTACCGACCTGCTGGCGATTCCCGATGGCGGCGTGCTGATCGGCAGTCCGCGGGGCGTGGATCTTCTGATGGGAGGCGATACGAACCCATCGCTGAAGTCTTTGTGGGCCGAACCCTCGAGCAGGCAGGACTGGGTTCAAACCATGACGCGCTGCGGGGATGGCGCCGTATATGCCAGCGCGGGCAGCAAGGTGATTGCGCTGGATCCCGCAAAAGCCAGCGGAGGTGTTCTCGGCGACACAGGCTCGCCCATCAACGCGCTCTTTTGCGATCCGAATGGCCGCCTGCTGCTTGGCAACACGGCAGGCCTGTTCAGCGTGAACCGCCACGACGGGTCACTCGCGCCACTGTGGCAACATGGCACCGTCGGCGATGTCGGTGTCGTGTCGGTCGTCGCGGACGAGGCCCATCGATTGTGGTTGGGGCTGGCCGACCATTCCCTGCTGCGCATCGGGCCGGACGGCGACACGGTCAGGGTCGAACCCGCTCCGCTCGGGATCGGTGGTGGCCTGCCCGATTCGCCCTTCACCACCTTGTTCGTTGATCGAACCGGCTTGCTCTGGGTCGGCACGCTCACGTCCGGCGTGGCCTGGACCCGTACCGAAACCAGTGCCATCAGTTCGGTCCTGAACCTCACCGGCGACCCGCGCGCCCTGACGTATGTCAGTGCCCTGCAAGCTGCTCACGATGGTGAATTCTGGGTCGCGATGAACGGTCTCGGGCTGGTCCGCTACAACCCGGCGACCCACGAAATCACCAGCTACAAGGACGCGCTCGAGCGGGCGATTGGGACTGCCGGCGCACGCCACGCAGCCACGCACACGTCCCCGGCAGCGCAATCCGGGCAGCAGCGTTCAACCCCCTCGGCCGATATCCGGATTTACGACATCCTGCAGGGCGCGAATGGCGATCTGCTGCTGCCATCCAATAACGGCATCCTGCGCCTGGATCCACAAACCGGCGCCGCCGGCTACGCACAGCTCGCGGGCGAAGCTGCGACCGCGCCGGTGCGCACGTTGTTGCGCGCAAGCAACGGCGACCTGTGGGTTGCGCCCCACGACGCAGGACTGGTGCATTACCGCGACGGTCATCTACTGCAACGCTTTGGCAAGCAGCAGGGCCTGGCCAGCAACAGCGTCGTGGTACTCGCCCAGGATCACGCCGGCAACATCTGGGCCGGCACTACCGACGGGGTGTCGATGATCGATCCGGCCACCGGAAAAATCCGGAGCTTCCGGGAAATTCCGGGAGATCCGAATTCGCTGGCGGGCAGAGCAGTCATCAGTTTGCTGGTCGACAGCCAGAACCGCGTCTGGATCGGTTCGCTCTCGGGCATCAGCCGGCTGGAACGCATCGACGCGAAGGGCGCCGTGTTCCATCGCTATGGCCTGGGCGGCGGACTGCCTGACAACGCCATCAACTGCATGCTCGAGGGCCTCGCGGGGCACATCTGGTTCAGCACCAACCTCGGCTTGGGATTGCTCGACCCGAAAACGGGATCGATTCGCGCTTTCGGCGTGGCCGATGGAACCCAAGGCAACGAATACACCTCGGGCGCTTGTTTGCGCACGGCCAGCGGGACCCTTTTATTCGGCGGCCACGGTTTCGACATGATTGAGCCGGAGCGCCTGCGCTTCTCGAGCCACACGGCACCGGTGGCGTTCACGACGTTCTATGCGGGGGAAACCCGGGTTCGCTTGCCGCAGTCACCAGAACAAATGCTCACCCTGGATACCAATGATCACGGTGTGCACGCCGCGTTCAGCATGCTTGACTATGCAGCGTCGGCGCACAACCGATTCCGTGTCCGGTTGCTCGGTTCGCGTAACCCGGAATGGAGTGCGCCAACCCTCAACCATACCGCGGCATTCAGCGATCTCGCGCCCGGCAATTACCGCCTGGAAGTTCAGGCCATCCTGCGCGACGGCGCGCCGGGCAACACAGCCAGCCTGCAATTCCACATACCGGCCGTGTGGTGGTGGAGCTGGCCCATGCGCATCGTGTACGCCGCAGCGCTGGCGCTTTTGATGCTGATCGCCGTGCTGGGTTGGCGCAGTCATTATCAGGAACAGGCTCGCCACCGGCGGCAATTGCGCCTGCGCGAAAGCCGGCTGCGGCAAGCCTTGTGGGGTTCCGGTGACGAATTCTGGGATTGGAACCTGGAACACGGCACGATCCTGCGCCTCGGCCCCGAAGGCGCGCCCGGTGGCCACCACGAGGAATCCATTGCCGCGGACGAATGGCGCGCCACGATGGTGCACCCGGACGACCTCGCCAACCTCAACCACGCGCTGGCCGAGCACATCGCGGGCCATACCGAACACTTCGAGGTCGAGCACCGCGTACGCGGGCGCGATGGCGAATGGACCTGGGTGATTTCGCGCGGCCGCATCGTCGAGAGCGACGCAGAGGGCAAGCCGCTGCGCATATGCGGCACCGAGCGCGACATCAGCGCACTGCGCGCCGCGGACCGCGACCGCCGCATTGCCATGGAAGTGATCCGCAACATGAGCGAGGCGGTGACGGTGACCGACCTCGACTTCCGCTTCCTGTCGATCAACACCGCCTTCACCCGCATGACCGGCTACGCCGAGCACGAGGTACTGGGCCGCGATGCGTCCATCCTCAACGGCAGCCGCCACGCCCCGGCCAGTTACAACCAGTTGCGCCAGACCCTGGCCGAGTCCGGCCACTGGCGTGGCGAACTGTGGCAACGGCGCAAGGACGGCGAGGAATTCCTGTGCTGGGTAGAACTCAACGAGGTGTGCGACGCCTCGGGCCAGCGCACCCACATGATCGGCGTGCTCACCGACATCACCGACCGCAAGCGCGCCGAGCAGGAGCTGCGTTACCTCGCCAACTACGACACGCTCACGGGTTTGCCAAACCGGGCACTCCTGGGCGAGCGCCTCGGCGCCGCGGTAATCAGCGCGCGCCGCACCGGGCAAAAAGTCGGGCTGCTGTTCCTCGACCTCGACCGCTTCAAGCACATCAACGACTCGATGGGCCACAGCACCGGCGATCGCACACTGAAGGCAGCCGGCGCGCGGCTGCGCCAATGCGTGCGCGAAACCGACGTGGTGGCCCGCCTGGGTGGCGACGAATTCACCGTGGTACTGGAGAACCTGACCGATGCACGCGGTGCCGAAGAAATGGCGCAACGGTTGATCCAGGCCTTCGCACGTCCCCTGCCGATCACCGGTACCCAGGAAGCCGTCATTTCGCCATCCATCGGCATCGCCCTGTACCCCGATCACGGGCAGACACCAGCAGACCTGCTGAAGTGCGCCGACACCGCGATGTACCAGGCCAAGGACCGCGGCCGCAACACCTGGGCGGTGTATCACGCCGGCATGGATGCACGCGCGCGCGACCACGCCACGCTGGTCACCGCCCTGCGGCGCGCGCTGGAACGCAAGGAACTGAGCATGGTCTACCAGCCCAAGCTCGCGATTCACGGCAATCAGGGCATCACCGGCATGGAGGCCCTGCTGCGCTGGCACAGCCGCGAACTCGGCGAAATACCGCCCAGTGTCTTCATTCCGCTTGCCGAGGAAACCGGCCAGATCCACGACATCAGTGCCTATGTGTTTGCGACCGCCTGTGCCGACCTGCGCCGCTTCCGCGAGGGCGGCCACCGCAACCTCACGATGGCCATCAATCTGTCGGCGGCCCAACTCAACCGGCCCGATCTCACCCTGCACATCTGCGACATGCTGGCCGAACACGACGTGGCGCCCAACCAGGTGGAACTGGAACTCACCGAGAGCATGGTCATGGCCAACGCCGAGCAATCGGTGCGTCTGCTGAGTGAACTGAAATCCATCGGCGCGCGCCTGGCCATCGACGACTTCGGCACGGGCTATTCCTCGCTGGCCTACCTCAAGCGGCTGCCCATCGACACCCTGAAAATCGACCAGGAATTCGTGGGCGACGTCACCACTGATCCGGACGACGCCGCAATCACGTCCACCATCATCACCATGGCGCACTCGCTGCAGCTCAAGGTCGTGGCCGAGGGCGTGGAAACCGCCGAACAGTTGGCCTTCCTGCGCGCGCAGAACTGCGACGAGATCCAGGGCTACTGGCTCTCGCGCCCGCTGACCGCGGAAGCCTGCCTCGACTTCCTGGATCGCCGCGCCACCGCCAGTTTCGACCTGGCCTGACGGGACATGCCACGCATCGCCTTTTGCCTTATAGTCGACGGCCATGGATACCCGACACTTCGAAGAAGAGCTTGCCGCGTTGTCGCGCACGCTCGATGCTGCCTTGGACCGCATGCGCCGGTTGGCCGAGGAAAACGCCAGCCTGCGCCGCGGGCGCGACCAGATGGCCGGTGAACGTGCGGCGCTGATGGCGCGCAACGAGCAGGCACGCACCCGTGTCGAAGCCATGATCGAGCGGCTCAAATCCCTCGAGGCCGCGGGATGAGCGACGAATCCGTTACCGTCACCGTGAAGCTGCTCGATCGTGAGTTCCTGGTCGGTTGCAAGCCGAGCGAACGCGAGGGACTGCTGTCCGCAGTGGAGCATCTGAACCAGAAGATGCGGGAAATCCGGCACGCCTCGCGCAGCCCCGGTTACGACCGCATCGCGGTGCTCGCGGCGCTCGACATCACGCATGAATTGCTGATGCTGCGGCGCAGCCAGAGCGCGCTTTCCGACAGCGCGGGCGAGCACATCGCGATGCTGCGGCGCAAGCTTGAAGCCGCCCTCGATGCACCCCTAGAATGACGTTGCTGGCGTCCCCTGCGGTGAACGACAGCGCGCCCCCAGCAATGTGCCTTGTTCCTAATGTACGACCTGGGGCCGGCGGTTACCGGGTCCTTGTGCAAGTCCGCCGCGTGCGGAAAGCCTGAAAATCCGGCCAGCCTGCCCACTTGATCCTCGGGATCAGGGTCGCTCGGCGCGCATCGTCACTGCGGAGGGCGCCACTTGTTTTGCGATCGTCCATGATCGCGGCGCCCCGGATTCTTCGCGATGCCGTGCCGGGTACCGACTTCGGCAAACCAGAACGCCCATCCATGGGCCGACTTTTCACAACAGCCACCCCGAACATGCGATCGACAGCCGCTTCGCACGAAGCGACGGGCAGCCCGAATGAAACTAAAGCGAAAGCTCGGGACGCTGCGCGAACGGAGTGCTTGAATGAACGATAGCCGCGCACTGTTGCGCGCGCGCATGTCGGTGCGGCGCAACGAGCTCGATGCGAAGCAACGCATTGCGGCCGCTGCGGGGATGCTGCACAGCCTCGAAAGCCTGCCCGAATTCATGACCGATGCGAACGTGGCGGGTTACTGGGCGGTGCGCGGCGAGTTGCCGCTGAACCTCGCGGTCGCGTCGCTGGCGCGTCGCGAACAGCGTTATTTCCTGCCGCTACTGGGTTCGGCACGGCAGCTGCACTTCGCCGAATATTCGACGGGCACCCCAATCGTCCACAACCGTTTCGGCATTCCCGAACCCGCCACCTCGGCGGACCAGCGACTGAAGCCACGGGACATGGACGTCATCCTGCTGCCGTTGCTTGCATTCGACCGGCAAGGCCATCGCCTCGGCACCGGCGGCGGCTGGTATGACACCAGTCTCGCCTTCCTGCGCGGGACGCCGCGTCCAGCTGCGCCGCTGCTGGTCGGCATCGGCTACGCATTCCAGGAAGCAGAGACCATCCCCGTCGAGCCCTGGGATGTCGATCTCGACTACGTGGCCACGGACTCGGAACTGATAGCCTGCGGCCCTGTTGACGCCACTGCCTGATGGAATCCCCATGCAACGCTGGTTGATGAAGACCGAACCGGACACGTTTTCCATCGATGACCTGCGCACGCGCAAACTGGAACCGTGGAACGGCGTGCGCAACTATCAGGCACGCAATTTCATCCGCACGATGCGGCGTGGCGACGAAGTGATGATCTATCACTCCAGCTGCGCGGTCCCTGGGGTGGTCGGCCTCGCGAAAGTCGCCAGCGCGCCGTATCCCGATCCGGGCCAATTCGACCCGAAAAACGAGTACTTCGATGCGGGCAGCGACCGCGGCAACCCGCGCTGGACACTGGTGGACGTACGCTTCGTGCGCAAGTTGAAGCGCGTCATCACGCTGGATGAGATCAAGGCGCTGAGGAATCTCGGCGATTTCGCGCTGACCCGCCGCGGCAACCGCTTGTCGGTGCTGCCGGTTGCGGAACCGCAATGGCACGCGATCCTGGCCCTTGAATGAGCATCAAAACAACCGGGGACAACATGGACATCGAAGCGCAGAAGCGTGCGGCCGGCGAAGCCGCGATCGAATTCGTCGAAGACAAGGGCGTGATCGGTGTCGGCACCGGCTCGACCGTCAAATACTTCATCGACGCGCTGGCGAAGATCAGGCATCGCATCGACGGCGCGGTGTCGAGTTCCGAGCAGTCCAGCCAGTTGCTGCGCGCGCACGGCATCCAGGTACTCGACCTCAATGCCGTCGGCACACTCGCCGTCTACGTGGACGGGGCCGACGAGTGCGACCCTGCACGCCGGCTGATCAAGGGCGGTGGCGGCGCACTGACGCGCGAAAAGATCATCGCCGCGGTCTCGAAGAAATTCGTCTGCATCGTGGATGCGCACAAATGCGTCGACGTGCTGGGCAAATTCCCGTTGCCGGTCGAGGTGATCCCGATGGCAAGGGGTCACGTGGCGCGCGAGATAGAACGCCGCGGCGGCACGCCGGTGTGGCGCGCGGACTGTGTGACCGACAATGGCAACTGGATCCTCGACGTGCATGGGTTGCGCATTGCAGACCCCGTGGCACTGGAGTCCGAATGGAACCAGATCACCGGCGTGGTGACGGTGGGCCTGTTCGCCCACCGTCCCGCGGATGTGGTGCTGGTGGGCGACCGCCGACGCTTCTAGTGCTGCATGGAAGAACGCCGACTCGGGCTCGCGCGTGATTGGCGATCCATGCGGCAAATGAAAAGGCCGGGCCGGTTACGCACCGGGCCCGGCATCCCGGGGAGGATCGCCTCTTCCCTGTCCTTGCTTCACGCCGCCTTGTGCAAGGCAGCCAGGGCGCCGCGCATGCCGGCCACCAGCTGATCGCATGCCGATGCGCCAATGGTTTCGCGGATTTCGTTCAACACTTCGGTGCCCGTGTCATTGGCGGAACTCAACGCGTTGCGCCCGGCATCAGTGACCTGCCACGCGTCGCCTTCGCGCGTTACCAATCCCTGCCCGGACATCTGACACACGGTGTCTTCGATGACGCGTGGATTCTGCCGCAGCTGCTCCGACAGCGCGGAGGCAGTCTGCGGCCCGGCAAACGTCAATCGCTTTGCGACGAGATACATGTAGTAACTCGCCAAGCCACTGGACTGGATACCTTGCTCCACGCGCTGCATCAAGGCGCCGCGGAAGGCGGCCGTCATTGCCACCAGGTCGTGCTGCGGCGTGCGGGGTGCTTCCATCGAAATGGTCATGATCGTGCTCCGGTTCGGGGATGGGAAATCCGCCACTGGGCGGACCTTGCACCATACGTCCAAGCCGAAGAAACAATTCTTGACATTCATCCCAAAACCGGGGTCGCGCGAACAAAAAAGCCCGCCGGAAGGCGGGCTTGATTCGTTCGGGCCGATCGCCGAAAAGCGGTCGGGGGGAATTGGCAGCCCCGGATGGATTCGAACCACCGAATGCCTGAGTCAGAGTCAGGTGCCTTACCACTTGGCGACGGGGCTTCAATGAAACACTAGGGCAAATCGCCCGCTATGCGGGCTGTCAAGTCGGCCGCATCGCAGCCTGCAAATGGTAATGGGTACGGGTTGCCACGACTTGTCATTGACCATTTGCAGCGCCGAAGGCGCGACTTCGCCCTTTACCGGCTTAATTTACCGCTTGGAGAACTGCGTCGCGCGACGTGCCTTGTGCAGGCCGACCTTCTTGCGCTCGACCGCACGGGCATCGCGGGTCATGAACCCGGCGCGGCGCAGCAGCGACTTCAGGGTTTCGTCGTACTGGACCAGCGCGCGGGCGATGCCGAGCCGGATCGCGCCGGCCTGACCGGTGATGCCGCCGCCCGCCACGTTGACCTTGATGTCGAACTTGTCGGCCATCTGGGTCAGCTCCAGCGGCTGGCGCACGATCATGCGCGAGGTTTCGCGGCCGAAGAATTCGTCCAGCGGCTTGCCGTTCACCACGATCGCGCCGTTGCCCTTGCGCAGGAATACGCGCGCGGCGGAAGTCTTGCGGCGGCCGGTACCGGAATTCTGTTGCAGGGTCGCCATGGTCAGATCTCCAACGCCTTGGGCTGTTGTGCGGTATGCGGATGTTCGGCGCCACGGTATACCTTGAGCTTGCGGAACATCGCACGGCCCAGCGGATTCTTCGGCAGCATGCCCTTGACGCCGAATTCGATCGCGCGCTCGGGATGCGTGGCCAAAAGGTCCTTGAGGTTGGTAGTCTTGAGGTTGCCGACGTACCCGGTGAAGCGGTGGTACTGCTTGTCATCCAGCTTGTTGCCGGTGACCGCGACCTTTTCCGCGTTGACCACGACGATGTAGTCGCCGGTGTCGACGTGCGGGGTGAATTCGGGCTTGTGCTTGCCGCGCAGGCGGCGCGCGAGCTCGGAGCACAAGCGACCCAAGGTCTTGCCGTTGGCATCGACGATGAGCCAGTCACGCTTGACCGTCTCGGCCTTGGCGCTGAACGTCTTCATGGGAACGATCCGTAAAAGTTGTTTGGTCCGCACGTAAGGCGGGGCCGCGCCACGGGGCGCGACGGGGGGTTGACGGCAACGAAAGACCGCCAAGGATACCGGCGCCCCGGTTTTCGCGCAAGCATCGCCACCTTACTCTGCGAGCCTCACGGCGAGGGCGCCGCACAACCTGCCGGAGCATGCTGCCTACCCGTAGCGGGGTGCCTGTTCCCAGGCGCCGGCGAGAGGGTGAACGTTCCTGCGCGATCTTCATCCCTCGCCGACGCCGCGTGCGCGACAATAATGTCCATGAACGCCGATGATATCCGCCGCCCCACCCCACTCGACCGCGTGCTCGGAGGGTTCCAGCGTGCGCTGGACACCGTCGCCGGCGCGGCGGTCGCCGCACGCCCTTCCCCGGGCGAAATCCAGCCCTTGCCCGAACTCGATGCGAAGGACCGCCGCCATGCCGCCGGCCTGATGCGCGTCAACCACACCGGCGAGGTGTGCGCGCAGGCGCTCTACGACGGTCAGGCCGCGCTGGCGGGCGACGCGGCCACCCGCAGGCATCTGCAGGCCGCCGCTGCCGAGGAGACCGACCACCTGGCATGGTGCGCCGAACGCCTGCACGAGCTGGATGACCGACCCAGCCTGTTCAATCCGCTGTGGTATGCGGGCAGCTTCGCGATTGGCGCCTTGGCGGCGTTGGCCGGCGACCGCTGGAGCTTGGGCTTCGTGGTCGAAACCGAGCGCCAGGTGGAGGCCCATCTCGGCGAGCACCTCGAACGCCTGCCGCAGACCGACACGCGCTCACGCGCCATCCTCGAAACCATGCAGGCCGACGAAGCGCGGCACGCCGACAACGCACTGGCCCGTGGGGGCGCGAAGCTGCCTTTCCCGATTCCGGCGCTGATGCGTGGCGCGTCGGCGTTGATGAAGGCGGTGGCATACCGGTTGTAGGGCGGGTGCCAACCCGCCGTATCGGCGGGATTGTTCGCATCATCCCTGATGCTCGCCTCTCGCTTACGCTCGGGGCCGGCCCAAGGCCGTCCAGTCGTTCCAGACGACAGGCGCTGCGCTACTCTCGCCCTACGGCTCGACGACTTCGAACGTCGTCAAGCGCCCTCCAATTACATCAGATTGCGGCCGTGGAACAGCTCCTCGATCTCGCGCTTCAGCAGCGCTTCGATGCGCTGGCGATCCTTGAATGACAAATCGTCGGCATGCGCTTCGAACAGGTAGGTGTCGAGATCGAAGTCCTTCACGTGCATCTTGGTGTGGAACATGTTCTCCTGATACACGTTGACGTCGAACATCTCGTACTTCTGGCGGATGTGCTTGGCCAGGTAATCCTGGATCGAGTTGATCTTGTGGTCGATGTAGTGCTTCTTGCCGTGGATGTCGCGGGTGAAACCGCGTACCCGGTAATCCATCGTCACGATGTCCGATTCGAAGCTGTCGATCAGGTAGTTCAATGCCTTCAGCGGCGAGATCACCCCGCAGGTCGCGACGTCAATGTCGGCGCGGAAGGTCGCGATGCCGTTGTGCGGATGGGTTTCCGGGTAGGTGTGCACGGTGATGTGCGACTTGTCCATGTGCGCGACGACGGCATCGGAGATCACGTCCTTGCCGAGCTTTTCCACCACCGGATGTTCGGAAATCAGGATCGTCACCGACGCGCCCTGCGGATCGTAATCCTGACGTGCGATGTTGAGGATGTTCGCGCCGATGATGTCGGCGACGTCCGTGAGAATCTGGGTGAGGCGGTCGGAATCGTACGCTTCATCGATGTAGTCGATGTAGCGGTCGCGCTGGTCCTTGGTGACCGCATAGCAGATGTCGTAGATGTTGAAGCTGAGTGCCTTGGTGAGGTTGTTGAACCCCTGCAGCTTCAAGCGGGGCAGCGGCTTGACCACGGCAGTATCCTCGGGAAACGGTGGGAACGGAAGCACGCGCGCCGGACGGCCCCCGTCGCGCGCATCGGGGGCAGGAAAACGCGGAGTATGCGGGAAAGTGGGGGGCCACGCATCCTTTCGGCCTTTCTCTCTGGTAATGTGTGTGAAATTTCACAAAGGTGCTAGACTCGCACACGAAAAGTGTGACGCAGTGCAAAGACCCAATGTCTGAATTGCGCTACCTCCTCCAGCAGGTCTATGAACGGTCGCAAGCCCCCGCGATGCTTGCACCCGATCCAGCGGCGATGCAGCGGCTGTTGGAACAGTGTCATCGCCGCCGCTACCCCGGCAAAACGGCCATCCTCAGGCCGGGCGACCCCGCCAACACCTTGTTCTACGTGATCGACGGTTCGGTCACCGTTTGCAGCGAAGACGAACAGGGGCGGGAATTGATCCTCGCCTACATCAACCGCGGCGAGTTCATCGGTGAGATGGGCCTGTTCGTCGAACAGGCGCAACGCGAGGTCCTGATCCGCACCCGCAGCACCTGCGAGCTGGCGGAAATCGGCTACGACAAGTTGTTCCAGTTGTTCGCCGGTCCGTTGCACGAGGATTGTCCGCGCGTCCTGTTTGCGATCGGACTGCAGTTGACGCATCGTTTGCTGCGCACTTCGCGCCAGGTCAGCCGCATGGCGTTCATGGACGTCACCAACCGCATCGCGCGCACGTTGCTGGACCTGTGCCAGGAACCCGACGCGATGAGCCATCCCGACGGCACTCAAATCCGCATCTCGCGGCAGGAGCTCTCGCGCATCGTCGGCTGCTCGCGCGAGATGGCCGGCCGTGTGCTGAAGCAGCTCGAGACCGACGGCGGGATCGACGTTTCGGGGAAAACGATCGTCATCAGGGGAACAAGGTGACCTCCCGCACCGGTCAGCGCCACTCGGCACGTGTCACGCTGCGCCCCAACGCCTTCTCGATCCGCTTGCAGAGTTTGGGCGTGGCGTTGACCAGCACGGGTTCGGTCGCCAACGCGAGCATCGGCAGATCCTGGCTGGAATCGCTGTAGGCGATCTGCCACGTCTCGATCCCGTGCTGCGCCAGCAGTTCCACCTTGCGGCGCCCGACATTGTGCCAATGCGAGCGCATGCCGAACCGGCCTTCGCGCAACCGCGACGCCAATATTTCCACGTTCGCCACGCCAAGCTCGGCCAACACGCTGCGCACCAGCGATTCCTCGCAACCCGTGACGATCACGATGCGGTCGCCGGCGGCCTGGTGCCGGCGCAGCGCGCCCAATCCCTCGCGGCAGAAGTGTCCAGGCTGGCGCACCAGCGTCACGGCGAAAGCTTTCGCCTGGTTCCGGTAACGTGCTTCGTTCAGACCGAGCAGGCCGAGGTGCGCGATCGAGCGCAACACGCGTCGCCACGAAAACGGCAACACCAGCAGGAACCACGGGCTGAGCAGCAATACCAGCCCTTTGCGCCAGCGCGCACGCACGTAGCGATCGCGCATGAACATCGCGAACGTGTCACCGCGGATCAGCACGCCATCGAAATCGAACAACACGACGCGCGGCGTCGTGGCTTGCATCTCCTGTTCCATCGTCACGCTCCGGCAAACAGCCGCGCCAATTCAGCGCCGGGATCGGGCGCGCGCATGAACGTTTCACCGACGAGAAATGCCTGCACACCGACCGCGCGCAAACGTGCGACATCATCGCGCGTGGCGATACCACTTTCCGTCACCAGCAGGCGATCGCGCGGAACGGCCTCCTTCAGCGACAGCGTGGTCTCGATATTGGTTTCGAAGGTGCGCAAATCGCGATTGTTGACCCCGATCAGGGTGCGCTGCGGGTTCGTCAGCATCAGTGCACGTTGCAGATCGACCGGGTTGTGCACCTCCACCAGCACGTCCAGGCCACACTCGATGGCCAGCGCGTGCAGGTTCACCAGCACGGCATTGTCCAATGCCGCGGCAATCAGCAGGATCGCATCGGCACCGATCGCACGCGCCTCGTGCACCTGGTAAATGTCGACCGTGAAATCCTTGCGCAACACCGGCAGCGCGCACGCCTCCCGCGCGTCGTGAAGGTACGCATCGCTGCCCTGGAAGAAATCGATGTCGGTCAGCACCGACAGGCACACCGCGCCACCGGTTTCGTAACTGCGCGCGATCGCGGCGGGGTCGAAATCCGCGCGGATCAGGCCTTTCGACGGGCTCGCCTTCTTGATTTCCGCGATGACCGCCGCCGACCCCGCCGCCACGCGCTTGCACAGCGCCGCGGCGAAACCGCGCGTCGGCGGCGTGTCCGCGTCGCGCGCGCGCAATTCCGCAACCGGCACGCGCGCCTTGCGTTCGGCGACTTCCTTGCGTTTGCGCGCAAGGATCTGCTTCAGAATGTCGTTCATGCCGGTTGCGCGGCCAGCGCCCGGGTGACTGCGACGAACCGGTCGAGCTTTGCCCGCGCCGAACCATCATCGATCGCGCCGCGCGCGCGCCCGATCCCATCCTGAATCGACGTCGCAACGCCGGCCGCGTACAAGGCCGCGCCGGCATTCAGCAGCACGATGTTGCGCGCGACGCCATCGTGTCCTTCCAGCACCTGCAGCAGCATCGCCCTGGATTCGCGGGCATCGGCCACGCGCAGGTTGCGGCTGGATGCCATCGGAATGTCGAACTGCTCCGGCTCTATTTCGTACTCGCGCACCTCGCCATTGCCCAATTCGCCGACCAGCGTGGCGCCGCCCAGTGAAATCTCGTCGAGACCATCCTTGCCGTGCACCACCAGTGCGCGTTCCATGCCCAGCCGCTGCAGCACCCGCACCTGGATGCCGACAAGGTCCGGATGGAACACGCCCATCAACATGTTCGGCGCACTCGCCGGGTTGGTCAGCGGTCCCAGGATATTGAACAACGTGCGTACGCCCATTTCGCGACGCACCGGCGCCACCGCCTTCATCGCGGGATGGAAGCGCGGCGCGTACATGAAACCGATGCCCGTTTGTTCGATGCAATGCGCGACCTGCCCAGGCCCCATGTCGATCTTCGCACCCAACGCTTCCAGCACATCGGCGCTGCCCGACGATGACGACACGCCGCGATTGCCGTGCTTGGCGACGCGCGCGCCGGCCGCAGCCGCGACGAACATCGACGCGGTGGAAATGTTGAAGCTGTGCGCGCCATCGCCGCCGGTGCCGACGATGTCCAGCATGTGGGGATGTGCAGGTACCGCGACGTGTTCCGCCAGCTCGCGCATCACCGTGGCGGCGCCCGCGATCTCGCCAATGGTTTCCTTCTTCACCCGCAGGCCGGTCAGGATCGCCGCGGTCATCGCGGGCGACACCTCGCCGCGCATGATCTGGCGCATCAGGTCGATCATCTCGTCGTGGAAGATCTCGCGATGCTCGATCGTGCGCTGCAGCGCTTCGTGCGGCGTGAAGATCATTTGGGGCCACCTGCTGCGGTTTGACCGCCCCCTTGAATCAAGGGGGCCGAACGTTTCGCGCCAGCCTGCCTCATCATTTCACGCGGCCTTCGGCAGTGCCCTACCGAGAAAATTGCGCAACAGGTCATGGCCGCTGCGGGTCAGGATCGATTCGGGATGGAACTGCACGCCTTCCACAGCAAGAGCCTTGTGGCGCAAGCCCATGATCTCGTCGAACGAACCATCCGCGTGTTCGGTCCACGCGGTGATTTCGAGGCATTCCGGCAGGCTCGCGCGTTCGACCACCAGTGAGTGGTAGCGGGTCGCCTCGAACGGATCGGAAAGGCCCGCGAACACACCGGCACCACGATGGCGGATCGGCGAGGTCTTGCCGTGCATGATTTCCTTCGCGCGGATCACCTTGCCGCCGAACGCCTGGCCGATCGCCTGATGGCCCAAACACACGCCCAGGATAGGAATCGCGCCCGCAAGCTCGCGGATCAAGTCCAGCGTGATGCCCGCTTGGTCGGGCGTACCCGGTCCCGGCGAGATCACGATGCGTTCAGGCGCGAGCGCGCGGATACCGGCAACGTCCACCGCATCGTTGCGCAGCACCTTCACGTCTTGCCCAAGCTCGCCGAGATACTGTGCAAGGTTGAACGTGAAGCTGTCATAGTTGTCGATCAGGAGCAGCATCGCGTCGGATCCGATTCGGGCCGCGGGCCCGCAATGGGAAGGCAAGTGTGACCGTGCAACCACGGCGAAACAAGGCCATCGGCAAATCCGCGATCGCATTGGCGGCGACGCTTGTGCTTGGCCTTCTGGGCGGCTGTTCCACGCTCGGTTACTACGCCCATCTCGCCACGGGTGAAATGGCGATCTTGCGCGCCCGCAAGCCGATCCCGCAACTGATCAACGATCCCGCCACACCGCCGGAACTGCGAGCCCGCCTGCAACTGGCCATGCATGCCCGCGCCTTCGCATCCGACATGCTGAAGCTTCCGCGCAATGAGAGCTACACGACCTACGCCGACATCCACCGGCCGTTCGTGATGTGGAACGTGTTTGCGACACCGGCGCTGTCGCTGCAGCCGGTCGAGCATTGTCTCCTGTTCGCAGGCTGCGTCGCGTACCAGGGCTTCTATCACCACCACCGCGCCGAATCGCTGGCAGACACATTGAAGCAAGAAGGCGACGACGTCTGGGTCGGCGGCGTACCGGCTTACTCGACGCTCGGGCACTTCGCCGACCCGTTGCTCAGCACCATGGATCGCTGGAGCGATGACAGGATGGTCGGGACGATCTTCCACGAGCTCGCGCACCAGGAGTTCTATGTCAAGAACGACACCGCGTTCAACGAATCCTTCGCCACCTTCGTGCAACGCGAAGGCCTGAGGCAGTGGCGTTCAGACAACCACCTTCCACCGCCGGATTCCGCCGAAGCGGAGCGCCGGATGCAGTTCATCGAACTGGTGCTGGCCACGCGCGAGAAGCTGAAGGTGCTGTACGCGAGCGGCCTGCCCGACGCGTCCAAGCTCGCGCGCAAGACGCAAACCTTCGCGGATCTGCGGCGCGAGTACCAGCGCATCCGCGATACGGAATGGCACGGCAACCGCGAATTCGACCGCTGGTTCGACACGCCACTGAACAACGCCAAGCTGCTGCCGTTCGGACTGTACGACCGCGGCGTTCCGGCGTTCGCTGCGTTGTTCAAGCAGTGTGGCGACGACTGGACGCGCTTCTATGCCGCGGTGCGCAAGCTGGGTTCCGAACCCGTCGCGCAGCGCGACGCATTCCTTGCCGGCGCCAACTCCGCGGCGACGCCCTGACGCAGGTCAATACGACAATCATGGTGACGGCGCATTCTTGGCGCCGTTTCCATTGCTGCGAGCCAACGTATGGGCACCCCCGCCGAAACTCCGACCTACACGCCCTACCCGTTCGACGCACGGGCGATCGCGCACCGCTTCCGTCATTCAGCGATCTTCGGCGCGCTCGATGCGCTGCAACCGGGCGAGGCGATGCGCTTCTTCAATGACCACGATCCGATTCCGCTGCTGCACCAGATGCAGCAACGCTATGGCGACCGCATCGACGTGATCTACCAGCAGCGCGGCGGCGACGGCCCGATCGTGATCGACTTCGTGATGACTGCGTAATGGCCTTTCCGGATTTCTTCGCCGAAGTACCGGCGCTGCGGTTGCACGATGGCCTCGCGCAGCTGCTGGGCGCCAGTGACGACGGCGTGATCGAGTACCACTACGCCGACGCGGTGCGGCTGGCCGGGCACTCCTGCCCCACCGTCGCCGGCGGGTGGCTCAGCGCGCGTGCCGCGCTGCGCCATTTGTACCCCGACAGCCTTCCCGAGCGCGGCGGCATCAGCGTGTATTTGAATGAAGCCGGGGACGCAGGTGTCACCGGCGTGATCGGCCAGGTACTGACGCTGGTCACCGGCGCCGCTGCAGAAAACGGCTTCAAGGGACTGGGCGGCCGCCACGCGCGCAAGGATCTGCTGCACTATGCGCAAGGCGACGTCGGCGGCACCCGCTTTCGTCGCAACGACACCGGCGACGAAGTGGAAATCGAGATCGACGCCAG
>DATFGL010000232.1:0-5217 GCA_035249465.1 Rhodanobacteraceae bacterium | reverse complement strand
GCCGCTCACGACCGACATCGCACCGGGCTACGACCACATCACTTCGGCGATCGGCGCGGCGATGATCGGCTGGTACGGTACCGCGATGCTTTGCTACGTCACGCCCAAGGAACACCTGGGATTGCCCGACAAGAACGACGTTCGCGAAGGCATCGTCGCGTACAAGATCGCGGCACACGCGGCGGATCTCGGCAAGGGTCATCCCGGCGCGCAGGCGCGCGACAACGCGTTGTCCAGGGCGCGCTTCGAGTTCCGTTGGGAGGACCAGTTCAACCTCGGCCTCGATCCGGACAAGGCCAAGGAATTCCACGACGAGACCCTGCCCAAGGACGCCGCCAAGACCGCGCACTTCTGTTCCATGTGCGGCCCGAAGTTCTGCTCGATGAAGATCACCCAGGATGTGCGTGATTACGCGCGCGAGCACGGTGTCGATGAAACCGCGGCGCTGGGCGAAGGCATGGTCGAAAAAGCCGCCGAGTTCCGCGACGCCGGCAACCACTTGTATCGACGAGAGTGAAAGCCCATGCAGTTGCAGGTTCCGTTCGTTCAGTTGCCACTTCGCTTCGATGCCGACAGGCTAGCCGCCGAGGTGGCAAGGCTGGGTGATGATGCCTGGCGCGAACATCCGCAAAAATATCCGGGCAATTACGCACTGCCACTGATTTCCGTCGATGGAGATCCAGCAAGTGACGCGATCGCCGGTCCCATGCAACCCACGGAATATCTTCAGCGCTGTCCGTATTTGCAGCACGCGCTGGCACGCCTGGGCGCGGTGTGGGGACGTACGCGGCTGATGAAGCTTGCGCCCGGTGCCGAAGTCACCCCGCACGCGGACATCAATTATTACTGGCGCGATCGCGTGCGTGTGCATGTTCCGGTTCTTACACACCCGGAGGTGCGCTTCATCTGTGGGGATTCCGAAGTGAACATGGCTGCGGGGGAGTGCTGGATTTTCGATACGTGGCGACCGCACCGAGTCATCAATCCTGTAGCGCAAGAACGGATTCATCTGGTTGCGGATACGGTGGGAAGCGAGGCATTCTGGGGGCTTGCCGAACGCGGTCGCACGCCCGGCCATGGCGATTTTCGAGACTGGCGCATGGAGGAATTCGACCCGCCCGGAGCCGCCGAGGCGCAAGCGAATCTCGCGTTCGAGGCGATCAACGTGCCGCAGGTGATGACGCCGTGGGAATTGCGCAACCATCTTCAATTCATCCTCGATCATGTCACACCGCATCCCCACGCGGCTGTCGTTCAACGGCAAGCTGCCCGCTTCATCGCCAATTGGCAGGCGTTATGGGCGTGCTACGGCGAAAGCCGCGATGGGTGGCCCGCTTATCGCGCAGCGTTGGACGCGTTCGCCCGCCACATGGAGGCTTATGGCGAGGCACTGCGGTTGATCAACGGCATGCGATTCCTGGCCACGCTCCGCTCGATGGTGCTCGGTGTCGCGCTTGCCGATCGTCATGAGCGTCCGTTGACCGACGAGCAGCGGCTGCAGGCCGAAGCTGGCCGGGGGGCATTGCGATGAAGCTGCCGGTTCCATTCATCCAATTGCCATTGCTTTTCGATGCGGGCGCGCTGGCCGCCGAAATCGGGGCACTGGGGGAAGGGTTGTGGCAACCGCATCCCAGCGGTCTGCCGGGCAATACGGCCCTGCCACTGGTTGCCGTCGAGGGCGATCCGGCGCGCGGCGACGCTCTGACCGGCGTGATGCGGCCGACGCCCGCCCTGAACCGCTGCGCCTATCTGCGCCAGGTGCTCGGCAGTTTGGACGTTGTGCTGGGACGCGTGCGGCTGATGCGCCTCGCGCCCGGCGCGGAGGTGGCCCCCCACGTCGATACCAACCATTACTGGAATGAACGGGTTCGGGTGCACATCCCGGTGGCGACCAATCCTTCCGTGCAATTCTTCTGCGCCGACGCCCATGTCCACATGGGGGCAGGCGAATGCTGGATTTTCGATACCTGGCAGTTGCACCGCGTGACCAACGGTTCCGACCAGGATCGCATCCATCTGGTGGTCGATACCGTGGGCAGCGCGGCATTCGCAAGGCTGGTCAATGCCGGGCGCGCGCACACGCATTCAGGCGATGGATGGCGTCCGCGGCGTGTACCACCGGGTAATGACGGCACACCTGACGGGATGATGTTCGAGTCGGTGAATTTGATGTCGCCGATGAGCTACTGGGAATTGCGCGAGCACGTGAAGTTTCTGCTCGGTGAGTGCGAGGAACATCCGTTGTTGCCGGTGATCCGGCATTCCGCGAATGAGTTCGTGATGGAATGGCGAACGCTCTGGTTCCGCCACGGTGCGGATCCCCATGGCTTGCCGGAATTCCGCAGCTTGCTGGGCGATTTTCTTGCGCGGATGCGGCGCCTTGGCGGCGAAGTCTCATTGAAAAACCACGTGCAACTGGCGTCCGCATTCACGGGGTTGCTCGGTGAGGCAGTGCGCGAATCGAGGGGCGACGGTGCCAGTGAGGAGGCCACGCGTGCGCCGCTGCATTTCAAACCATCCAGCGCGTTCGCGGATTACGAATTCGACCGGCCGGTATTCATCGTGTCACCGCCGCGTTCGGGTTCGTCATTGCTTTTCGAAACGTTGGCGCAGGGCAGGAATGTATGCACGATCGGTGGCGAAAGCCATGGCATCATCGAGGGAAAGACCGCCTTCGGGATGCTTGGAGCGGCTGCGCGCGGGTATGAATCCAATCGGCTTGATGCTTTGGATGCGACGCCCGAGATCGTTGCGGCCCTCCGCGAAAGATTTCGCAGGCGCGCGTTTGATCGAAATGGAGAAAAAGTCGCGGGTCGTATCCGCTTGCTTGAAAAGACGCCGAAGAACGCCTTGCGCACTCCATTTCTTGCCAAGGTATTCCCCGATGCGCTGTTCATTTACCTGTACCGCGATCCCAAGCAGGTGCTCGCGAGCATGATGGAGGCGTGGGAGTCGGGGGGATTCAGGACCTATCCGCAACTGCCTGGCTGGACAGGTCTGCCATGGTCGCTGACGCTGACTCCAGGTTGGCGCGAACTGATCGGCAAGCCGTTATCCGAGATCGTGGCGACCCAATGGCGTACCATTACCGACACTCTGCTGGATGATTTGGCTGCCCTTCCACCAATGCGGTGGGTCGCGGCGCGTTATGACCGGTTCACGGCCGATCCGGATGCCGAAGCGCGCAGGATCTGCGAGGCCGTCGGCTTTGAATGGGACAGAACGCTGGATGCCGCGCTGCCGCTTGCTAGCCATACGGTATCTGCTCCCGCCAGCGACAAGTGGCGAAAGCGCGAACTTGAAATCCGTCCGCAATTGGCGCGAATGACGAATACCATTGATCGTGCGGAACGGTTTTCGCTGAAGGGACTGGATTGCTTCGATGTCCACGAGCCAGTATTTCCGTGAGATCTCGCGGCGTGAAGATGGACAGTACGGCGCCACCGTGCGCGCAGATCGAGCTAGACTGATCTTCGCGTTTCGCATTCACTCGGAGGAAGGAGTCCGGGCATGGTTACCAAAGAAAAACCGTTTCTGACCGACATCAAGACCATCCGCAAGCGTGCGCGCCAGCACATGCAGCAGGGTGCCGTCACCGCCAGCTACACGCTGGATCGCGACACGGTGCTGAAACTGCTGAACGAGGCGCTGGCCACCGAGATCATCTGTGTGCTGCGCTACAAGGCGCATGCCTACATGGCCTCCGGCATCAACGCCAAGAGCGTCGCTGCCGAATTCATGGAACACGCCGGCGAGGAACAGCAGCACGCCGACCAGATCGCCGAGCGCATCACCCAACTTGATGGCGATCCGAATTTCTCGCCCGAAGGCATGCAAACGCGCAGTCATTCCGAATTCGTCGTGCCCGACGACCTGGCCGCGATGATCGAGGAAAACCTCGTGGCCGAACGCATCGCCATCGACAGCTATCGAGAAATCATCAACTACGTCGGCGACCAGGACACCACCACCAAGCGGCTGCTGGAAGGCATCCTCGCGATGGAAGAGGAACACGCCGAGGACATGAAGACGTTGATGGAGCGTTTCGGCAAGAAAGGCGAGCCGGCCAAGCCGCGCGGCAAACGCGGCAAGTAATCGAAGTTGCCTGCGTGCACGAGTCGCCGGCCCCCTGCCGGCGGTTTCGTTGGTGGTGGTCAGTTATGCTGCGCGCGCATGAATGACGCCGATACCTCCCGGATTCCATGGCGCTGGCTGGCGCTGTGGTGCGCACTGCTGCTGCCGCTCGCGATCCTGTTCCCACCCATCCCGATCGACGAGACGCGTTATCTCACCGCTGCGTGGGAGATGTACAACTCCGGCCAATGGCTGGTGCCGACCGTCAATGGCGCGTGGTATTCCGACAAGTCACCGCTGCTGTTCTGGCTGATCGCGGGCGGCTGGGAAGTGCTGGGCGTGCACACCTGGGTGGCGCGTGTCGAAGCGTTGGTCGTCGCACTCGGCATGCTGCTGACGCTGCGCCGGCTGGCCGTGCGCAGCGGGCTGCACGGCAAGGGTGCCGATACCGCGATGTGGCTGCTGGCCGGCTGCCTAGGCTTCACGGCATTCAGCACCGCGATCATGTTCGACCTGCTGCTGGCGCTCACCGTGCTGGGCGCGCTGCACGCGTTGCTGGACCTCGATGACGCGCGATGGAAGCGCGGCATCGTGTCGCTGGGTGTGATGATCGGACTCGGCATCCTCGCCAAGGGCCCGGTGATGTTGTTGCACATCGTCGCCGTCGCCGTGCTGGCACCGCTGTGGAGCGACACCGCGCGTGCGCACAAGGCACGTTGGTATCTCGCGTTGCTAGCCGGATTTCTGGTCGGCGTCGCCATTGCACTGTGCTGGCTGCTTCCGGCCGCCTGGTACGCGGGGCCCTCCTACTGGCAGCCACTGGTGGACAAGGTCAGCGGACGCATCGCCAAAAGCTTCGCGCACAGTCGTCCGTGGTGGTGGTACCTGCCGCTGGTGCCGGTTTTGCTGCTCCCGTGGCTGCTGGCCCTGCGCGCGCCGCGCGCCGCGTGGGCGGGCCTGTGGCGCGGCCGTTTCGGACGTTTCGTGTGGTGTTGGTGGGTACCGCCGTTCGTCGCGTTCTGCGTGATCAGCGGAAAGCAGATCCATTACCTGCTGCCGCTGCTGCCGGCATGGGCGTTGGCAGGCGCGTGGCTGTTGCAACGATCCGGCGCACGCCTGCGTCCATTGCTGTTCGGCCTGTTG
>DATFGL010000231.1:0-23244 GCA_035249465.1 Rhodanobacteraceae bacterium | reverse complement strand
TGGTGCTCACCGTCACGCAAATGCTGCGCAAGCACGGCGTGGTCGGCAAATTCGTGGAGTTCTTCGGCCCCGGGCTGCAGCACCTGCCGCTGGCCGACCGCGCCACGCTTGGCAACATGTCGCCCGAATATGGCGCGACCTGCGCGATCTGCCCGATCGACAGGGAATCGCTCAATTACCTGCGCCTCTCCGGGCGCAATGCGCACCAGATCGAATTGATCGAGGCGTACGCGAAGGCGCAAGGCCTGTGGCACGACGAACACTCGCCGCAAGCCGAATTCAGCGCGGTGATCGAATTGGATCTCGCCAACGTCAAGCCGTCGCTGGCCGGTCCCAAGCGTCCGCAGGACCGCGTGCTGCTGACCGACATGCGCCAGAGCTACCGCGCTGCGATGGACGCGCTCAACTCCGGCAAGACCGACACCCGTTGGGACAAGCAGAAGGAACGCTTCTTGAGCGAAGGCGGCAGCACCGCGGTAGGCCGCGCGGAAAGCCAGGCCGAGGCGTCGCCGGACGTCTGCCCCGACAATCAACATTGCGAACTGGGAGACGGCTCGGTGGTGATCGCCGCGATCACATCGTGCACCAACACCTCCAATCCCGCGGTGATGATCGGCGCCGGTCTGTTGGCGCGCAAGGCTGCCGAACGCGGGTTGAAGCCGAAGCCCTGGGTCAAGACGTCGCTGGCGCCGGGCTCGAAGGTCGTCACCGATTATCTGGAAGCCACCGGCCTGATGAAGAATCTGCAGGAAATGGGCTTTTTCCTGGTGGGCTACGGCTGCACCACCTGCATCGGCAACTCCGGCCCGCTGCCGGAGGACGTCAGCAAGCGCGTCACCGACAACGATTTCGCGGTGGCGGCAGTGCTTTCGGGCAACCGCAATTTCGAGGGTCGCATCCACTCCGAAGTGAAGATGAACTACCTCGCTTCGCCGCCACTGGTAGTGGCGTTCTCGATCGCCGGAACCATCGACATCGATCTGTCGAAACAACCGCTCGGCAAAGGCAAGGACGGCAAGGACGTCTATCTGAAAGACATCTGGCCGAGCAACAAGGAAATCGCCGACCTGGTCACCAGCTCGGTCACCGCCGGCATGTTCTCGAAGAACTACGCCGACGTATTCAAGGGCAGCGCGGAGTGGAACGCGGTGGAAACGCCGGAAGGCGACCAGTACGCCTGGAACGAGAAATCCACCTACATCAAGAATCCGCCCTACTTCGACGGCATGACGATGGAACTGCCACGGCACGCGGACATCACCGGAGCTTACTGCATCGGCCTGTTCGGCGACTCCATCACCACCGACCACATCTCGCCCGCCGGCGCGATCAAGAAGGACTCGCCCGCCGGCAAGTACCTTATGGCGCGCGGCGTCGAACCCAGGGATTTCAACTCGTACGGCTCGCGGCGAGGCAACGACGACGTGATGGTGCGCGGCACCTTCGCCAACATCCGCATCAAGAACAAGCTGCTGGACGGTGTCGAGGGCGGTTTCACGATGCACGTACCGACGGGCGAACAGATGTCGATCTACGACGCGGCAATGAAGTACAAGGCGGAAAAGACGCCGCTGATCGTGATCGCGGGCAAGGAATACGGCACCGGCTCGTCGCGCGACTGGGCGGCCAAGGGCACGCTGCTGCTCGGTATCGAGGCCGTGATCGCGGAAAGCTTCGAACGCATCCACCGCTCCAACCTCGTGGGCATGGGCGTGCTGCCGCTGCAGTTCAAGGATGGCGAAAATGCGCAGTCGCTCGGACTGACCGGCAAGGAAACCTTCGCGATCACCGGCTTCGACGGCGGCGACTCGAAGAGGGCTCACGTCGTCGCGACCGCGAAAGATGGCAAGAAGACCGGGTTCGACGTGCGCGTGATGCTGTTGACGCCCAAGGAGCGCGACTTCTACAAGCACGGCGGCATCCTGCAATACGTGCTGCGCGACCTGGCAAAGAAGGCGGCGTAGGCGCGATTGCCCGATCTGGTACTGCCTGCAATCCACGGGCAGCACCCAAAGACTGCCGCCTTGGGGCCGCGTTTCCGCTGAGCTACGGTGGCGCCACCCGGCGTTCGACCAATCGGCTTTGGCAGCCCGCGTTGCGGGCTGCCGCGCCGCGCCGACCTGCACCCTCACCCCGACGTTCGGGCCTTGCCGGATTCGTGCGGTGCTGCTCGCGAACCGTATCGAGGATGGTTTCATAGTTGGCCAAATGTTCTCGCAGCCACGCGAGCGACTGCGCTCCGAACAACACCTGCGACTTGCCGCGCATCCTTTTCGCGATGCCAGAGATCGCAGAAGTCTTCCATGGCTCCTCCCGCGCATTGGCGACCTCGCTGCCCGGGCGCGCCAGAAGTGGCTTGCTTTGGTCAAGCGCCAGAAAATCGCGCAGCATTTGCCACTCTTTTTTCGTATCGCCAATCAGATCTTCGATGCACAGCAGATAATGGCGCGGGTCATCCAGACGGGCCAAATGCATTTCCATGGCGTGATTCCAGCGCCGCGCCCACCGCACCATGCCTCCACTGAACGCGCGCGTTTCCAACCGCATATCGGCATCGCCGACCGAGGCGACCACGTCCATCCCGTAGCGCAGGACGTGCACGAACCGCGCATCGGGAATGCAATCCGCGATTTCATCGAGGAACAACAGGTGGTTCGGCGTCTTCTCCACCCAATGCGTCCGTCTCTGCCGGCTCGCAGCGCCATCGAGCAACGCCGCATAGCGGTGCACGCAGGCACTCCATCGGCGCGGTATGGGCCTCTGGTGCGGACGCGTCCCATGGACCCGCTCGAGTTCACGCAGGCGATGCCGGCCCCAGGATTGTGCCATGCCTGCGCGGTGGTACCAGCGCCGGGTCGAACGCGCTTCGCGATCGCCCCAACGCAGTTCCGCGTCACCCAGCAGGGATTCGAAGAAATGGGTTTCGTGCAGCGAAAACACGTCGGGATGACGCGCAATCATCGCCTGCACCAGCGTAGTGCCCGAACGCGGACACCCGACCACGAAAGTTCGCCGCATCTCCCCTCCCGACATTGCCTTCTACGAGAACGGGCGATGGCGACGCTTGGTTGACCGAGCGATCGCTTTTTTCTACACCTTGCCCTCCCAACGCGCGCTGTAGCAGCGCCAATGGCTCCCTTCCAGCCGCCACGCGGTGGTCATTGCGTAGATCACCGACTGGTCAGGCAGCAGGTCGCCGGGCCTGCCGCCGGTCAGCACCAGGTTGAACGTCGCGACGATGCGATCGCCCTTGCGCTCGAATGAAACGGGGCCGATCAGCACACCGGTCTTGTCCTGGCGCAGCGCGCGCACGGCCAGCAACTGGCGCAATCCATGGTGATCCAGTTCACCGTCATTCCCGCTGAAGTCGTCGCTCACCGCATCCAACACGCCGCCGGTGTCATTGGTGCGTGCCGCACCCACCGCCGCATCGATGGTCTGGGCGATCTGCTGCTCGGCGGGCGCACGGTGGCACGCGGCCAATGCCAGCAGGACCGGGAACAGCCCGCACCACCACCACACCGAAGTGGTGGGTCGTGCGATTACGAAGGGCCTTGTCGCTTGCATGTTAGATTCGGTTGAAGCCGCGTGTGGCGTCCCGCAGCATACCCGAGCGGTCAGCCACCGGATCGGGCATTGGCGGCGCGATGCGGCAACGCGTGCGTCTGCGCATGCAGCCCCGATTGCGGGCACAGGACGCACTGGCTAGTATGCAAGCCGCCGCGCGGGCCGAAGCGTCGCGCACGTGGCCAGCCAGTGGGTGTCACCCATCCAGGGAACGCGCGTCCATGCCGGAACGTCCGCAAGTGGTTGCCCGCAAGGTTCACCCAACGGTACGGATGAACTACACGGTGCGCGGGCTCACGCTTCCGCTCGCCGCGTTGATGGTCTTCGCAAACTTGTACAGCGTCGACCGCCTGACTCCCGGGCTATTGGTGCTTTTGGCGGTTTACGGAGTGGTGTGGCCGCAGGTCGCCTATTGGTGGGCTTGCCGCAGCCACAACTCCAAACGTGCCGAGCAGTGGAACATCATTGCCGATTCGCTGTTCTTCGGGGCATGGATCGCCGGCATGCAATACAGCCTGTGGCCGAGTTTCCTGCTTGCCTGTTCCATCTACCTTGGCAACCTCGCGATCGGCGGCGCCTGGATGGCCTGGCGTGGCGTGCTTGCGCTACTGGTGGGCGCGGCGGGCGTCAGCTTGCTGATCGGGTTCCAGCCGCGTCTGGACACGGCGCCGCTCCCGACGGCAATCAGCATCGCCGTCTTCGTTTTCTACATCTCGGCGTACGGCTACTCGCTCTACAGCCAAAGCCGGCAGTTGGTACGCAGCCGCAGGGAGATCAACGAAAAGAGCGCTGCGCTGGCACGAGCAAAGGAAGATGCCGACAACGCCAATCGCTCCAAGAGCGTGTTCCTGGCCAACATGAGCCATGAGCTGCGCACGCCGCTCAACGCCATCATCGGCTACAGCGAGTTGCTGGTCGAGGAAGCCGAGGACAGCGGTGATACAGCGAGTGTCCCCGACCTCCAGAAAATCCGCGGCGCCGGGAAGCACCTGCTGGGCTTGATCAACAGCGTCCTTGACCTCTCCAAGATCGAAGCCGGCAAGATGGAACTGTCGCTGGAAGAAATCGAGGTCGAGGAACTCCTCGCCAGCGTGCGCGCCACCATCGCTCCGCTGGTCAAGGAAAAGGGCAATACGCTGGTGATGGACGGCGAGAATCTCGGCCGGATGCATGTCGATGTCACCAAGTTGCGGCAGGTGCTGTTCAATCTGCTCGGCAACGCCAGCAAGTTCACCGAGCATGGCACCATCCGCCTGCGCGCCCACCGCGAGACGCGATCGACGGGCGACTGGCTGGTGTTCGAGATAACGGACACCGGCATCGGCATGACCCCGGAGCAGCAGGCCCGGGTGTTCGAGCCCTTCACGCAGGCCGATGCCTCCACGTCGCGCAGGTACGGCGGCACCGGCCTGGGGCTGTCGCTGAGCCGGCGCTTCGCCGAACTGATGGGCGGTGACATCGCCATGACCAGTGAATCCGGCGTGGGCACCACCTTCACGGTCGGAATTCCGGCCGAATGCGACGCGACGGCAAAATCCGTCCCCGCGCCCGATGCAACCTCGCAACGGGCACGCGTCCTGATCATCGATGACAATGCAGCGGATCGTGACGTCCTCGCCCGCATGCTGGCGCGCGAAGGTTACCGAGCCGCGTTGGCAAGCGATGGCGAGGGTGGTGTGAAGCTCGCACGCGAGTTGCTGCCCGAGCTTATCCTGCTGGATGTGATGATGCCCACCGTCGATGGCTGGGCAGTGCTGAAGCAACTCAAGGCCGATCCGCAATTAGCCGTGATCCAGGTGGTGGTCATTTCCGTCATCGACGATCCTCAGCTCGGCGCCTCGCTTGGCGCCGCCGGCTACCTGGTGAAGCCCGTGGACCGGCAGGTGTTGGCGCCGTTGCTGCACAAGTACCTGGATGGGCATGGCGACAGTGTGGTCCTGGTCGTCGGCGATGATGTGGACTCGCGACGCCTGCTGCGGCGGCAGCTGGAAAACCAGGGTTGGGATGTGGCCGAGGCGATCAGCGGGCCGGACGCCATGGAACGGCTGGACCGGGTGCGCCCGTCGGTGGTGCTGCTGGACCTGAAGCTGACCGAGGTGGACGACTTCGATTTTGTTGACGCGCTGCGCGCACGCGGGCTGGGTGGACAGATTCCGGTCGTGGTGGTGACGGCACAGTCGCTGTCGGTGGAGGAACGCAAGCGCTTGGCGGGCCGCACGCAGGCGGTTCTCGAAAAGGGGCACTTCGACCGCGAGCAACTTGCAACGACGGTGCATCACGCGATACGGGCCAGGTTGGCACGAACATGAAAATACTGCTGGTCGAGGACAACGACATGAACCGCGACATGCTCAGCCGCCGGCTGGGCCGGCGCGGTTACGAGGTACTCGCCGCCATCGATGGCGCCAGCGCGCTCGCAATGGTGCGTTCCGAGGCACCGGACGTGGTGTTGATGGACATGAGCCTGCCGGTGATGGACGGTTGGGAAACCACCCGGCGCATGAAGGCCGATGAGGTCACCGCTGCCATCCCTGTCATTGCGCTCACTGCACACGCCATGGCAGACGATCGCGAGCGCGCGCTGGCAGCCGGCTGCGACGATTTCGACACAAAGCCGGTCGACATCGAGCGCCTGATCGCCAAGATCGACGCCGTGACGGCAACGCCCACGGGTTGACCGACATGGGCGCCGCCAGCGCGTTCACGGCATCGTCCCCGTCCGACCTGGATCGCTTGCAGGCTTTCGTTGTCCGCGCATGCGACCGCGCGGGCGCCGATGCTGATACCCGCTTTGCCGTGCGCCTGGCCGTGGAGGAATCGTTCACCAACATCATGCAATACGGCTACGGCCCGGTCGGCGGCCCGGTGACGGTGGCCGTGCGGTTCGACGACTACCGCATCACCATCGTGATACGCGACCGTGGACCGCCGTTCGATCCGACCCGCGTGCCCGCGCCCGTTCTCGATACCGACTGGCAACACCGCGAAACCGGTGGGCTCGGCGTGCACTTGGTCCGCCACATGATGGACGATGTAGCATACGTGCGCGATGTCGCAGGCGGGAATGTCCTGACCCTTGTCAAGAACCTCTCCGGTCCCCGCAAGGAGGGATGACGGCATGAACATTGAATTCGAACCACGCGGCAGGGTTTCCGTTGTCTTCATCAACGGAAGCGTGGACAGCCAGACCGCCGAAATCGTGTTGTCCGAGCTGACCGCGCACGTGGACGCCGGGCACCTGCAACTGGTCGCCGACCTCGATGGCGTTGACTACACCAGCAGCGCCGGCCTGCGGGCCCTGCTGAGCACGGTCAAGGCCACCCGCCGCGGCGGCGGCGACCTGCGCCTGGCGCGGGTCCATCCCAATGTCCTGAAGGTACTGGAACTCAGCGGATTCACCACGATCCTGAAGCTGTACGACGAACTGGATGCTGCGGTCGCAAGCTTCGAATCCCCGGCGGCTGCCTGAAGCACCGAGCCACGCGCGGTAGCGGTTCAAGCCCAAGGAGTTGATCATGGTGCCCCAGGTCGCAGAGGCTTCTTCACCGCAGCGCCGCAAGCGCGTGGCGTTGGTGGTGGGTGCCGGCAGCGTCCAGTGCGCGGCGGCGCTGGGGCTGTGGAAGGTCCTTCAGCGCGAAGGCATCAAACTTGATCTGCTGGTCGGCTGCAGCGGCGGCAGCCTGTACACCGGCGTCATGGCGCTGGGTTGGGATGTCGATACCTGCGAACGCCTGACCCGCGAACTGTGGACGCCGGCCATTACCCGCAAACGCGACACGCGTGCGATCCTGGGTGCGATGCTGCCGCGCCTGTTCGGTTTCGACGGCCACTTCGGGTTGGTCCACGAATCGCCCGTGCTGCGCGCGCTAGAGGTGGCCTTCGGCGACAAGCGATTTGCCGACGCCCGCATCCCGCTTCGTATTGTCGCGACCGACCTGCACAGCGGCGAGAAAGTCACGCTCGAAGAGGGCCTGGTGCGCGATGCGGTGCGCGCGAGCATCGCGATCCCGTATGTGTGGAAACCGTGGCGCATCGGCGAGCGCTGGCTGATCGACGGTTGTGCATCGGATCCGATGCCGGTGGACGTGGCCATCCGTGAAGGCGCCGACATCATCCTTGCGATGGGTTTTGAAAGCCCCTTCCCCAAACGCATCCGTTCGATCACCCGCTTCGCCTTCCACATCAACAGCGTGTACACCAACAACCTGATGCGCGCCAATTACGCCTTCCACAATCTGGCGCATCACGCGGAGATCATCCCCATCATTCCCGAATTCGACCGTCCGATACGGTTGTTCGACACGGATCAGTTCCCGTACGTGATCGAACAGGGCGCGCGCGCGACCGAAGCACAAGTGGACTACATCAAGCGCATGCTCGAAGACAATCATGGCTGACACCAATCCGTCCCCGGACGCCAGTGCGCGCATCCTGATTGTCGACGACACCGAAGCCAACCGCGACCTGTTGGTGCGTCGCCTGCAGCGCCTCGGACACCAGACGGCAACGGCTGAGGACGGGCACGTTGCCCTCGAGATGCTCGCGCAGGACGCCTTCGACCTGATGTTGCTCGACATCATGATGCCCGAGATGGACGGCTTCGCGGTGTTGGAACACGTCAAGGCCGACGACGTCTTCAAGCACCTGCCCGTGATCCTGATTTCCGCGCTCGACGACAGCGAGAACATGGCCAAGGGCATTGCGATGGGCGCCGACGATTACCTGCCCAAGCCCTTCAACCCGCACATCCTCAAGGCGCGCGTCGGTGCCAGTCTCGCGAAAAAGCGCCTGCACGACCGCGAGCAACTACACACAAAGGCGATGGAGAGGGAGCTGGAAATCGCCCGCAACATCCAGTCCGAATTCCTGCCGGACCGACTTCCGGTCATCGATGGGCTGGAGTTGGCTGCATGGCTGCAGCCGGCACGCCATGTGGCCGGTGACTTTTACGACACCTTCATGCTTGGCGGTGGTGACCGGCGCATCGCGCTGGTCGTTGCGGATGTCTGCGACAAGGGTGTGGGTGCCGCGCTGTTCATGGCGGTATGTCGCAGCCTGCTGCGTGCGCTGTCGACACGCATCGTTGTTGCCGGTGGCGACCCGCGAGCCCAGGCCCGGGAACTGATCAGGACCATCAACGACTACAGCGCGCGCACCCATGACCGCGCCAACATGTTCGCCACGCTGTTTTTCGGGATTCTCGATACGGACAGCGGGAACCTGGTCTACGTCAATGGTGGCCACGAGCCGCCGCTGATAACGGGTCCGCGCGGCGTGCGTATCGAACTTGCACCCACGGGTCCGGCGGTCGGCATGCTGCCGGATCTCGAATTCCATGCCCGATCGGAAGTCATCAAGCCCGGCGAAACGCTGGTTCTGTACACCGATGGCGTCACCGACGCCCATGACGGGGACGGCGCGTGCTTTTCGCGTCAACGCCTGCTGGACATTGCGGCCGAACCGGTGCCTTCGGCACAAGCGATGCTGGAACGCATCCGCGGCGCGGTGCAGGATTATGCCCGCGATGTTTCGCCATTCGACGACATCACGCTGCTGGTCGCGCACCGCCCCGCCTGATCCAATCCCGTTGCGTTCGCTGCACAGACCGGCCCGGGATGGCATGGGTAACCCCGCTTGCCGCGCCTCGGCGTATCGTGCTCCAATGCCGATATTGGTCGCAACCACGTAATGCCGAGAGCGAGCAAAGCAATGACCGACCCACGCCCCTGGCTGGCGAGCTACCCGCCCGGCGTCCCCACCGAAATCGACCTCAGCAGGTACGCGTCCGTCGTCGACATGTTCGGCGAGGCGTGCGCGCGCCATCCGCAGCGCCCAGCGTATTCGAGCTTCGGCAGGGCGCTGAAGTACGCGGAACTGGACGAGGCCAGTGCGCGTTTCGCCGCGTTCCTGGCCAATGAATGGAAGCTCGGCAAGGGCGACCGCCTTGCGATCATGATGCCGAACCTGCTGCAGTATCCGATCGCGCTGTTCGGTGCACTGCGCGCGGGCCTGACCGTCGTCAATGTCAATCCGCTTTACACGGCACGCGAGCTGCAGCATCAGTTGGAAGACTCGGGCGCGAAAAGCATCGTGGTGTTGGAGAATTTCGCGGCGACACTGCAGGAATCCATCGGCAAGACGCACGTGCAGCACGTGATGGTCACTTCAATTGGCGACATGCTGGGGTTCCCGAAAGGGCCGTTGGTCAGCTTCGCGGTCAAGCACATCAAGAAGATGGTGCCCGCGTGGTCGCTGCCGGGACACCATTGCTTCGGCGACGTGCTGCGCAAGGGGGCCGGCATGCAGGCGCCGAAGGTGCAACTCGGGCATGATGACATCGCGTTCCTGCAATACACCGGTGGCACCACTGGCGTCGCCAAAGGCGCGATGCTCAGCCACGGCAACATGGTCGCCAACACCCTGCAACTGGCGTCGTGGGTTGGCGACCTGTTCACCGCGGGCGAGGAAAAGATCGTCACTGCGCTGCCGCTGTACCACATCTTTTCGCTGACAGTGAACGCCCTGTTCATGACCCACTTCGGTGGCGAGAACATCCTGATCACCAATCCGCGCGACATCCCCGCTTTCGTCAAGACACTGAAGCACAACCGCTGGACCTCGATCACCGGCGTCAACACGCTGTACAACGCCCTCCTCAACCATCCGGATTTTGCATCCGTGGATTTCTCGCGCGTGAAGTTCGCGCTCGCTGGCGGCATGGCGGTGCAGCGCGCGGTGGCGGAACGCTGGAAGCAGGCCACGGGGATTCCGCTGATAGAGGGCTATGGCCTTTCCGAGGCTTCGCCGGTCGCGACTGCCAATCGGCTCGACATCAAGGATTACACCGGTTCGATCGGATTGCCCCTGCCCTCCACCAACATCCAGCTTCGCGACGATGCGGGGCACCTGGTGGCAACCGGCGAGCCGGGGGAAATCTGCGTGCATGGACCACAGGTCATGCTGGGCTATTGGAACCGCCCCGAAGAAACCACCAAGGTACTGGATGCCGACCGTTGGGTGAGCACCGGCGATATCGCGCGCATGGACGAACGGGGCATGTTCTACATCGTGGACCGCAAGAAGGACATGATCCTGGTGTCCGGTTTCAACGTGTACCCCAACGAAATCGAGGACGTGGTCGCGCAGCACCCCGGCGTACTGGAAGTCGCCGCGATCGGTGTGCCCGACGAGCATTCCGGCGAAGTGGTGAAACTGTTCGTGGTGAAAAAGGATCCCGCCCTCACCGAAGCCGCGCTCAGGCAGTATTGCCACGATGAACTGACCGGTTACAAGCGGCCGAAGTACATCGAGTTCCGCAAGGAATTGCCCAAGAGCAACGTTGGCAAGATCCTCCGGCGCGCGTTGCGCGACGAGGAAAACAAGAAAACGACGCACTGAACACATCCCCCCGTGGGAGGTGGAGGGCCAGACATCATGGCCAAAATCGACATCGAATCCCTGCCGCGTCGTACGGGTTGCGGCTACCCGGCTCCGTTCGACCAACCATGCAGGGGCCGCGTTCGGCGCGGACTCGGCGATGCGGGCGGCCTCACGGATTTTGGCGTCAACCTGCTGGAATTGGCGCCCGGCGCATGGTCGAGCCAGCGTCACTGGCATTCCGCCGAAGACGAATTCGTGTGGGTGCTGGAGGGCGAGGTGACGTTGATCGACGACCGCGGCGAACACGCCATGCGCGCCGGTGAGGGCGCCGCATTCCCGAAAGGCGACGCGAACGGACACCATTTCGTGAATCGCTCGGATGCTCCGGTGCGCTGCCTCGAAATCGGTTCGCGCAAGCCCGACGAGGACGTTTGCGACTACCCCGACGTCGACCTGCGCGTCGGTCCGGGTCGTGACGCCGCATATACGCACAAGGACGGAAAACCGTATCCGACCAGGCGCTGAATCCCCGCCCAATGCCGGATGAACGGTGAACCACCGACGATCTTCCGAGCGTCAACAATGCCCGTAGCATCGCGTTCTAACGGTTAGGCCATTTGGGCCGATCAGGAGAAGTCACCGTGAAACGCATTGCGACAACGTTGCTCGTTGCAGGTCTCATGGCCACGCCCATGCTGGCGCTACCGCCAACCGCCCACGCCGGGGTGGATATCGGCATCGGCGTTTCGATCGGCATTCCGCCGCCGGCGCTGCCCGTTTACGCGCAACCCGTCATCCCGGGGCCGGGCTATATCTGGACGCCAGGCTACTGGGCATGGGATCCGGGCTACGGCGGTTACTACTGGGTGCCGGGCACATGGGTGATGCCGCCGCAAATCGGCCTGCTGTGGACGCCGGGCTGGTGGGGCTGGTCGGACGGCTTCTATCGCTGGCATGGCGGTTACTGGGGCTCGCGCGTCGGCTTCTACGGCGGTGTCAATTACGGCTACGGCTACTTCGGCACCGGCTACGTCGGCGGTTACTGGCGAGGGCGCGACTTCTACTACAACCGCGCGGTCAACAACGTCAATGTCACCAACATTCGCAACGTGTACGTCAACAGGACCGTCATCAACAACGTCAACGTGAACCGGGTCAGCTACAACGGCGGACGCGGCGGCATCAGTGCGCAACCCAGCGCGCAACAACGTGCATGGGCCAACCAGCGCCGCATCCAACCGACCTCGATGCAGACGCGGCAGCGCGATACCGCCATGCGCAATCCGGCGCAGCGTTTCAAGGCCAACCAGGGCCGGCCGGCCGTGTTCGCCACCCAGCGCGCGGGAAACTTCAGCGGGCCGCACGCCGTGCGCACCCCCTCGCCCGCCGACAACCGAATGATCGCGGCACCGCAGCGTGCCCGCCCGACGACGGTCGCTCCAAACCGGGGCATGGTGCAGGCACCCCGCGATCGTGCGCAAACGCCGCGACCCGCGGATCAGTCGTTCCGTCAGGAACACACTGCGCAATCGCACGAGCGCGGGTACGTGCAGGCACCGCGCGAACGCCCTCAGCCTGCGCAGCAGCCGGAAGCACAGTCGTTCCGTCAGGAACGCGCGGCACCGCCCCGCGGGCCCGGCGAATCCAGGCAACCGGCGTCGCGCCGTGCACCGCCAGCACGCGGCGGCGAGCGCGGCAAAGCGCCCCCGGACAACAAGAAACACGACAACGGTCCTGGCCATCGATGATCGAATGGCAGCAACGGCGAGGCGGCCTTCGGGCCGCCTCTCTTTTCATGTTTGGCCGGCGTCCTCATCCCAAGGCTCGAGCGTGTCGGCGTAACCACCAAGCAGTGCCCACAACACCGCTTGCGTGTCCTCGGGGATGCGCGCGAAAGCCAGCGCGATGTGCATGCCGCTGACGCGCACCACCTCAGCCATGACGTGGACGTTGACCTCGTCGCCGAACAGCATGTCCAGCACCCACACGTCACCCGGCTTGCCGTGCCATTCGGCCGGGCGCGCGAGGCGCACGCCGGTGGCCGAAATGTCCTCGAGATCGGTTTGCCATACATCGCCGCGCCGGCTCATCAGCACCGCGGTCTGCCGCATCATCCGTGCGTGCCGGACGTGTGCGTCGGCTGCCGGATCCGGGTTGTAATCGTTCGCCACGTTGAACATTCCCCTGTCACCCCGCATCTTGCGTTCCGCCACACGCGTGACGGCAAAAATCTTCCCCGGTTCCTGAAGCAAGTTACGGGCCAAGATTCGGCCGCAGGCACTGGACTTGGCGCCCTTTCGGCCTTACCCTAGCCGGCGTATGACCGGTGCACCCTTGCCGGCATCGGCGGCGCCAGGCCGCCACCAGCGGCCAGTCTCGCGCGGTCGCGACTTTCTCGCTTGCGGTTGGATTCAGGGGATTGCCCTTCCGGGGCACGCGAGAGGCTGGCGGTGCCGGCCCATGGTGATTACGGATACACAGCCCGGCAGGACCGGTGACGCATCCAGTTGCAATCCGGTATAGAAGCCGCCGCGCCCGCTTTGCGGAGCGGTGGAACTCCAGCGGAGCCAGGTGCCGCCCACGGCAGATGGCGCACCGCAGACGATGAGCAAGTAATGCAGATCCCGGGTTGCCGCACCCACGTTGCCGCCAGCCCGCCTATGACAAGTGCCGAATGAGCACCGAACCCCAATCCACCGATACCGCAACCCTCTCACCGGACCCGCCCCGCCCGGATACGCCGCGCCAGGAAGAGATGCCGTTGGCCGTGGTGCACGGCCAGCCCGTGCTGCAGATTCCGCAGGATCTGTACATCCCTCCGGACGCGCTGGAAGTGATCCTGGAGGCGTTCGAGGGTCCGCTGGATTTGCTGCTGTACCTGATCCGCCGGCAGAACCTCGACATCCTCGACATTCCCGTCGCGGAGATCACCCGCCAATACATGGATTACATCGACGTGATGCACGAGATGCGCCTCGAGCTCGCGGCGGAGTACCTGGTGATGGCGGCGATCCTGGCCGAGATCAAATCACGCTTGCTGCTGCCAAGGCCGCCGGTGGAAGAAGGCGTGGAGGAAGACCCGCGCGCCGAACTGGTGCGCCGTCTGCAGGAATACGAGCGCTTCAAGAAGGTTGCCGAGGACATCGACGCGATGCCGCGCATGGAGCGCGACCTCGACAATACTCAGGCCTTCGTGCCCGACCGCAAGATCGTGCGCCTGCCGCCCCCGGTGGATCTGCGCGAGATGCTGCTGGCCATGCGCGACGTACTGCACCGCGCGGAACTGTCCGGCCACCACGAAGTCGAGCGCGAGCCGTTGTCGGTGCGCCAGCGCATGGGCGAAGTGTTGCGCAGGCTGGGCGATGGCACCTTCCATCGATTCGAGAGCCTGTTCGAGACATCCGAAGGCAGGCTCGGGGTGGTGGTGACGTTCCTGTCATTGCTGGAACTGGCCAAGGACAGGCTGATCGAAATCATGCAGGACACGCCGCTTGCGCCTATCTACCTGAAGGCCCGCGCGGTCGCGGACGCCACCGACTGAGCAGCCGGGGTTCGCAAGACCATCGCGCGACCGCATTCCGTTTGACCGCGTCGCCTCCGGGCGATTCGTTTCCGAAACTTCACGAGGCAGACCCTCAACGTGGAACAACCAGACATCAACAACGTCGTCGAGGCCGCGCTGCTCGCGGCCCAGCAACCCCTCACGCTGCCCATGATCGCGGCCCTGTTCCAGGAATCCGACGACGTCAGCCACGAGGATATCTCGCGCGCACTCGAAAGCCTGACCGGCGCCTGCGAAGGCCGCGGCATCGAGCTGGTCGAAGTCGCCTCGGGTTTCCGCTACCAGGTTCGCGAATCGGTGCATCCATGGGTGGCGCGATTGTGGTCCGAACGCCAGACCAAATATTCCCGCGCGCTGCTGGAAACCCTCGCGCTGATCGCCTATCGCCAGCCGATCACGCGCGGCGAGATCGAGCAGGTGCGCGGCGTCGGTGTATCGACCAGCATCATGCACACGCTGGAAGAACGCGAGTGGATTCGCGTGGTCGGTTATCGCGACGTGCCCGGCAAACCGGCGCTGTTCGGCACCACGCGCCAGTTCCTCGATTACTTCAATCTCAAGTCGCTGGACCAGCTTCCCACGCTGGCCGAGATCCGCGAGATCGCCGATCCGCAACTCGCGCTGGCACCCGAGGCATCCGCGATGCCACAGGGCGTGGCAGCGCAATCCGAAGAGCAAACCCCCACCGAATCTGCGGACGCCGTCGTGTCCGATGACGCCCCACGCACCACCGAGGATGCTGTATGAGTTCCACCTCCCGTTCCCTTTTGACCCTGAAACGGCCAGCCGCGCAGGAGCACGGCGGCGTGCTGGAAGAGCGCCTGCACAAGGTGCTTGCCAACGCCGGGCTGGGTTCGCGCCGGATGCTGGAGCAACGCATCGCGGGTGGCGAAATCAACGTCAACGGTGCGGCTGCCGAGACCGGGTCGAGCGTGCGCGCGGGCGATCGCGTGGAAATCGACCGCAAGCAATTCGTGGTCGCCACCGATCAACACGAACACGCGCAGGTGCTGATGTACCACAAGCCCGAAGGCGAACTCACCACCCGCGACGACCCCGAAGGCCGTCCGACCGTGTTCGAGAACCTGCCGCATTTGAATGGTTCGCGCTGGATCTCGGTGGGTCGCCTGGACGTGAACACCACCGGCCTGTTGCTGCTCACCACCGATGGCGAGCTCGCGAACGCGCTGATGCATCCCAGCCACGAACTCGAACGCGAGTACCTGTGCCGCGTGCACGGTGAAGTGCCGGACGAGATGCTGGAAAAACTGAAAGCCGGCGTGGAACTGGAAGACGGCCCCGCGCGCTTCGACGAGATCCATGTGGTCAGCCGCGGTGGCAGCCATTGCTGGTTCCGCGTGGTCCTGCACGAAGGCCGCAATCGCGAAGTGCGCCGCCTGTGGGACTCGCAGGGATTGCTGGTGAGCCGTCTGAAGCGCATTCGCTACGGCAGTGTCGAACTGCCGCGCGGATTGCGCCCCGGCCAGAACCAGACCCTGGCGGAAGACGCAGTCAAGGATTTGCGTACCCTCGCCGGCGCGGGACCGGTGCAACCCACGCTCACCCTGAAGCCCGTGCTGCACCAGCGCCACACCACGCGCGGCGTCACCGAAGTCCGGCCCGCCAGCCAGACCCCGCATGCATGGACGGGCGTACGCCACGACGAGGCGCGCGAATTGACCGCGTTCGATCGCGTGCGGCCCGATGATTTCCCGAATCGTGGCAAGCGCCGGCGCGGTCCGCCGCGCGGCGACGTCAACGGCAATGTGCTGAAGCCCGACCAGCGGGCGCGCACGAATCGGCGCAAGGGCCGCGGCGTCGCGCCCGGCCAGGAACTGCCGTCGGTACGCACATGGTTCGCCGGTGACAAGCGTCCCGGCGGCGGCCAGGGTCGGGGCGGCCCCGGCGGGCAAAATCGAGGCGGCCAGAATCGTGGCGGTCCGGGCGGTCGCCCGAATCGGGATGGCCCGGGCGGAGGACAAAATCGAGGCAGTCCCGGCGGCAACCGGAGTCCACGCGGACCGCGCCGGGATGGCGGTGGCAACCGCGGCGGGAGCGGCCCCGGCAAGGGCTGATCGCATAGCTGGAGCACGCGCCATGCCTGCAAGCCACACCATCACCATCTGGCACAATCCGCGTTGTTCAAAATCGCGCGGCACGCTCGATCTGTTGCAGGAGCGCGGCATCGAGCCCGCGATCGTCGATTACCAGAAAAACCCGCCCACCGCGGCGGAAATCGAGCGCGCACTGAAACTGCTCGGCAGGGAACCGCGCGACCTGATGCGCAAGGGCGAGGCCGTTTATGCCGAACTCGCGCTGGACAATCCCAGCCTCACCCGCAGGCAGCTTGTCGACGCGATGGCGAAACATCCGATCCTGATCGAACGCCCGATCGTGTTCGCCAATGGCAGGGCCGCTGTCGGCCGGCCGCCCGAGAATGTCCTCTCCATCCTGTAGGAAGGCCGGGCCGGTACCCGGCGCCGCGGATGGCTGCTTGCGCAATCCTGCTCGCGGCCGCCGCCGCTCCTACAAAAGTTCGAAAGCGTCCGCGTCCATCCACGCGGGAAACTTCTCGCGGAAGGCCTGCAGCGCCGCATGATCGAGCGCCACCGTGACGGTCTGCTCCTGCGCGCCGAGGTCGGCCATCGCCTGGCCAAGGTAATCCAGCACTGCGCTATCGCCCGAATACGGCAACTGGTTGCCATCCACGCCAACGCGGTTGACGCCCACGCAGTACCCCAGGTTTTCGATCGCGCGTGCACGCAGCAGCGTGCGCCACGCGTGGGCGCGCGCGGAGGGCCAGTTGGCGACGAACAGCACGAGGTCATACTCGAACCCGCGCTGCGCATCGTGACGATTGCGTGAGAACACCGGGAAGCGCAGGTCGTAGCAGACCAGCGGACAGATCTTCCAGCCTCTCCATTCCACCACGAGCCGTTCGCGGCCCGCGGCGTAGCGCTTGTGTTCGTCGGCATAGCGGAACAGATGGCGCTTGTCGTAATGCCGCACCTCGCCATCGGGTGTCACGAACAACAAGCGGTTGAAAACGTTGTCCGAAGCGGCCCCCTCGCCCACCCGCAATTGCACGCTGCCCATGATCGCAGCATCGAGTCCGCGCGCGCGCTCACGCAACCATGCGACCGTCGGGCCATCCATGGTTTCGGCATTGTGGATCGCTTCGTTCGAAAAACCACTGCTGAACGTTTCCGGCAACACCACGAGGTCGGTGTGCCCCGCCAACGGCGCGATCAACGCACCGTAGTAGTCGCGGTTGCCGGCGGGGTCGTGCCAGCGGGTCGCGCCCTGGACCAGCGAGACCCTCAGATTTTGCATAACCGTTCCGCGGCAGCCACGAGGGTTTCGTCGCTTTTGGCGAAGCAGAACCGCACCAGCTTTGCATCCGGGGCGGTTTCATAGAACGCCGACACGGGAATCGCCGCGACGCCGCCTTCGCGCACCATCCACTCGCAAAAATTCAGGTCGTCGGTATCACGTATGGCGGAATAATCGGCCAACTGGAAATAGCCGCCATGCACCCCGGGGAACTTGAAGCGTGAACCGGCCAGCAACTTGCGGAAACGATCGCGCTTGGCCTGGTAGAAGGCAGCCAGATCCCGGGCGTGTTGCGGATCGTTCTCCATGACCTCGGCGAACGCACACTGCGCCGGATGGAACGTGCAGAACGTGAGGTATTGGTGCACCTTGCGGAACTCGGCCGTCAGCAACTTGGGCGCAACGCAGTAACCGACCTTCCAGCCGGTGCAATGCCAGGTCTTGCCGAACGATGAAATCACGAAGCTGCGTTCGGCCAGTTCCGGCCGTCGCGAGACGCTGAGGTGCCGGCGGCCGTCGTAAACGATGTGCTCGTACACCTCGTCGGAGATCACCAGCAAGCCGTGCTGCGTGACGATTTCCGCCAGCGCGTCGAGATCGGATTCTTCGAATACCGCGCCGGACGGATTGTGCGGACTGTTGACCATGATCATCCGCGTCTTCGGCGTGATCTCGTCGCGCACGCGCTGCCAGTCCACCGAAAAGTCGGGCAGTGCGAGCGGGACATGCACCGTCTTGCCACCGGCCAGCGCAATCGCGGGTTCGTAGCAGTCATAACAGGGATCGAGCACGATCACCTCGTCGCCCGCATGTACCGCGCACGCGATCGCCGCGAAGATCGCCTCGGTCGCGCCGGATGTCACCGTCACCTCGGTATCCGCGCTGATCCGCCGCCCGTACAAGCGGTCCACCTGAAGCGCGATCTGCTCGCGCAACTTCGGGATGCCGCTCATCGGCGCATATTGGTTGCGCCCTTCGTCCATCGCGCGCGTCAAGGCATCGCGTAGATTCCGCGGTGTCTCGAAATCGGGAAACCCCTGCCCCAGGTTCACTGCCTTGTGTTCCGTCGCGAGCTGGCTCATCACCGTGAAGATGGTGGTGCCGACCTTGGGCAACTTGGTTTCGATTTGCATCCGTGATCTTCCGTCTGGATGGCCGAATGGGCGTGAGCCGGGCGATGTTAGCACGCTGCCAGTGGGCTCTCTGAACGAACTACGGGGGTGCGTGCTCGAAAGCATCAGCCAGGAAATCCACCAACGCGCGCACTGCCGGAAGCATTCCCCGCCGGCTCGGATAGACGATGTGCAGGATGCCCTGTGGCAGTCCCCAATCCGGCAGCACCACGCGCAGGCGGCCATCGCGAAGTTCCTCGATGCACGACTGTTCCGGAACCCAGGCGATGCCGATGCCTTGCATGGCCGCCTCGATCAGCACCCGAAATTCACCGCTGACCAGGCGCGGCCGCACCGGCACGGTGGTCTTGGCGCAAGTGCCGTCATACAACTCCCAGTTCTGCTCACCTTCCTGCTCGAAGAGGCTGAGGACCGGCAGTGCGGAAAGGTCCTGCGGGCTGCGCGGTTCACCGTGTTCCGCGAGAAACGCCGGGCTCGCGACCAGCACCACGCGCTTGGGCCCGAAACTGCGCGCCACCAGTTCCGCATCGCTGTCCAGCTTGTCGCGCACGCGGATGGCGATGTCGAAGCCCTCGCCGATCACGTCCACGCGCCGGTTGCTGGAAAGTACCCGCAGCTGTACCTGTGGATGACGCGACAGGAACGCGGGCAGCAGCGGCGCCAGCAGGCTCTGTGCCAGTGATACCGGGCAACTCAGCCGCACCAACCCGCTGGGCTCCCCGCGCAGGGCGGCCACATCCTCGGCAGCGGCACGCGCTTCGGCCAGCATCGCCTGGCAATGCCGGTAAAAACGCTCCCCCGCTTCGGTCACCACGAATTTGCGCGTCGTCCGCTGCAGCAGGCGAACGCCCAGGCCATCCTCCAGTTGCGACACGCGCTTGCTCAGGCGTGACTTGGGTACGTTGAGTGCACGGCTCGCGGCCGAAAAGCCGCCGTACTCGACCACTGCGGCGAAAAAATACAGGTCGTTGAGGTCGGGCAACGCACCTGCGAGGGCAGACACGGCGTTCGCCATGATGAACACTCCGTTCGGATTGCACCATCTTATCGAAGCGGCGCGTTGTGCTTATCGTTTACCGGTCACCGCGCATGCGGTTCCCCTGGAGAGAAACATGAAACTCCTGCACATCGATTCGAGCGTACTTGGTGAAAATTCCGCTTCACGCAGCCTGACCGCCGCGATCGTCGCGCGGTTGCGCACCGAACATCCCGGCATGGAGGTGACCCGCCGCGATCTTGCTGCACAGACTCTGCCGCACTTTGCGCCGGTCCTCGCCGAAGGCCACCCATGCGTCACGCGCAACATCGAAATCCTCGACGAATTCCTCGCCGCCGACACAGTGGTGATTGGCGCGCCGATGTACAACTTCACGATTCCCTCGCAGCTCAAGGCCTGGATCGACCGCATCCTGATCGCGGGCAAAACCTTCCGCTACACCGAACACGGTCCGGAAGGACTGGCCGGAGGCAAGCGCGTGATCATCGCCTCCTCGCGCGGCGGCATCTACAGCGAAGGCCCGGCGGCGGCTGTCGATTTCCAGGAAACTTACCTCAAGCACGTGTTCGGTTTCATCGGCATCCACGACGCCGAGTTCCTGCGCGCGGAAGGCTTGAACCTGGGCGTCGAACAACGCGAGACGGCCATCGCGCAAGCGCACGCGCAGATCGCGGGCGGGCTGTCGATCGCGGCGTAAGCCTTGAAACCCCCTCTCCCTTCGGGAGAGGGGAATCAAGCAACGATACGAACCGGCACCGATTTCGCCGCCGGCGTCTTGCTGAACCTCGCATGGTGCGACAGCGGGATCAGCGGATTGCATTCCGGGTAGTAACCGCCGACGCAACCCCTCGGGATGTCGAACGCAACCACGCGCAGGCCGCCGACTTCGCGATCCACGCCGTCGCCGGCGTCCGATACCAGCTTCACGGTCTGGCCATCGCGCAAGCCAAGCCGCGCGATGTCGTCCTTGTTCATCAACACCACTTCGCGGGTGCCGTCGATGCCGCGGAAGCGGTCGTCGTAGCCATACACCGTGGTGTTGAACTGGTCGTTGGAGCGCATCGTCATCAGGCGGAAACGATCGGGGGCGTCGTCGAATCCCGTCGCAGTCAGCGACGGCGGCACGATGAAATTGGCCTTGCCGGTGGATGTCTTCCACACGCGTTCGCGTGCCGGATTCGGTCGATGGAAACCGCCCGGCTGCCACATGCGTTTGTTGTAGTCCTTGAACTGTTCCGGGTAGGTCTGTTCGATCGCATCGCGGATCGTCGCGAAATCGCCGGCCCACGTGTCCCACGGCACCTTCGGGTTTGGCGGCAGGGTGGCTTTCGCCAGTTCCACGACTATCCGCGTTTCGGATTTCAGTTTCGGATTCGCGGGGGACGCCTTGCCCACCGAGGCGTGGACGCAGCTCGTGGAATCCTCGGTCGAAAGCACCTGTTCCATGCCGTTCTCGACCACACGTTCGATACGGCCGAGGCACGGCAGCAGGTACGCGACCTCGCCATTGACGAGATGCGAGCGGTTGAGCTTGGTGGCGATCTGCACGGTGAGACGCAGCTTGTTCCACGCCGCGTTCACGCGCTCCTGTTCCGGAATCGCACGCAGGAAATTGCCGCCCAACCCGATGAAGCCATGCACGCTGCCGTCCAGCACGCCTTCGCAGCACTCGACGGTGTTGAGACCCTTGTCGCGCGGCGGCTCAAATCCATACTGTTCGGCGATACGGTCCAGCGGCACCAGCGCGGGATCGTCGGCGATGCCAACCGTGCGCTGGCCCTGCACGTTGGAATGCCCCCGCACCGGGCACAAGCCGGCACCGGGCTTGCCGATGTTGCCGCGCATCAGCAACAGGTTGGCCACCATGTGGATGTTGTATTCGCCCAACACGTGCTGGGTGAGGCCCATGCCGTACACGCCGATCACGGCATTCGCCTTGGCGTACACCGCGGCGGCGCGTTCCAGTGCGTCGCGGGTCAGGCCGGCGGCCGCTTCGATTTCGGCCCAGGGCTGCGCGCGCACGAACGCCGTGAATTCATCGAAACCGTGGCAATGTTGTGCAATAAACGCTTGATCAAGAATTGATTTATCGCCCCTGCCGCGCGCTTTGTCATCCAACGCAAACAACGCCTTGCACAGGCCCGTGATGGCTGCGATGTCGCCGCCGGCCTTGACTTGGAGGTACTGGGTCGCGAGCGGAGTTTCCTTCCCCGCCAGCATTTCGATCGGGCTTTGCGGATTGGTGAAACGCTCCAGGCCGCGTTCGCGCAGCGGATTGAACACGATGATCGGCACGCCGCGTTTGGCCGCCCTCTGCAGGTCGTGCAGCATGCGCGGGCTGTTGACTCCCGCGTTCTGGCCGAAGAAAAAAATGCAGTCGGTCTTGGTGAAGTCGTCCAGCACTACCGTGCCGACCGAGGTACCCACACTCTTGCGCAGGGCAACGCCGGTGGCTTCGTGGCACATGTTGGAAGAGTCCGGCAGATTGTTGTTGCCGTACAGCCGCGCGAATAGCGCGTACAGATAACTCGTTTCCAGCGACGCGCGGCCCGAGGCGTAGAACACCACGGATTTCGGATCGAGCTGCTTCAATTCCTCCCCGATCGCACGGAACGCCTCGTTCCATTCGCAAGGCGCGTATTTGTCCGTCGCGCGGTCGTAACGCATCGGGTGTGTCAGTCGACCCTGCTGTTCGAGGTCGTGATCGCTCCAACCGAGCAGTTCGGTGCAGGTGTGCTGAGCGAAGAATTCCGGCGTGGTGCGCAGCGAGGTCAGTTCCCACGCACTGGCCTTGGCGCCGTTCTCGCAGAACTCGAATCTCGCCGGCTTCTCCGGCTGCGGCCACGCGCAGGACACGCAGGTGAAGCCACGCGGCTTGTTTTGCCTCCACAGTTCCCTCACCGTCGAAGGAATCGGAACCTGTTCGCGCCTGAGGATTTCGACGACCGATTTGGCCGAGCCCCAGCCACCGGCCGGGCCTTCGTACGGTTCTATCCTGGGTTTGCGATCGTCGGCCATCTCGCACTCCGTGCGAAGGAGATGCGTGACAGTGTAGAACGATCGGGAATGGCGGAGGGAGTGGGATTTGAACCCACGAGGGGCTTGCGCCCCTGCCGGATTTCAAGTCCGGTGCATTCGACCACTCTGCCATCCCTCCGGGTTGGTCAGGCAATTCTATCCGCGCCGCCCATGTACGGCCGCAGCACTTCCGGCACCACGATCGAACCGTCGTCGTTTTGATAATTCTCCATCACCGCGATCAGGCAGCGGCC
>DATFGL010000230.1:0-7015 GCA_035249465.1 Rhodanobacteraceae bacterium | reverse complement strand
ACAGCCGCACGTCGAGGCCATCACCCACCGACGAAACGTATTCGCCCACGGCAAGCCGGTGCGGCGCGAACAGGCGCTCAAGGCGCTGGTGGTTTTCCGAATACAGCCCCATCAGCCAGCCGAAGCGATCCGGCAGCAGCGACGCCGCGAACGAACGGCGGCGTCGGGTGGAAGCTGGATGGACGAGTACCGATTGCATGGGTCGATCTTAGCGCAGGAATTTCTTTTGGCACGTCTTGCATTTTTCACGCAAAACGCGCAACGTAACGATCTCGGCGCCAGTTGGCGCCGAAGTCGTTTCATGGGTCCGTGAGGATCAGGATTCAACTCTCTGGACATTAACGCCATTGACCCGCATTTCATGAAAGCGCTCAGCGCCGGGACAGCAGCGCGATGTCCTGATGACCGTGGACACCACCCTCGCGGTACGCACACACGTCGAACTGGCGCGTCCAGTGGCGTTCGATGTAGGCGCGCGTATGGTAGGTCGTCTGGTAGGAATCCGGCAGCCCATCCAGTTTGAATCGCCCCTTGCGGTCGACACGAAACACGATGCCGTCCCGTTCGAGCAGCGCGCGCTCGCGTTCCGTGCAAGATGCCGACGCCCCACGCCCGTGCACTGTCGTTAACAACGCGCCGCCCGGGCGCAAAACGCGCGCCAGTTCCGCAAGCCAGACATCTTGAGACGTTTCATCGAGGTGCGTGAACAGCGAGATGCAGTAGATGACGTCGAACGACGCATCGCGGAAACCAGTGGGCGGCGTGCCGCCGTTCAGATGAAATGCTGCAATGTCACCAAGATTCGCCTGCGCCCATGCGATCGCCTCGCCGTCGATGTCCGAACCCGCCAGGCGCGCCGATGGAATGCGCTCGTGAAAGTCGCGGATGACGCGTCCGGGGCCGCACGCAAAATCCAGCACCTCACGGTGTTCCAGTTCCACGTGCTCGTCTCGCAGGCAATCGATGATTGCGCCCGCGAGCACCTGCCCCATTTCTTCGTAACCGCGCTCGTCGAAGGAACCGTGCACGCGATACCGCAGCATCGGCGGCGGATTGCGGTGCGCACCCTGTTGTACCGCATACGCACGCCGCTGCGCATCCAACTCTCGACGAAAGCGCAGGTAACGCAATGCACCGACCGACCAGTACAACGGCGGGATGGATTTGGCGATCCGCCGCAAACGCGACGCTTGCGCAGTGCCATGACTTTCAGCGGCCATCCGAGCACTCACAACGTCTGCGCGTGGAACGTGTCGCAGGCGTTGATGTCGCCGGACTGGAAGCCGGTCTTGAACCACTTCACCCGCTCGGCCGAGGTGCCGTGGGTGAAGGAATCGGGTACCACCGTGCCCTGCGCTTCCTGCTGCAGGGTGTCGTCGCCGATTTGCGAAGCGGCATTCAGCGCGCTCTCGACGTCGCCCGCCTGCAGCCACTGCAATTGTTGCTGTGACTTGTTGGCCCACACGCCGGCGAAACAATCGGCCTGCAGTTCCAGGCGCACCGACAAACCGTTCGCGCCCTTCATCGGCTGACCCTGCTGCGCGAGCTGCTGTTCCGTGTCCATGACACCGAGCTGATCCTGCACATGATGGCCCACTTCGTGCGCGACAACGTAGGCACGCGCGAAGTCGCTGTTGGAATGGAAGCGGGTCGCCAGTTCCTGGAAGAAATCGAGGTCGAGGTACACGCGCTTGTCGCCGGGGCAGTAGAACGGTCCGACCGCGGCCGACGCGCCACCACAGGCCGTCGCGACCTGGCCATGGAACAGCACCAGCTTGGGGTCGACGTACTGCTTGCCCATTTGCTGGAAGTACGGCGTCCACACATCTTCGGTACTGCCGAGGATCTTGCTGACGAACTGCACCTGCGGATCGCTCGTATCGGCTTGCGTGGTCTGCGCCGGAGTGTTCCCAGCGCCAGTCATGCCACCACTTCCTGTAAGCAGTCCGAAAATGATCCCGCGCGTGGACGGGAAGATCATCGCGATGACGATCGCGATGATGGTGCCGCCCAGTCCGAGATGGATGCCGCCGATGCCGGAGCCGCCGCCGCTCGCCTCTTCCATGTTGTCGCTGGAACGCCCCTTCTGCCAAAGCATGATGATTCTCCTTTCCCCGGCCCCGCGACCGCGCGGATTCGTGCACTTTGCGGCAAGCGGGCGGGCGTCGCAAGTGCGCGCCGGCGCCATCGTCGTACCTGAACGAATTTGCAGCGCAGCAGCGGCACTCAGCGCGCCGTGTGCGTCGCCAGGTCCGGCGCTGTCGCCGCGCCTGCCGGCAGCGCTGATCGCGCCCAGCCGTGAAAACGAGGACGCCCGCGCAGGCGTCCTCGCCAACATGCGCAAGCCGGTGACAGTGGGCATGGTGCACTGAATTTGTACCGTTCGCGTTGGGCCCTTCGACAAGCTCAGGACAAATTACGTGAGCGCAGCGAACGGAGTCGAAACGCAGATGGCCCTTCGACTTCGGCCCTACGGGCCTGCGCTCGGAGCCTGCCCCGGACTCGATCCGGGGACGAAGGCCTTTCAAACCAGACCACCATACGACAGTGCGCTGACTGTCCAGCGGCTACGTGGTACTGGATAATGGCCGTTCGGGTGGCGCGTTGTGCGGCACCCTTCATTCTTCGCGTCAGCATCCCCATGACTCCACAGGCCAAGGCGCAATGGCAGCTCCACTTCTGCGTGCTGCTGTGGGGATTCACCGCCATTCTCGGCAAGCTGATCACGCTGACCGCGCTGCAACTGGTGTGGTGGCGGATGCTGATCGTCACCGTTGCCTTGCTGCTGTTGCCGAAGGTGTGGCGCGAGCTGCGCACGATGCCGCCGCGCCGGCTCGCGGCCTACGCCGGTATCGGCGTGCTGGTGGCGCTGCACTGGCTGACGTTCTACTCTGCGGTCAAACTCGCCAACGCATCGGTCGCCGCCACCTGCATCGCCTTGGCACCGGTGTTCCTCGCGGTCATCGAACCGCTGGTGGTGGGGCGCCGCTTCGATCCGCGCGAATTGCTGATCGGCGTAGCCGTGGTACCGGGTGTCGCGCTGGTAGTGGGCGGCGTGCCCGCGGACATGCGCCTCGGCGTCGCGGTGGGCGTGCTGTCGGCAGCGTTCTGCGCCACCTTCGGCGCATTCAACAAACGCATGGCCGACCAGGGCGGCGCGTTGACGGTTACCGGCATCGAGCTGGGCGCCGGCACCGTATTCCTGACGCTGGTCACGCTGTTCTGGCATGGCGAAGGCACCTTCGCGATTCCGGGCCTGCATGACACCGTGCTGCTGCTGGTGCTGGCGATCGTCTGCACGCTGCTGCCGTTCGCGCTGGCGTTGGCGGTGCTGCGCAAGCTCTCGGCATACACCGTGCAACTCGCCACCAACCTCGAACCCGTGTACGCGATCGTGCTGGCGGTGATCCTGCTCGGCGAGCAGCACCAACTCGACCCATGGTTCTATGCCGGCGTGGCGGTCATCCTCGGCGCGGTGTTCGTGCACCCGCTGCTGACGCTCCAGCCCGCGGCCAAGCCGCCCGAAGCCGTGCTGGGCACGGCGGAGTCGAAGGCAATAGAGTAAGCGGCATGACAATATCGCCATGCTCCGACGCGCAGGGGTTTCGCGAACACGCGGCCCTGCGCGTGGATGCCGCCGGGCAGGAAGGATTCGCCGACAAGGTTATTGCCGAAGCACCGGTCGCGCTGGTTTACAACGGCGTACCTTTCGCGGTAATGATGGCGACGCCCTGCGACATCGAAGACTTCGCGCTGGGTTTCGCACTGGCCGAAGGCATCGTCGAAAGTGCGTCCGAGTTCGAGCTGGTGGACGTGTCGCGAAGCGGACCCGGTATCACCCTCCAGGGACTGATTCCAGCCGCGCGTTACGAAGCGCTGCAAGCGCGGCGGCGCAACCTTGCCGGCCGCAGCGGTTGCGGCTTGTGCGGCGTCGAGGCTCTGGAAGACGCCGTACGCCCCTTGCCATGCGTGCAATCGTCGATACGTGTTTCACGAAACGCGATCGCCACCGGCATGCGCGCGCTGGCGCACGGCCAATCACTGAACCCGATGACGGGTGGTGCCCACGCCGCGGCTTTCATCGCAGCCGGCGAGCCCGCGATGGTGCGCGAAGATGTCGGGCGCCACAACGCGCTGGACAAGGTGATCGGCGCATTGGCCGCGACACGGCGGAACCGCGATGCACTGTTCGCGTATACGTCGACCGGATTCGCGGCCATCACTTCGCGCGCGTCATGGGAAATGCTGCACAAGGCCGCGCACGCCGGCATCGCGGTGGTCGCGGCCATCTCGGCACCCACGTCGCTGGCGATCGAAGCCGCCGACGCGGCCGGCATCACGCTGGTCGCGTTCGCACGCGACGCGGCAATGAACGTTTACACCCACGCCGACCGCATCGCCTGATCCGGCCGGACGTGGGTCACGGCAACTTCAGGCCTGCCCGGATTTCTTGGCGTGCTTCTCCGCGCGCTTTTCCTTCAGCGACTTCTGGGGTTTCTTCTTGGTTTCCTTCTTTTTCTCGAGGCCTTTCATGGACGGCTCCTTTTGGCAGTGGTCCGTGGGCACAAAGATGCGCCACTCCGCCGCACTTCGCAAGAGGGTAAACCGTGGCGCCCGTCACCCGTCGAAAAGGCTAGACTCCCCATGCAAACCTCGACGGAAGCGCCAACCATGAACCCGCCTGCGAAAAACACCGTGACCACGGTGATCCCTTCCCTTCGCTACCGCGATGCACGCGCCATGATCGACTGGCTATGCAAGGCGTTCGGGTTCGAGAAACACGCCGTGTACGCCGACGGCAACACCGTGCACCACGCGCAACTGACCTTCGGCCACGGCATGATCATGCTGGGTTCGGTGGACAACGGTTCGGCGTGGGGCCAACGCATAGCGCAACCGGACGAGATAGGCCAGCGTGAGACGCAGGCTTGTTACGTGGTGGTCGCCGATTGCGCGGCCCACTACGCGCAGGCAAAGACCGCCGGTGCCGAAATCGTGGATGAGCTGGAAACCAGGGATTACGGCGGCAGCGGTTACAGCGCGCGCGATCCCGAAGGCCATCTGTGGTCGTTCGGCGACTACGACCCGTGGGCGGAACACCGCGGATGAAGGCGGAAGACCCACCGATCGCGGACGAGTTGGTCGCCTCGCGCGGCGCAGGCATCAAGATCGGCATCGGCGGCTGGAACTTCGCGCCGTGGCGCGACAATTTCTATCCGAAAGGCCTGCCGCAGCGCCGCGAACTGGAATACGCCAGCCGGCATTTGGCTACCCTCGAGATCAACAGCACGTTTTATCGCGCGCAGACGCCGAAGGTGTACGCCAAGTGGCGCGATGAAACGCCGCCGGGTTTCGTGTTCTCGCTGAAGGCGCCCCGCCAGGTTGCCGAAGTGCGCAAGCTCGCGGGCGCGGGTGCGCTGGTCCGCGGCTTCATCTTTGGCGGGCTGGCCGAATTTGAGGATCGCCTCGGCCCGATCGTGTGGCAGTTTCCGCCTTCGCGTGCGTTCGAGCGCGACGATTTCGCAGCGTTCCTCGACCTGTTGCCCAGCGCGGTGAACGGACGCGCGCTACGGCATGCGCTCGAAGTACGCAACCAAGGCTTTCTCTGCGACGAGTTCCTGCAACTGGCACGTGCCCACCATGCCGCGTGCGTGTTCACCGATTCCGGCGAATACCCGAATTTCTCCGATCCCACGGGCGACTTCGTGTACGCACGCCTGATGCGCAGCCGCGAATCCGAATGCGACGGTTATGCCACGGAGGATCTGGATGCGTGGGCCCGCCGTGCGCGGACATGGCACGAAGGCGGCGAGCCGGACGATTTGCCACGCGTGTCATCGGGGGGCAACGCCCCGTCCGCGCGGCGGGACGTATTCATCCATTTCATCAGTGCCGCCAAGGCCCGCAATCCCGCGGCGGCGATGGCGCTGCAAGGGCGGCTGTCTTGAAGTGTTTCATCCCCGCGCTCCTGTTCGCACTGTCACTGGGCGGCTGCGCGACTGCCCCACCCCTAAAACCGACCGGGGTCGCACAACCCACACCGCTCGTTCCCAACGCCACGTCCCCCCGCAGCGTGCCGTCATCGTTGGCGGAAGGCATCGACGCCTACATCTCGCAGCCGCGTTTTGCGCACGCGCAGTGGGGCATCGACGTGGTGTCGCTGGACAGCGGCAACACGCTCTACCGGCATGATGCCGATGCGTTGTTCCTGCCCGCGTCCAACGCCAAGCTCTACACCTCGGCGCTCGCGCTGCAGGCCCTGGGCGCCGACGCACGCTTCTCCACCACCCTTTACGCGACGACCGCACCACGCGCCGACGGCACGCTGGCGGGCGACTTGATTCTGTACGGTGGCGGTGACCCGTCGTTGGGCAATCCCGACGCATCGCCGGATTGGGCCGACAGGTTTGCCGAAGCGCTGGCCGGCCGCGGGGTGCGCCGCATCCGCGGCAACCTGATCGCCGACGACACGTATTTCGCAGGCCCGCTCTTCGGCGATGGCTGGGAAGCGCTGGACCTGCAAACCGACTACGGCGCGCAGGCGGGTGCGTTGGGTGCGCGCAACAATGTGGTGCGCGTGAGGGTCGCGCGCGACGGCACACGCTGTTGCAGCGTGGCGGTCGACCCGGACCAATCCGGCACGCGCGTGGTGAACCTTACCGGCAGCATGGCGCCGTTGAGCCTGTACCGGCCACCCGGTTCCGATGTGCTGTATGCGATGGGCAGCTTGCGCGCGAACCAGCCGCGCGGAAGCTATGCGTTGTCGGCGCCCGACGGCGCGCTGTTCGCGGCCAACCTGCTGCGGGATGCACTCACACAACGCGGCATCGCGCTGGACGGCAGCGTGCGCGCGTTGCACTGGCCGGAAACGGACGCCGCATTGGCCAACAATCCGACGGAAATCGCCAGCATCGCTTCACCGCCGCTGTCGCAACTCCTCGTGCACATGCTGAAGCACTCCGACAACCGCTACGCGCAGATGCTGTTGCAACAGGTTGGCGTCACGACCGCGCGT
>DATFGL010000229.1:0-4557 GCA_035249465.1 Rhodanobacteraceae bacterium | reverse complement strand
CACGGCGTGCCGCTGACCGGCCTGTATTACGACGTCAGCGTGTTCTGGATCGACTTCAAGAACCGTATCGAGGCACAGCACATCAACGCCACCGACGTGATCGAGGTGAACTCGGGCGACACCCGCAACCGCGGCTTCGAGGGCGAGGTCGATTACGACTTCTTCGCGCCGACCGCGCTGGCAGCGAAGGGCCAGCACCTCGAGGGTTTCGCCAGCGTGAGCCTGCTGAATGCACGCTTCACCCGCAGCGTGATCCCGGGCCAGACCGGCAAGGTTCCCGCGTACGCGCCGCGTTACCTCGCCAAGGCCGGCCTGATCTGGCGGACCGACCGCGGCGTGAAGGTCGGACTCACGGCCGTGTCGTCCGCGGCGCAGTACTGGCAGGATTCCAATGCGCCGTTCGGCGGCGGCGCCTCATTCATTCCCGCGAAAATCCCCGCCCATACCGTCGCCGACCTTTCTGCCGACTGGCAAGTCACGCCGTGGCTGAAATTGCTGGGCGGCATCAGCAACCTTACCGATCGCAAGTACTACGACCGCGTGTGGCAAACCGGACTTGAACCTGCCTACGGGCGCGCGTGGTACACCGGGTTCGAGTTGAGGATGTAGTGCTTCCGGCGCGGCGCGTTCACTGGAAGCCGCCACGCGCGCCGATCACGCCGAAGGCAATCGCTGCCAGCGCCAGCGCCAGCAGCACGGCGTGCAGCGCGAGGAACCTGCGCGGGTTCCGGATCACGCCGAGCTTCGCCGGCAGGCGCAGCGGTTCGGCCACGAACAGCATGACCGCGAACAGCACCCACACCAGCAGCATCAGGCCGAGCCACCAGGTGTGGGTGATCGCTCCCGGCAGCAGCGCGTACATCCAGAACCCGCTGATGCCCGCCAGCAACACGGCGATGCGCGCCTGATTGGCGAAGCGCCCCTCGAATCGCTTGATCCACTGGATGCGCTCGTCCGCCGGCAGGCGGTTGAACAACGGCAGCAGCGACGTGGTGACCGTGAACACGCCGCCGATCCACCACACCACGCTCAACACGTGGATCGCCAGCAGGATGTTGAACAGTACCATCGCCGCGCGCCTCGTCGCTTGATGCGGCCCAGTCTAGGCAGGGCAGCGCGGATTCGATTGACCCACGTCAATGCGACCGCGCGCGCAGCCTGCGCTACTCGGTTTCATCCTCGAAGCGCAGGTGCTTCATGCTGCGCCCGTTGCGGCGCACCAGTTTCAGCGCCTCGATGCCGATGCGGACGTGGCCTCCGACGTAGCGGGCCTTGACCTCGGCATCACTTTCGGCGGTCTTGACGCCTTCGGGAATCATCGGCTGGTCGGACACCAGCAGCAACGCTCCCGAGGGAATGCGGTTGGCGAAACCGGCCGCAAAGATCGTCGCGGTTTCCATGTCGATCGCCATGCAGCGCAGGGTGCGCAGGTAATCCTTGAAACCCTCGTCGAATTCCCACACTCGACGGTTGGTGGTGAACACCGTGCCGGTCCAGTAATCGTGGCCAAGGTCGCGGATCATGGTGGACACCCCGCGCTGCAACTGGAACGCGGGCAGCGCCGGCACCTTGGGCGGCAGGTAATCGTCGCTGGTGCCTTCGCCACGGATTGCGGCGATGGGCAGGATCAAATCGCCCAGCTGGTTTTTCTTCTTGAGGCCGCCGCATTTGCCGAGGAACAACACCGATTTCGGCGCCACCGCCGACAGCAGATCCATCACCGTCGCGGCGTTGGGGCTGCCCATGCCGAAGTTGATCATGGTCAGGCCGTTGGCCGTCGCGCACGGCATCGGCCGTTCGCGATCGAGAATCGTGGCGCCCGTCAGCGCGCAGAACGTTTCCAGGTAGCCGATGAAATTGGTCAGCAGGACGTAATCGCCGAAATCCTCCAGCCGCTGTCCGGTGTAGCGCGGCAACCAGTCGCGAACGATGTCGAGTTTGTCTTTCATGGGCGCGGAGTGTGCCACGCGCACGGGCCTTCAGCGCGCGGTAGCCGCGACGATTGCTTCGCGCTGCCACACCGCCACGCGATTGCGGCCTTCCGACTTGGCCCGGTATTGCGCTGCATCGGCGCGTTCCACCAGGGCATCGACACCGGCGACGCCCGCATCGCGCACGGCCACGCCGATGCTGACCGTCAACGCGATCAGGTCGTCGCCTGCCGCGACGCGCAGCGTGGCGGCGCGTGCGACGATGCGCTCGGCAAGGCGCACCGCCATCCGCGCGCTGTCGTCCCTGAGCATGATGAGAAACTCTTCGCCGCCATATCGCCCGACACGATCGGCCTCGCCGAGTTCCGCACGGATCGCCTCGACGACTGCGGCGAGGCAGGCATCGCCCGCGGCGTGGCCGCGGCTGTCGTTGATCTGCTTGAAGTGGTCGATGTCCAGGAACAGCAGCGCCAGCGGTTCCGCCGCGGCCGTCGCGGCCTGCCATGCATTGCGCAGGCGTTCCATGATGGCACGGCGGTTGAACACGCCGGTGAGCGGATCGAACTGCGCCATATGCGTGGCTTCATCGCGCTCGCGCCGCACCTGCAAGGTGCGATCGGCGAGGCCCACGGTGATGATGACCGCCGCGTAAGCCATGCTTCCCGGGAACCCGTATTCCAGCCATGCCGGCAGCGGCAACCCGGCGATCAACTGCACCACCCGTGCCATGGTGAGTGCGAGCAGCGGCACCCACGAAAGAAGGAAGAATCCCGCCTGCCGATTGCCGCGCCGCCACGCCAGCCAGCCCGACGCCAGTGCAAGGAAGGTGCTCGCGACCAGCAGCAGGTTGACGGTGTTCGGCAACCAGGCGTCGGGGTGCAGGAACGGCAGCCAGACGAGCGCGGCGAGCGCGAGGAACGGCCAACGCAAGGCGCCGAGCCACTGGGCAAGGTGAGGGGTATAACGACGCAGATCCGCGAACGCGAGGATGAACCAGATCGAGAACCCCGCTGCCAGCGCGGCCATGCACTGGCCGGTGTGGTAGCCGAGCGGCGTCAGCAACCCCGCGCCAGGCAACGCGTACAACTCGCCCGACACGGCCATCGCGTACACCACCTGGGCGCCGACATAGACGATGAAATACACGAACATCCGGTCGCGCAGCACCGCCCAGAAGCACAGGATCACCAGCACCATCGACAATTGCACGCTGGTGAAGAACGTGCTGACGCGCACGTGCCGCAGATCACCCACCCTGTAACTCGCCACGTCCGTGATGCCCACGCGGATCGGCTGGGTCTGGCCGGGATTGCCCAGTGCAAGGTACATCGGCTGGTCGGCGCGCAGATCGTAAGGCAGCAGGTACGCCACCGCGTGGTGCGAGAAGCCGGGATCGAGCGTGGCGTCGAACACGGTCTCGCTGCGCGGGCGGTAATCAGGCGGCAGATACGCCGTCACCCGTGCCCGCGTGTTGCCGTGTATCGACAGCAGTGGCCGACTCGCGGCGCTCCAATCCGCAACCAGGCGCAGTTCGTACCAGGCAGTCCGGGTGTGCGGCGCATGCAACCACGCACGCTGCGCGACGCTCGACGCTCCGCTTGCGGATGCCGCGACGTGTCCCGCCGCCAGCACCGGCGCGGACGCCAATGGCGTGACCCGCACGGCCGCGTCGCCCGCCCATGCGGCGCACGGCATGCACAGCAACAACATTCCCCGGTGGAACCAGCGCCAGCCCATGCCCGCATGACCCCGCATACGGCAACCCCCGTGCCGACTCTAGCCGGTTTTCGAGGACGCGGCGCGCGCCTGAAATCGCGAAAACACGGCAGGCGAGGTGTTAGGATGAAAGGTCCGAATTCAGCAACTCCTGCGCCCCGTCGCCATGTCCAGCCTACCCGAAGAACTCAAACAAGCCGCGCTGGAATACCACCGGCATCCACCCGCCGGCAAAATCCGCATCACCCCCACCAAATCGTTGCTGACCGCGCGCGACCTGTCGCTGGCCTACTCGCCCGGCGTCGCCGCCGCCTGCGAAGCCATCGTGGACGATCCGGTGGAATCGTACGCGCTCACCGCTCGCGGCAATCTGGTCGGCGTGGTCACCAACGGCACCGCGGTGCTGGGCTTGGGCAGCATCGGCCCGCTCGCCGGCAAGCCGGTGATGGAGGGCAAGGGCGTGCTGTTCCGCAAGTTCGCCGGCATCGACGTGTTCGACATCGAGATCAACGAACGCGACCCCGACAAGCTGGTCGAGATCATCGCCTCGCTGGAGCCCACCTTTGGCGGCATCAACCTCGAGGACATCAAGGCGCCAGAATGTTTCTACGTCGAGCGCAAGTTGCGCGAGCGCATGCACATCCCGGTGTTCCACGACGACCAGCACGGCACCGCGATCATCGTCGGCGCTGCGCTGACCAACGCGTTGATCGTGGTCGGCAAGAAGATCGGCGACGTGAAGGTCGCCGCGTCCGGCGCGGGTGCGGCGGGCATCGCCTGCCTCGACATGCTGGTGCGGCTCGGCGTGAAACCGCAGAACATCCTGGTCAGCGACAAGGACGGCGTGCTGTACCAGGGCCGCCCCGGCCTTGATCCCAGCCTCGAACGCTACGCGCGCAAGACCAGGGCG
>DATFGL010000228.1:0-16408 GCA_035249465.1 Rhodanobacteraceae bacterium | reverse complement strand
ATTTCACCTGTTCCACCGGCCGCGCGAGTGGAACCCGCGCCAATCGGTGTGGATGGGCTTCGAGCGCAAGCGCGGCAAACTCGGCGACCTCAACCGTGTATTGCGCGGCACGCGTCCGGAGCGCGCATTCGGCGTGGTGGTGGGTGACATCGACGCGCTGCAGGCGGCGCGCTACGTGATCACGCTGGACGCCGACACCCAGTTGCCGCCGGAAGCAGGACGCAAACTGGTCGAAACCATGGCGCACCCGCTGAACCGGCCGTGGTTCAGCAAGGGCTCGCGCCGCGTGATCGCCGGTTACGGGCTGCTGCAGCCGCGCATTTCGGTGACCTACGAGAGCACACGGCCTAGCCGTTTCGCCCGCCTGTTCAGCGATGCGACGGGGCTCGATCCGTACACGCGCGCCGTTTCCGACGTGTACCAGGACCTGTTCGGCGAAGCCTCGTTCGTCGGCAAGGGCATCTACGACATCGACGCCTTCAGCCGCTCGGTGGGCACGCGTTTCCCGAATGACCTGATCCTGTCGCACGACCTGCTGGAAGGCTCCTACGCGCGCACCGGACTGGTCAGCGACATCGAACTGATCGAACACCAGCCCAACCGCTACAGCGTGGACGTGCGCCGCCGCCATCGCTGGACGCGCGGCGACTGGCAGATCGTGCAGTGGCTGCTTCCGATCGTGCCGGGGCCGCGCCGGCGCGGCCTGCGCAACATGCTGAAGGCGCACCATCGCTGGAAGATCCTGGACAACCTGCGGCGCGGACTGGTGCCGCTCGCGATGCTTGTGCTGCTGCTGCGCAGCTGGGTGCTCAACGACGTGCCGGTCTACTGGACGCTGGTGCTGGTCGCGTTTCTGCTCGGGCCCACCTTCCTGACCGCGCTGGTGCAGGTGCTGCGCAACGCGTGGCTGCGCGTGCCGCCGCGCCGCTGGCGCAACACCTGGCGCGGCATCCGCGATGTGCTGCTGCGTGAGCTGTTCGCGATCGCGACGCTGCCGTTCGAGGCCGTGCTGAACATCGACGCGATCGGCCGCAGCGCCGGGCGCCTGCTGTTCACGCGCAAACACCTGCTGGAATGGACGCCGATGACCGACGCCATGCGCGGCGCGGCCAACAGCCTCGCGGGTTACCTGCGCCTGATGTGGGTGGCGCCGGCCACCGCGATCGTGGTCGGCGCGGTGATCGGCGCGCATGCGCCGGCAGCGGTGGCCGCGGCGCTGCCGTTCCTGGTGCTGTGGTTCGCGGCGCCCGGCATCGCCTGGTCGATCAGCCTGACGCCGCCGCGTCCGCCGCTGCCGCTGGACACCACCCAGCGCGCGTTCCTGCACGGCATCGCGCGGCGCGTGTGGCACTGGTTCGAGACGTTCGTCAACGCGGATGAAAACTGGCTGCCGCCGGACAACTGCCAGATATTCCCGGTCGAGCAGGTCGCGCATCGCACCTCGCCCACCAACATCGGCATGGCGCTGCTCGCCAACCTGACCGCGTGCGATTTCGGCTACATCACGTATGGCGGCCTGCTGCAGCGCACGGCCGCCATGCTCGACACGCTGCACAAACTGCCGCGTCACCGCGGCCACTTCTACAACTGGTACGACACCCTCACCTTGGAACCGCTGCCGCCGCGTTACGTCTCCAGCGTCGACAGCGGCAACCTGATGGCCTGCCTGCTGGTGCTGGCCGGCACGCTGGAACACATCGACGACGAACCGCTGGTCTCGCGCACGCTGGGCAGGGGCCTGCGCGACACGGCGCGGCTGCTGGGCGCCGAGCTGGTCAACGTCGAAGCACCGGATCCGCACGCCAACCTCGCGCTGGCGGCGACATTGAACAAGCTCGACACGCTGATCGCGGATGCCATCGGCAATGCCGACAACCTGCCGGTGCTGCACGGCCTGCTGGCGCGCATCGACACCGAAGCCGGACGGCTTGCGGTACTGAATGCCGACAACGGGATCGCGGGCGAGTTCGCGGACTGGACGCGCGCCCTGGTGCAACAGACGTCCGTGGCGAGCGATGAGCTGGACGACCTGGCGCCATGGCTGGCGCTCGGCGATTCCGGCAGCGACGATCCCGCGGCGCGCGCGTTGCTGGCGGAACTGGAACACAATCCGGTGCGGTCGCGGGCGCGTGCACTGGCCGCCGAAATCGTGTCGCGGCTGGAAGCGCCCGGCAGCGAAGGCGCGCCGGATCTCTGCGCGGCGCTGCGCGATACCGGCGCGACCTTGAACCGCCGCCGCGACGACGCGCAGGCACTGGCTGCGGCTTGCCGCGAACGCGCGAACATGGACCTGTCCTTTCTGTGGGACAAGCAGCGCGAACAATTCGCGATCGGCTACGACGCCGAACGCGACAAGCGCGACGCCGCCCGTTACGACCTGCTGGCATCCGAGGCGCGCATCCTCAGCTACGTCGCGATCGCGCAGGGACAGGTGCCGCCGTCGCACTGGTTCAAGCTCGGACGCCTGCTCACCATCGCGGCCGGCCGTCCGGCGCTGGTGTCGTGGAGCGGCTCGATGTTCGAGTACCTGATGCCGAACCTGCTGATGCCCGCGTTCCACAGCACCCTGCTGGACGATACCTGCGGCGCCGCGGTCGCGCGTCAGATCCGCTACGGTGCGCAGCAACAGGTCCCGTGGGGCGTATCCGAATCGGCCTACAACGCGACCGACGCCAACCTCACTTATCAATACCGCGCGTTCGGGGTGCCGGGGCTGGGCCTGAAGCGCGGCCTCGGCGAGGATTTGGTGATCGCGCCCTACGCCACGGTGATGGCGCTGATGGTCGAACCGTCCGCCGCCTGCGACAACCTGGAACGCATCGCGGGGCTGGGCGCACTGACCCGCTTCGGTTTCTACGAAGCGCTCGACTTCACCACCGGACGCGTCAGCGAAGGCGAGGATTTCGCGCTGGTGAAAAGCTGGATGGCGCACCACCACGGCATGAGCTTCCTGGCGCTGTCCTCGCTGCTGAACCGCCAGCCGATGCAACGCCGCTTCATGCGCGAGCCGATGTTCTGCGCCTACGACCTGCTGTTGCGCGAAAAGGTGCCCGAAGCGCGCCCGCGCCATCCCGCCACGCTCGACGTCGAGCAGCCGCGCCAGACGCGTGCACGCGCGCACCCGGAGATCCGCGAAATCACCCGCATGGATTCGCCGCTGCCGGAAGCGCACCTGCTGTCCAACGGCAACTACCACGTGATGCTGACCCAGACCGGCGCGGGCTACAGCCGTTGGCGCAGTCTCGCGGTCACACGCTGGCGCGGCGACGCCACCCGCGACGACGAAGGCACCTTCGTATACCTGCGCGATGCCGATTCCGGCAAGGCCTGGTCGGCGACCTTCCAGCCACTCGGCGACGCCGACGGCAGCTGCCGCGCGACGTTCTCGCAGGCGCGCGCGGAATTCCACCGCAGCGATTTCGGCATCACCACCGAAATGCTGGTCGCGGTTTCGGCCGAGGACGACATCGAGCTGCGGCGGCTGCGCGTGACCAACCGCACCGGCAAGACCCGCACCCTCGACATCACCAGCTACGCCGAACCGGTGCTGGCGCCGCCGGAAGCCGACGCCGCACATCCGGTGTTCAGCAAATTGTTCCTTGAAACCGAAGCGGTGCCGGAACTCGATGCGCTGCTGGTCTCGCGCCGTCCGCGCAGCCCGGACGAACATCATCCATGGCTGCTGCACCAGATGACCACGCGCGGCGGCATCGTCGGTGAAGGCACCTTCGAAACCGATCGCGAGGTGTTCATCGGACGCCTCGGCAGCCTCGCGTCGCCGCGTGCGCTCGCCGGCGCCGTGCAGGCCGAAGGCCGCACCGGCGCGGTGCTCGATCCGATCGTTTCGCTGACGCGGCGCATCCGCATCCTGCCCGGCCACACCGCGGGGATCGACGTGCTGACCGGCGTCGCGGCCGATCGCGGCGCCGCGCTGGCGCTGGCCCGCAAGTATCGCGAGCGCCACCTGCACCAACGCGTATTCCAGCTGGCCTGGACGCACGAGCAGGTGACGTTGCAGCAACTCAACATGGGCGCCACCGAAGCGCAACGCTACGACCACGTCGCCAGCACGCTGCTGTACGGGCCGCCCGCGGCGCGCAATGTCTCCGACATCGCGCTGCCGTCGCAATCGGCGTTGTGGAAGCACGGCATTTCCGGCGACCTGCCGATCGTGCTGGCGCGCATCGCCAACGCCAGTCAGATCGATCTGGTGCGCCATCTCATCCAGGCGCACGGCTTCTGGCAGATGAGCGGACTGGACGCCGACCTGCTGATCTGGAACGAAGAACTTTCCGGCTACCGCCAGGAATTGCAGGAGCACATCCTTTACCTGATCGAATCCGGCGCCGAGGCCCGCGGCGGCCAGGGCCGCGGACGCATGTTCGCGTGGCGCATCGAGCACCTGGCCGCACCCGATCGCGCGCTGATGCTGGCCGCGGCGCGCTGCGTGTTTTCCGGCGACGAAGGCCGCCTGCGCGACCAGATCGCGCGGCTGTCGCCACTCGACAGCGAGGACGAGCCCATCGCTCGATTGCCGCGGCGCAAACCGGTGCCCGGCAGCTTTGCGCTGCAACCGCCCTCGGAGGACCTGCTCGCCACGAACGGTTTCGGCGGCTTCCGCAACGATGGCGGCGAATACAGCATCTGGCTGGCGGGCGGCCAGCCGACGCCCGCGCCGTGGTGCAACGTGCTCGCCAACGAAACCTTCGGAAGCGTGGTCAGCGAATCCGGCGGCGCCTACACCTTCGCGGAAAACGCGCACGAGTTCCGGCTCACGCCCTGGTACAACGACCCGCTGCGGGACGCCAGCGGCGAAGCCCTGTGGCTGCGCGACGAGGATACCGGCGAATTCTGGTCGGCCACCGCGCAGCCCACGCCCAGCGGCGACCCGTATCGTGCCTGCCACGGTTTCGGCCACAGCCGCTTCGAACATGCGCATGCGGACCTCTGCAGCGAAGTGACGGTGTGCGTCGCGCACACGGCGCCGATCAAGCTTTCGCGGATCCGACTGGAGAACAAGGGCGGCGAGACGCGCCGGATTTCGCTGACCAGCTACGTGGAATGGGTGCTGGGCGAACATCGCGAGCGCGCGGGCCGGCACGTGCGCACGGCGTTCGACTCGGCCAGCGGCGCCGTGTTCGCGCACAACCCCTTCCACGACGTGTTCGCCGGACGCGTCGCGTTCCACCGCTTGTGCGTGCCGCGCTCCGAATTCACCTGCGACCGCCGCGCGTTCGTCGGACGCAACCGTTCGCTGGAGGCGCCACTCGGAATGCGCGCCGAGCAACTCGACGGCAACGCCGGTGCCGGCCTCGACGCCTGTTCGGCACAGCGCGCGGTGATCGAACTCGAACCGGGCGCGGAAATCGAGCTGGTCGTGCTGCTCGGCGCCGCGTCCGATGCCGCGCATGCACGCGACCTGGTGCGGCAGTTCGGGGATATCGACGCCGCGCGTACCGAGTACGCGCGGGTGCGCGACGGCTGGCGCGACACCCTCTCGCAATTGCACGTGCGCACACCGGACGTTTCCACGGATCTGCTCGTGAACGGCTGGCTGCCTTATCAGGTGATGGCTTCGCGCCTGTTCGCGCGCAGCGGGTACTACCAGTCGGGCGGCGCGTGGGGTTTCCGCGACCAGCTGCAGGATGCGATGGCGCTGCTCAATACGCGCCCCGATCTGGCGCGCGAACAGCTGCTGCGCTGCGCGCGGCAGCAGTTCCGCGAAGGCGACGTGCAGCATTGGTGGCATCCGCCCACGGGCAAGGGCGTGCGCACGCGCATCACCGACGACTTGCTGTGGCTGCCGTGGTGCACCGCCGAGTACGTGCGCGTGACCGGCGATGCCGCGGTGCTGGATGAGCGCGCGCCCTTCATCGAGGGCCGTGCGCTGGCCGCCGACGAGGAGTCGGTTTATGAAGACGTGCGCATCAGCGGCGAGACCGCCAGCCTGTACGAACATTGCCTGCGCGCGATCCGCCATGGCCTCAGCTTCGGCGAGCACGGCCTGCCCTTGATGGGCGGCGGCGACTGGAACGACGGTATGAACCGGCTGGGCATCCATGGCCGCGGCGAGAGCGTGTGGCTGGGCATGTTCCTGGCCGACGTGCTCGGACGTTTCGCGCCGCTGGCCACGCGCCGCGGCGACGCCGCGACGGCCGCCGATCTCTCCGCCACGGAACGTGAACTCAAGAGCATGCTGCAACGCCACGCGTGGGACGGCGACTGGTATCTGCGCGCGTGGAGCGACGACGGCACCGCGATCGGCTCCGCACGCAGCGAGGAATGCCGGATCGATTCGCTGCCACAAAGCTGGTCGGTGTTGGCCGGGCTCGGCGACCGCGCGCGCAGCGATCGCGCGCTGGACTCGGTACTGGCACACCTCGTCGATCCCGACGCGGGCATTGTGAAATTGTTCACCCCGCCGTTCCACAAGACGCCAATCGACCCGGGTTACATCAAGGGCTACGTGCCTGGCGTACGCGAGAACGGCGGCCAGTACACCCACGCGGCGGTGTGGGTGGCGATGGCACTCGCGGAATCGGGGCGCATCGACGACGCCTGGCGGATCGCGCGCATGCTCAACCCCATCAACCACGCGGCCGACACCGGCGCCGCACGGCGCTACCGGCTGGAACCCTACGCGGTCGCCGCGGATGTGTACGCAGCCGACAGCCACCCCGGCCGCGGCGGCTGGAGCTGGTACACCGGTTCGGCCGGCTGGATGTACCGCATGCTCACCGAATCGCTGCTGGGCTTGCGCCGCGAGGGCGATCGCCTGCACATCGACCCGCGCGTACCCGACGACTGGGAACGCTGGACGGCGGAGTGGCGCCACGGCCGTACCCGCTACCGCATCGAATTCGTGCGCAGGCCGGGCGATGCGTGCGTCGCCGGTATCAGCGCGGACGGCGAGCCGCAGCCCGCCAACGCGATCGAACTGGCGGACGACGGCAACGTCCACGAGGTGCTGGTGCGGTTCGGCGAACGCGCGGCCGCGGTGACGCCGGCGCCCGCTGCGCGTGTCGAGGCGGGAGACGCGGCGCCCACGCTTTGACGCCACGCTCACGGGCCATCGCGGAAATTCCGCGTTTCCCCAAGGGAGCGATGCATGACCACCACGTTCACCTGCAATCTCGATGCCGTCGGCACCGAACTGGCCCACGTCTGGAACCATACCGTCGGCAGCGGCCGCGCCGCGCTTGCGCTGCGCGCGGACTGGCAGGTGCAGATGCGCAAGACCCGCGCCGAGCTCGGCGTGCGCCACGTGCGCTTCCACGGCCTGCTCAACGACGAGCTGTGCACCTACCTGATCGAGTGCGGCAAGGACGTGTATTCGTTCTTCAATGCCGACCGGATCTTCGATTTCCTGGTCTCGATCGGGATGAAGCCGTTCGTGGAGTTGTCGTTCATGCCGACCGCGCTGCAGACCGGCGGCGACATCGTGTTCTTCTACAAGGCCAACGTCACGCCGCCGCGCGATTACGCCAAGTGGGCCGACCTGATCATGCGGCTGGTGAAGCACTGGTCCGACCGCTACGGCATCGACGAAGTGCGTTCGTGGTATTTCGAGGTGTGGAACGAACCCAACCTCGACGCGTTCTGGAAGGGCAAGCAGGCCGACTATTTCAAGCTTTATCAATACACCGTCAACGCAATCAAGAACGTCGATGCGCAAATCCGCGTGGGCGGCCCGGCCACCGCGGACGACGCGTGGGTACCGGAGTTCCTGGAATTCTGCGAAGCGAACAAGCTGCCCGCGGATTTCGTGTCGACGCATCACTACCCCACCGATGCGCTGGGCAAACCCGGCGACGACACCGAAACGCAACTTTCCGACGCCCCGCGCGACGTGCTGATCCAGCGCGTGCGCAAGATGCGGCAGGCGGTCGGTGACAGGAAACTTTGTTACACGGAATGGAACTCGTCATCCAACCCGTTCTTTGATTTCCACGACCAGCCCTACGCCGCCGCGTTCCTGTTCAAGAACATGCTGGACGTCGCCGGCCTCGTGCACTGCTACAGCTGGTGGACCTTCAGCGACATCTTCGAGGAAAACTACTTCTCGTCGGTCCCGTTCCACGGCAGCTTCGGCCTGCAGACGATCCACGGCATCGCCAAGCCAACCTACCGCGCGATGCAATTGCTGCACCGACTCGGCAACGAACGCCTGCCCGTCGACGGCACCCACCCGACCGTGGATGCGTGGGCCGTGCGCGCGGACGACACGCACGTGGATTTGTTGCTGGGCAACCACGCGTTCCCGCGTCACGCCATCGCCGCGGAAGCGGTGACGTGGCACGTGCAAAGCGCGCGCAAGCCAAAATCGGCCCGCGTGCAACGGATCGACGACGACCACTGCAACAGCCGCCAGGCCTGGGTGGACATGGGTTCGCCCGATTACCTCGACGCCAGGCAGGTGGCCGAACTGGACGACGCTTCGCGATTGAAGGCCGAACCAGTCGCGATCAGCGCGCGCGACGGCGGCTTCGATATCCAGCTCAACCTGTTGGCGCACGGCATCGCCGCCGTGCGCGTGGAATTGACCTAGGAGACGCGACATGGTCACGGGACGACGCGCCACCGCGCGCATGGCCGACGACGATGATGCGATGCTGGACGACCTCCAGCGCAAGGCGTTCCGCTTTTTCGAACGGCACACCAATCCAAGGAACGGGCTGGTGCTGGATTCCACCCAGCCTGGCCAGCCCGCCAGCATCGCCGCGGTCGGCTTCGGGCTGTCGTGTTATCCGGTCGCGGTCGAGCGCGGCTGGCTGCTGTACCACGACGCGCTGGCGCTTACGCTGGCAGCGTTGCGCTTCTTCGACACCGCCGACCAGTCGGGCGCCAGGGACGGCGTCGGCTACAAGGGCTTCTTCTACCACTTCCTCAAGGCCGACACCGGCACGCGCGCGTGGAACTGCGAGCTGTCCACCATCGACACCGCGCTGCTGCTCGCGGGCGTGCTGCACGCCGCACAGTACTTCACGGGCGACGGCGCCGGCGAGCGCGAAGTGCGGGAGCGCGCGCAGTCGATCTACGCGCGCGTCGACTGGCGCTGGGCGCAGAACGGCCAGGACGCGATCGCGCTGGGCTGGAAACCGGAGTCGGGGTTCCTCGTCAACCGCTGGCTGGGCTACAACGAAGCGATGATCCTGTACGTGCTGGCGCTGGCGGCGCCGGAATTTTCCGTGACCCCCGCCGCGTACCAGGCATGGACCTCCACCTTCAACTGGAAGCGCATCTACGGCCGCGACGTGCTGTACGCGGGGCCGTTGTTCATCCACCAGTTCTCGCACATCTGGCTGGATCTCGCAGGCTTGCAGGACAAGTTCATGGCCGGGAAGAAAACCGACTATTTCGCGAACAGCCGCGAGATGACCCACGTGCACCGCCAGTACGCGATCCGCAATCCGCACAAATTCGTCGGCTACGAAAAGAACTGCTGGGGTTTTACCGCCAGCGACGGCCCGGCCGATGGCATCGCGAAATTCCGCAAGCACGACCAGACGTTTTACGACTACATTGCGAGGGGCGCGCCATTCGGACCCGACGACGGCACCATCTCGCCGTGGGCCGCGATCGCCTCGCTGCCGTTCGCGCCCGAGATCGTGCTGGACGAAATCCGCCATCTTGAAACCCTGATCGGGCACAGCCCCGCGGGCTACGGCTTCCACGCCTCGTTCAACCTCTCGTGGCCCGAGGAAAGCACCGCCGGCGTGACGTGCACGATGGTCGACGGGAAGAAACTGTGCGTGTGGGTATCGCCGTGGCACTTCGCGCTGAACCAGGGCCCGATCGTGCTGATGATCGAGAACTATCGCAGCCGCACAATCTGGAACCAGATGCGCGAATGCGCACCAATCAAGCTCGGGCTGCAGCGCGCCGGATTCTCCGGTGAGTGGCTGGGTCAGCCTGCCGCTTCGCCGGTGGATGCACACGACACGAGCACTTGAGAGGCAGCGTGCAGGCAGGCCATTGCGCGAGACCCATTGCCCTTCGTCGTCATTCCGGGGCGGCCCGCATAAGTTCGCGGGCCGAAACCGGAACCCAGCGCCTTGGGTTCACTTCACAAAGGTGCTGGGTTCCGGATCGCCGCCGCGCGGCGTCCGGAATGACGAATCGCTTTCCTTTCCGCCTCCACAAGGACCCGCCATGAACACACAACCCACCCTGCAACGCCTCGCCGGCCAGAACGCGCTGGTCACCGGTGCCAACTCGGGCATCGGCGAAGGCGTCGCGCGCGAACTCGCCGCGGAAGGCGCCAATGTCGCGGTCAACTACGTGGTGCAACCCGAAGTCGCGGAACAAATCTGCGATGACATCAACCGGCAGGGCGCGGGCAAGGCCATCGCGATCCAGGGCGATGTCAGCAAGGAAGCCAACGTGCAGGCGATGTTTGCGGAAGCGATCAGGCAATTCGGCACGTTGGACATCGTGTGCTCCAACGCCGGCATCCAGCGCGATTCACGGTTGGTGGAGATGACGCTGGATCAATGGAACGCGGTGATCGGCGTCAACCTCACCGGCGCGTTCATGGTGGCGCGCGAAGCCGCGCGCGAATTCACCCGGCGCGGCATGCGCGACGTATCGCGCGCGCTCGGCAAGATCATCTTCACCAGTTCGGTGCACCAGGAAATCCCGTGGGGCGGGCACTGCAATTACGCCACCACCAAGGGCGGCATCATGCAGTTGATGGAATCGATCGCGCAGGAACTCGCGCCACAGAAAATCCGAGTCAACTCCATCTGCCCAGGCGCGATCGAAACCGCGATCAACCGCAAGGCCTGGAGCACGCCCGACGCCGCCGCTGCGCTGGAAAAACTTATCCCGTGCGGACGCATCGGCGTGCCCGCCGACATCGCGAAAGTCGCGGCGTGGCTCGCCTCCGACGAAGCCGACTACATCTGCGGCGCGTCGATCTACGTCGACGGCGGCATGACGCTGTATCCGGGCTTCGCGACCGGTGGGTGAGGCTGAGACCGGCTGCAGCCGCGAATCACCACGCCAACAGAATCGCCCTCAACGCCGCTTCGCAGCGAGCCACAAAAGATCGCACGTACTTGCGAGGGGCGCGTGGCTCAATGCCGCTTGTGCCGGGAGCTTCCCGGCTTCGGCTTCTTCGGTTTCGGTTTCGGTTTTGGTTTTTTCGGTTTCGGCTTGCCGGGTTTGGGCGGCTTGCGATGACGAACCGGCGCCGGACTGCCGCTGCCCGTGCCCGACAACGCAGCAAGTAGTGCCGTGCCGTCCGGGCTGCCCCAACCGGTACAGGCGTCCCAGCCCGGACCTGCCGCATACGCGCCGTTGTCGCCTTGGGTGACGTCGCGGAACCCGTTGCCGCTGGTTCCATACAACGCCGCATTGGCGAGGCCCAACGATTTGCCCAACTGCTGATTCAGGCGCACGACCAATCCGGCCCACAGCGGCGCGACCGCGCTGGTGCCGCCGATCACTTCGCTCTGGCCATCCACCAGCACGTCGTACCCGGTGAGCGGATCGGCGTTGCCTGCGACATCCGGCACGCCGCGCCCGGCGAAGCCGTTCGGTGCCGCGGAAACGCCCGCGTTCGCCTGCCACGTCGGCACCGCAAACACCTGGCTGACGCCGCCGCCGGTGGCGCCCTCGCCCGCTGCGGTTTCGTTCCACACCACTTCGCTGGCGATGGTGGCGCCGCTGGACATCAGCCTGGTCCCGCCGCAGGCCAGCACGGAAGGGCTGGCGGCGGGGTAATCCACGTGCGGCTGCCCATCGCTTTCGCCATCGCCGGAACCGCCGTCGCCGGCGGCCACGCAAACCGTGACGCCCAGCGCGGCTGCATCTTCCAGCGCAGTTTCCATCGCGTTGCGCGACGCCGTGCTCCAACTGTCTTCCGGACCGCCCCAACTGATCGACATCACCATGGCGGGCGGACTGCTGCCCTGCGCGGCCTGCGTGATCGCGTCGTAGAAACCCTGGTCGGTGTTCGGCGCGAAGTACACGGCGAACGTCGCCGCCGGCGCCAGCGCACCGGCGACCTCGATGTCGAGCATCACCTCGGCGTCCGCGCTGGAGCCGGGCTGGTTGCTGCCGCCATCGACGGACACCGCGGTGACCTGCGGCGTCTTCAAGCCGAGCCCGCTGAAATACGTGTCGAGGTCGGCCTGACTGTAGCCGCCGCCGAGTTCGATGATCGCGATGGTCTGGCCGGTGCCGTCGCCAGCTGGAAAAGCGTAGAGCTGGCCGATCTGCACCGGGGTGTAGGTCGCGGCCGGTTGCGCCTGCGCGATCCGGAAATGCGGATGCGCGACCGGGCGCCGGTCCAGCCCCAGCACTGCGATCACCGCCGGGTCCGGCAACACGGGTTCCTGCGCGGAACCGACGAAACTCGCACCGCCAGGCGCCATCTCATAACGGCCCAGCTTGACGCCGAACGCCTGCTGAAGCGCAGCTGCGCCGCCGCGCCAGTGCACGGTGCGGCAGGCCATGTCGCAGGCCAGTTCCCGCAATCCGTGCTTGGCCCCGAACGCACGCATGCGTTCCACGTCGGCCGGGTCGGCGCCGTAACGTGTGGCGAAATCCGCGCGCTGCGTCCGGGGTATCGGGCGCTCCATCGGCTGGCGTCGACGCAATACCACGGTCACGTCCAGCGGTTCGTCGTTCGAGCAGGCTCCGAGATAACGCATGGCAGCCGGGAGATGTCGGCGCGTCGCCGTGGTTGTGCCATGGACTTTGCGCATGCGGTGTCTCCCAAGAACCCTGGGCAGGACGTGCGGGCGAGCATGCTCCGGCAGACGTGACGGACTGGTTACGTGCGGCTGAACGGACTCAGGCGCGAGTCAGGCTGAAGTCGAATGCGCGGGAACCCGACGGTTCAGCGGGATTCCGCAGCTTGCATGAACTCCGCGCACAACGCTTCCATGCCGGCGCGATCGACGTCGTCGAAGCGTGCGAGGTGCGGGCTGTCCACGTCCCACACGCCCAGCAGCGAGCCGTCGGCACGGATCAGCGGCACCACGATTTCCGAGCGCGAGTCGCCGTCGCAGAAGATGTGATCGGGAAAGGCATTGACGTCCGCCACGACCTGCGTTTGTCGCGACATCGCGGCGGCGCCGCACACGCCGCGCCCGCGTGCGATGCGCACGCAGGCAGGCTTGCCCTGGAACGGGCCGACCACGAGTGCGTCGCCATCGGGGAAGTAGAACCCGCACCAGTTGATGCCTGGCAGCGCGTTGAAGACCAGCGCGGCGAAATTGGCGGCGTTGGCGACGAGGTTGGTTTCGCCGTGCAGCAGACCGCGCGCCTGCTGCGCGAGTTCGGCGTACAGCGTCGGCTTGTCAGTGGCGGTGATGGGGCGGGCTTCGAACATGAACGTGTGCGTGTCCGGAAAACCCGTATTATCGCGCAATGCCGGAATTGCTTGCGCCGACCCGAACCGAAGCTCGGCACGAACGCATCGAAAGCGCGCGGCCGGACGCCTTCGCGGGTGGCGCTTTCGCGCCCGCGTTGCGCCTGCCTGCAACCGGAAACGTCTCGCTGATCGGCTTCGCCGGCGGCTCCGCCCATGCCTTGCCGGGCCTCGGAGGCCTGTTGGCCAATCGTTGTCGCAAGCGTCTCGAAGCGAGGGTTTCCCCATGAAGCCAAAAGGCGTATTCATCACCGGAACCGACACGGGCGCCGGCAAGACCTGGGCGGCCTGCTCGCTGCTGCATGCATTGCGCGCGGCGAACCTGCGCGCGACCGGCATGAAACCGGTTGCCAGCGGCTGCACGGAAACACCGGAGGGTCTGCGCAGTGACGACGCACTGGCACTGATCGCGGCGAGCGATCCGCGGACCGAACGCTACGAAGACTGCAATCCATTCGCCTTCGCGCCGCCGGTGTCGCCGCACATCGCGGCAGCGGAAGTGGAAGAGGAAGTCACCCTGCCGCCGATCGAGGACGCCTACGACCGCATCGCGATCATGCACGGCGACGCCATCGTGGTGGAAGGCGTTGGCGGCTGGCTGGCGCCGATTTCCGAATCGCTGCGGGTCAGCGCCATCCCGCGCCACCTGCAGCTGCCCGTGATTCTCGTGGTCGGGCTGAAACTCGGCTGCCTCAACCACGCCCAGCTCACCGCGCGGGCGATCCGTGCCGACGGCTGCGAATTGCTGGGCTGGATCTGCAACCGCATCGACCCCGACATGCTGTACCCCAAGGAAAACCTGGTCACCTTGAACCGCTCGCTGGCAGCGCCATGCCTGGGCGTCATCGGCCACGGTATCGAACCCGTTTCCGCGGCCGCCTCCCTGCGCGACGCGGCCGATGCCGTGCGCGAGATCAAAGCATGACCTGCAGGCTGTGCGGCGGTGCCACCGAATCGTTCGGTGAACTCGCGATACTCGGACGCTACCGTGCGCACTACCGGCGCTGCCGCGAGTGCGGTTACGTGGCCGTCGAAGACCCCCACTGGCTGGACGAGGCGTATGCCGATCATGCGATCGCCGCGCTCGACACCGGCATCGCGATGCGCAACCTTTGGCTGGCTGACGCCGTGGACGCGCTGCTGCGCTGGCGCTTTCGCGGCGTGCGGACGGCGCTGGATTACGGCGGCGGCACCGGCCTGTTCGTGCGGTTGATGCGCGATCGCGGCCACGATTTCCACTGGAGCGACCCGCACTGCGAGAACCTGTTCGCGCTGGGTTTCGAAGCCGGCGACAACACCACATGCGATCTCGTCACGTGTTTTGAAGTCGCCGAGCATTTGGTCGACCCGCTGCCGACGTTCCGGCAACTCAGCGAACGCGCGCCCGTCCTGATCTTCTCCACCGAATTGCTGCCGGAGCGCAACAACCGCCCCGGGGAATGGCATTACTACGCACCGGAAACCGGCCAGCATGTAGGGTTCTTCACGGCAGCGAGTTTGCGCGGGGTAGCGAACCAACTCGGTCGTCACTTCGCCAGCGACGGCCGCATGCTGCACGCGTTCACGGCCGAGCCGCTCGATCCACGCTGGCTGCGCGTCGTCGCGAAGCAGCGGCGCGCACGCCGGTTGCTGCGCCTGGCCGGCAAGCGTAGGCCGCTGACCTGGCGTGACGCGGAAACGTTGACGCAGGCGTTGCGCACGCAGCAATCCGCGAACGCGCCACCGGCTTGATGCGCGCGCGCCGGCACACCGCCGGCGCGCACCATGGCATCAACCCGCAGGTGCGGTGCTGGCCGCGGACTTCGGCCGCATGTTCGGCGGCGCCTTGTCCAGCCCCGGCGGTTGCGGCGGCAGGTTAAGCGGATGCGCCTTGATTTCCTGCTCCAGCACCTCGACCGCCTTGTCGAGCTGCGGATCCTTGCCGGCCAGCTGCTGCGACACGTCCTCGTTCACCACGATGTCCGGATCGACGCCGTGGCCTTCGACCGTGTACCTGCCATCGAGGCCGACGATGCCCGCGAACTGCGGCACGAACACGTCACCGCCGTCGATCAGCGGCCCGAGTCCGCCGATGCCGATCACGCCACCCCAGGTGCGCGTGCCGATCAGCGGCCCCAGCTTCGCCTGCTTGAACATGTACGAGAAGATGTCGCCATCCGAGGCGGTGGTGCCATTGCTGAGCGCGGCGAGGTGCCCGAGATACGTCGCGCCCGGATAGGTGCCGGTGATCGACGAACCGCGCAGGTAGTTGTACGCCAGAAGCTTGCGTGACAGCCGTTCGATCATGGTCTGCGACATGAAGCCGCCGCCATTGTCGCGCACGTCGATGATCAGGCCCGGCTTGCGCAATTGCGGGTAGTACCACTTGATGAATTCGCGTGCACCATCGACGCCCATGTCGGGAATGTGCAGGTAGCCGATCTTGCCGTCGCTGGCCTTGGCGACGTAGTCACGGTTGGCCCGCACCCAGCCGTAGTAGTGCAGGTTCATTTCACTCGGGATGGGTTTCACCAGCACCGTGCGCGCGCCATCCGCACTCGGACGCGAGTTGACGAACAGTTGCACCATCTGTCCCGGCGCGATCCTGAGCAACCGGTACGGGTTTTCGTCCCCGGTCAGCGGCGTGCCGTTGATCGCGAGGATGTAGTCGCCCGGCTTGACGTCCACGCCGACTTCGGTGAGCGGCGAACGGTAGCGCGGCTCGTCGTTCTCGCCGGGGAACACGTCGGCGATCTGGTAACGGCCGCTCGCGGCATCCAGCTTGAAGTCTGCACCCAGCAAGCCGACGTGCGGCTTGTCCGGCAAGCCGAGGTCGCCGCCCGCGACGTAGGTGTGCGAGTTGGAGATCTCGGCGACCATCTCGCCCAGCACGTAGTTGAGGTCGGTGCGGTCGCCGACGTACTTCAGCAGCGGCTGGTACTTGGCGCGCAACGCGTTCCAGTCGTAACCATTCATGCTGGTGACGTAGAAGTAGTCGCGATAGCGCCGCCACACGTCGTTGAAGATTTCGGCGTACTCGGCCTTGGG
>DATFGL010000227.1:0-27490 GCA_035249465.1 Rhodanobacteraceae bacterium | reverse complement strand
GGATGGGCGTGCGTGACCCCGGCCGCGCATGCGTGGTGACCAACGTACGCGATCCGCGCGCCGCACCGGATCGCGCATCGCGCGGCTGGCTGGTGACGGATTTCCTGCGAGGCGCCGATTCGGCGGTGCATCACGCCGAGGTGCTGGAGGCGGTCGCCGGGCGCTACCGTCCGTTCAACCTGCTGCTGTTCGACACCGAGGCTGCACGCTTTGTATCCAACGGTCCCGGCGTTCGCACGCGAACGGTCGCGGATGGCCTGCATGGCCTGTCGAACGGCGACCTTGACGTGCCGTGGCCGAAGGTGCGGCGCGCCACCGCCGCGCTGCACCATTGGCTCGAATCGAATGCGCAAGACTTCGCATCGCTGTTCGAGGCATTCAGCGATGAAACACCCGCTCCGGACGCGGCGTTGCCGGATACAGGCGTCGGCGTCGAACTGGAACGCAAGTTGTCGCCGGTGTTCGTGCGCGGCGAGCGTTACGGCACGCGTGCGACCACGCTGATCGCGCTGGAACGCGAAGGCGGCGGCTGCATCATTGAACACCGCTTCGGGCCGGACGGCGTAGTGCAGGGACAGACCATGTTGCGGTTTGGTGACGTGGAATAAGCCCTTCCCTTCAAGGGGGAGGTGATCAGTGCGCTGTCGAGGCGTCCGCCGCGGGTTGCGCCTCTGCCGCGGTGTGGAACACGGGCGCCTCGCCCAGCAACAACGCGCGGATGCTGCGCAGCTTGGCCTTCAATACGCGTTCGTGCTCGGGCCCGATGCGGATCATCAGCTTCTGGCCCACCGACAACGATTCCCAGGTCGGATCGGCGAACAGGTAGTGGCCGTCCGCGGTGGCGGTCAGCGCGATTGGCGGCTGCGCATTCGGCGCCGCCAGCATGTTGTCGATTGCCGCGATCAGCCGGTCGTTGAAGTAGCCCTGCGGATAACCGAGTTCGCGGTACGCCTGCTGGAACAGCGGGTACCAATGCACGTACCACGTCACCAGCGTGCGCGCATCCACGGCCTCCGCAATCTTCATGTAGGGGTCGTAGCGCGAGAAATCCTTGCTGTCCAGCACTGGCTGGCCGCTGGAGGTGTCCACGGCGAACGTGCCCGCCGGCGTGCGCATCGGCAGGATGCTGACGCCGATCGTGCGGCGGGGCAGGGCGTCCACGGTTGCCACGATGTGCGGAATCAACCCGCGTGAAAGCAACAAGCCGGCCAGCCCATCCGCGCCGGGAATGGCCGCCAGCGCAGACGCCACGGCGTCGTCGCTGCTGTCCAGCCCGGGCAGCGGTGCCGTGGTTGCGGGCGCGGGGCCAGTCTGCGCCTCGGAAATCGGGTGCTCGATCGGCTCCGGCGCGGTGCCGGCCTTGGCCGGTCCGGAGGGCGCAGGCCCCTGGCGCGAAAAATCCACGCCCGGCACGCGGGTGAAATACCACCACGCAGCCAGCGCGACGATCACGATCACCACGATCGCGCCGATGATCCTGCCTTGTGCCGAATTGCGTCGAGTCACGTCACCCCCGAAACCGGAAACCACCAATGTTGGATGTGTGCGGGCGCCAATGGTTCCGTCAGATGAAAGGATTCACACCGATCAAGCGCAGATGCAGCAGGAACGCGAAGATCGCCCACGCCGCCACGCCGGTCACCACCGCCACCACGTCGCCCATGGCCGTACCCGCGGGGTATGCGGTGCCGGCCGCCCGGTCGCGCCGGCGCGACACCGCGAAGTCCGCGACGGCCCAGACCAGGAACGCGCCGAACAGCACCACGTCGTGCAGGTAGCCGACCGCCAGCAGGTGCCCGAGCGCCCACAGCTTCACGCCGGCCACCATCGGGTGCCCGATTTTCGCTTTCAAATGGTTGCGCGGCACGTACGCCGCCGCGACCAGCACGAACGCGACCAGCGTGAACAGCGCGTTCAGGTGCTTCAGCCAAGGCGGCGGCAGGTACAACAGGTGCAGATTCGTGCGCGCCACGCCGAAGCCGATGACGATCAGCACGAATCCCGCGATCGCCACCAGCGAGTACAAGCCCTTCCATGGCAACAACCCGATGCGTGCGACCACGCGCTCGCGCCAGCGCGGCGCCAGCATGTGCACCGAATGCGCGCCGAGGAAAAGGATCAAACCGAGGATCAGGGTGGACATGGTTGGTCCTTCGTGCGGAAGAGCCTGGATTGTAAAGTTGTCCGGGAGGATTGTGAGGATTGAACGGGCGCAACGCCGGGACTCTAACCCGGATCATGGCGAGGCCGAGTCTCGCCCCAACCGTTCCGCTCGGAAACTGCCGCGCACGCGACGTCATTGTTGCATGCAAACCCGCGCCACGCAGGATGGGGGCAGGCGCGTGCGTCGGTGGAAAGAAAACGCCCCGCTTTCGCAAGCGGGGCGTCGCGTGTATCTGAAGAAAAACCGGCGGCGAATTTTTCGCAGGATGCCGGGCCGCCGAGGTCGCGCGGCGGCATGCGTGCCACGATCCGCTCACCGATCGCCCAGGAAATCCTTCTTGCCGATCTGGGTGCCGGCCACACGCAGGATGTCGTAGGCGGTGGTGCAGTGGAAGAACAGGTTGGGCAGCGAATATTCGGTGAGGTAGGCGAGTCCGACGAAATCCACGTCGCCGTGGCGGGTTTTCATGACGACCTTGCGGTTCTCGCTGCCGTCGATCTGTTCGGGCTTGAACGACTTGGCGTAGGCGATGGCGCGGGCGATGCGGTCCTGCGCCTGTGCGAGCGTGGTTTCGTTGTCGGGGAAGGATTGCGGTTCCACGCCGGCGAGCCGCGCCGCGCCGCGCGCGACGGTGTCGCAGGCGATCTGGATCTGCTTGATCAGCGGCAGCATGTCGAAGATCAGCCGTTGCTGCAACAGGTTGTCGGGATCGGCGCCCTTTTCCTTCGCGTGCGCCTCGCCCTTCTTCAGAACCTCGGACAAGTTGGTCAGCGCGCGCACGAACACGGGAACGGAAGCCTGGTACATGGAAATGCTCATGATGCAGTCCTTGTTGCTGGGGGAAATGCTTTTGCGGAAAGCCAGACCATGGATCTCCTGGTCATGGATGGCGGCTTCATGGTCGTTCTGGCGCCATTGGACCGGGAAGGGTACGGGTTCCTGCGGCCGGTTGTGCGGTGATCACGGGCGATCGCACGAACATGGCTCAGCGTGCCGGGCGGCCGCCGAGCACGCGCGCGGGCAGCATGAACAATGCGCGCAGGAATTCGAACACGCCGTCCACGGCGAAACCGAGCAGGCGGAACGGCAGCGCGATCAGCCACACCAGCGGCCACAGGATCAGCGCCAGCAGGGCCAGCGGCCAGCAGAAGATCAGCAGCAGGAACCACAACAGGAAAGTCATCATGGCGGCGTCCTCCGGGCGGATGCGTGCAGGGGGTCAAGGTCACATGGGGCCATGGAGCAACGAAGGCAAGTTCATGTCGTTTTCGGTACGGCGGCGGGGGCGTCTGCCGTCATCCCGCGGGTAGCGCGCACGGTCAGTACCAAAGCCGCCAGCACCAGCACCGCCGCCAGCACGTAGGCGACGCCCGGAAGGTGCGGCGTGGGCGCATGCTTGCTGATGAACAATGCGAACAGGTTGGCGAACAGCGCCGGCCCGAAGATGCCGGCGAGGCTCTGCAGGCTGCTGAGCGCGCCCTGCAGGCGGCCTTGTTCGGCGGGATCGACCTGATGCGTGATCAGCGATTGCGCGGGCGGTCCGGCGAGGCCGCCGAGGCACAGGAACGGAATGCCGCACAGGAACAGCCACGCTTCCGGCGCAAAGCCGAACACGAAATAGCCGACGGCCACGAACGCGAGCCCGGCAAGGATCATCCGTCGCTCGCCCAGCTTCGGCATCAGGCGTCGCACCAGTAAGGCCTGCACCACGCCCGTGAGCACGCCGACCAGCGCAAGCGTGTAGCCGACCGTTTGCGGCCCCCAGCCGTAACGGAAATCGGTGTAGAGCACGTAGGTCGAATTGATCGAGAACTGCGCGAGTGCCAGCAAGAAGAACACCGCGGCGAGTGCCAGCACCTGCGGATAGCGCTTCAGCAGCATCACCGAGCCCAGGGGATTGGCGTGGCGCCAGTCGAACTTCGGCGCGCGGCGTTCCTTCGGCAGCGATTCCGGCAGCACGAAGTACCCGTAGCAAAAGTTGACCAGGCACAATGCCGCCGCGACCCAGAACGGCAGGCGGATCCACAGGTGCCCGAGGAAACCGCCAAGCGCCGGGCCGACGATGAAACCGACCGCGAACGCGCCGCCCAGCATGCCGAACGCGGCCGCGCGCTTTTCGCGTGGCGTAATGTCCGCGATGTAGGCGTTGGCAGTCGAGAAGCTGGCCGCGCACGCGCCCGACACCGCGCGCCCGATGAACAGCAGCCACAGGAACGGCGCCAGCGCCATCACGATGAAATCGATGCCGAGGCCGAAGCTCGAAATCAGGATCACCGTGCGCCGCCCGAAGCGGTCCGACAACGCGCCCTGGATCGGCGAGCACACGAACTGCATCAGCATGAACAGGGTACTGAAGGCGCTGGACCACACCGCTGCCTTCGCGATGCTGCCACCGATCAACTCGACGATCAGGTGGGGCAGCACCGGGATGATGATCCCGAACGCCAGCATGTCGATCGTCACGGTGACGAAGATGAAGATCACCGCCGCGCGGCGGCGCGGGTGTTCGAGTGACTCAGGTTCGCTCACGAGGGTGTTCCGGTTTCTGACGAGAGGGATGAAAGGTGTCCCCGTTCGGAGCGGCTGTTGTGGAAAGTCAGGCCATGGATGGCCGTTCTGGTGTTTCCTGTCCGCGAAGCACCGCAGCGAGAGAAACGCTTCGGCGAAACAGCGATCATGGACGATCGCACAAACTATCTTCCGCCGTCGATATCGATGAATCTGAGGAACTCCGCGCGCGTGCGCGCGTCCTCGCGGAAGCTGCCGAGCATCTGGCTGGTCACCATGGACACGCCGCGCTTGTGCACGCCGCGGGTGGTCATGCACTGGTGCGCCGCGTCGATCACGACGCCGACGCCGCGCGGTGCCAGCACTTCGCTGATGCAGGTGGCGATTTGCGCGGTGAGCTTTTCCTGTACCTGGAAGCGGTGCGCGAACGCGTCCACCACGCGCGCCAGCTTGGAGATGCCGACCACTTTCCCATCCGGGACGTAGCCGACGTGCGCGCGGCCGATGATCGGCGCCAGATGGTGCTCGCAGAACGATTCGAACTGGATGTCGCGCAGCACGATCATTTCGTCGTAGCCGGCCACTTCCTCGAAGGTGCGGCGCAGGTAGTCCTGCGGGTCTTCGTGGTAACCGGAAAACCATTCGGTGTAGGCGTCCACCACGCGTTTGGGGGTGTCGCGCAAGCCTTCGCGGGTCGGCTCGTCGCCGGCCCAGCGCAGCAGCGTGCGCACCGCATCCATCGCCTGCTCGCGCGTCACCTCCGGCGAGGTCGGCCGGGCAGCGGCGCACAAGGAAGGTTTGCGGGATTCGCTCATGGGACAGCCTCTCGCGACGTCGAACGGCGCAGTTTAACGCCGTTGCCGGGGCGGCGGTGACGCCGATGTGCGATCAGCCCGGTTCGGACTCTTCGTCCGCACCGTCGTCCTCGACGGGAGGTTCCATGCGCGCCTGGGCGTCTTCATCGGCCAGTGATTCGACGCCGCGCAGCCGGCGCTCGATCGCGCGGGTGCGTACGCCGGTGGCGTCGATATGCTTGCCGGCTTCGTCCAGCTTCTTCTTGACCTTGTCGAGCACCTCGCCGAACTTGCCGAATTCGGTCTTGACGGCACCGAGGATTTGCCACACTTCGCTCGATCGCCGTTCGATCGCCAGGGTGCGGAACCCCATCTGCAATGCGTTGAGGATCGCGGCCAGCGTGGTCGGCCCGGCCACGGTGACGTGGTGGTCGCGTTGCAGTTTTTCGAACAGCCCCGGGCGGCGGATCACCTCCGCGTACAGACCTTCGGTGGGCAGGAACAACAGGGCGAAGTCGGTGGTGTGCGGTGAAGAGACGTATTTCTCGCGGATGGTTTTCGCCTCGGCCTCGACGCGGCGCTGCAGGGCGGCGGCAGCGGCGTTGGCCGTCTCGCCATCGGCCTGTTCCTGCGCATCCAGCAGGCGCTGGTAGTCCTCGACCGGAAACTTGGCGTCGATCGGCAGCCAGACCTGCGTGTCGCGATCGGCGCCCGGCAGGCGGATCGCGTATTCGACGCGTTCGTCGGAGCCCGGGATCGTCGCGACGTTGGCGGCATACTGTTCCGGCGTCAGCACCTGCTCCAGCAGCGCCCCCAGGCGCACTTCACCGAAGGTGCCACGGGTCTTCACGTTGCTGAGCACGCGCTTCAGGTCGCCGACGCCGGTTGCCAGCGATTGCATTTCACCGAGGCCGCGTTGCACCGCTTCCAGCCGCTCGGCGATCTGCTTGAACGAGGAGGACAGGCGCGTTTCCAGCGTCTTCTGCAGTTTCTCGTCCACGACCTCGCGCATTTTTTCGAGCTGCGCCGCGTTGTCGGTTTGCAGGGCTTTCAGTTGGGTGTCGAGCGTCGTGCGGACTTCCGCCAGCCGCTGCTGGTTGTCGGAGGTCAGCGCGGACAACGACAGACGCAGTTGGCCGCCCATGCGGTCCAGTGTTTCGGCCAGTTCGGTACGCGCGGCGCGCTGCTCCTCGCGCAGCGCGCGCTCGACGCGCTCGCCGTCGCCACGCAATGCGTCCAGTTTTTCGCGCAGACCCGCATCACCATGCGGCTGCATCAACAGCACGATCAAAAGAACCACCGCGATCGCCGCAAGGGTGATGAGAACGTAGAGCAGGGTGGTAGCCATCGCGGGATTGTAGGGCGGCGTTGCCCGGGACGTTACGCAGTTCCCGTCGCACAGCGTGAGAGGGGCAGGGAGACCCGAACGCCTCGCCCACTTGCAGGAGCGGCGGAAGCCGCGACCCGGGGTTTCAGCAACAGCCGTCCATGGCACGGGGCACCGGCCTGGCCGTCCCTGTCCGGTCGCTCGGCCGGGCACGCGATGCCACCGGCATCGCGTAAACGCCCGTCCTCGCCCTTCCGGCCCTCCTACCTGCGCAGCGCGAACGCGTCGCCGGGCACCACCGCCATGGTCAGGCGCGAAACGCAGGTCAATTCGCCGGCTTCGCTCTCGATCCGGATCTCCCACACCTGCGTGCTGCGGCCGACGTGGATCGGAAGCGCGGTGCCGGTGACCAGGCCTTCGCGAACCGCGCGCAGGTGGTTGGCGTTGATCTCGAGGCCGACCGCGGCACGCCCGTTCTCGCAGCACAGCATCGCCGCGGTCGAGCCCAGTGTTTCGGCCAGCGCCACCGATGCGCCGCCGTGCAGGATGCCGTACGGCTGGCGGGTGCGGTCGTCCACGGGCATCGTGCCGCGCAGATAGTCGTCGCCGACCTCGGTGATGCGGATGTCCAGCGTGCGCATCAGGGTGCGCCTGCTCCATGCGTTGAGGGTTTCGAGATCGGCGTGTTGTTTCCAGATGGCCATGGCGATCGTCCGGTCAGACACCGCATTGTCGCTCGTGCGGGTTTTGCGCGCGAACCGGCCCGCGTTTCACGGCGTCCTTACAGTGGCCTTTCCGCATGGCGCTAAAGTGGACGCACGACTTGTGCGATCCGTGAGGCAGCCATGAACAGGTCATTGTGGGCGGGCGCGTTGCTGGTGATGCTGGTCGCGGCGCTGCCGTCGCGCGCGTGGGCGTTGCGCTGCGGTACGCACATCGTGAAGCAGGGCGACCTGGCGCCCCAGGTCCGTGATGAATGCGGCGATCCGTTCTTTGTGGACTACTACGTCGGTTCGCCTGGCGTGGGCGTGGAAACGCCCGTGGAACCTGGCTCGGCGGTGACGACCGAAGCGTGGTACTACAACTTCGGTCCGCAGCGGTTGATGGTGCGGCTGGAGTTTTCCGGCGGCGTGCTGGCACGCGAACAGACCCTGGGTTACGGTTTTGTCGGAAACGGCGGCCCGTGCGATTTCACCGGGATCACGGTCGGCATGAGCGTGGCCGATCTGATCGCACGTTGCGGGCTCGCGCCCAGCCGCACGCGCAACCCGCTTGCCTGGTCGGCGTACCAGGGTGCGCAAGCCCCGGCCTGGGGCGAAACGTGGCTCTATCCCGCCGACGGCTCACGCGTGGCGCGTGAAATCCGGTTGCAGGAGGGGCGCATCACGGACATCGAGGTCTTGCACTGATGTGCGTTCGTCCCTGATCGCCGCGTCTCCAGACCGCCAGGCGAGTTGAAACGTTTCCGGTTCGTGCGCACCAGAACGGCCTTCCATGGCCTGACTTTTCACAACAGCCGCTTCAGCTTGGGCGCGTTCAACTCGGAAGGCGCGGCATGCCGTGTTCGTCGCGTTCCTCGATCGTGAACTGGCTGGTGTCGAGCCCGGCTTCGTGTGGGCGGGGCGCGACCTCTTCGCCGCGCGCGCATTTCCATGCGTTGGCGTAGCAGCGTTCGGCATCTTCCGCGTCGCCGGACGCCGATTGCACGTCGCCCAGCGCGGCCCAGCTCGCGGCGGACGGTTTCAGGGTCAGTGCGTGCACCAGGTATCCTCGCGCGCCGCGCGGATCGGACGCGCGCATCGACAGGCTGCCCAGGGCGCGCAGCAGGATGTCGTCACCCGGATGGGCCTCCAGCCAGCGGGTCGCGACGTGCAAGCGCGCGGGGGCTTCAGTCGGCGGCGTGATCTCGCCATAAGTCGCAACGAGACCGGGGTTCCATTCGCGCTTCACCGCGTCCTCGATGGCGTCCAGCGCAGCGTGTGCATCGCCGAACCCGGCGGCACGCCGTGCGTACACATCCAGCAACGCGGGCATCTGGCGCTGCTGGCGGTTCGCGCGCTTCCACATGTCCTGCAGTGCCGCCATGCCGGGCGCCCTGAGCAGCGAAGCGCCAAGAGCCTGGTCGACGAGCGCGGCGTAGGCCGCCGATCCCAGCATGTCGGATTTGCGCAGCGGTTCCAGCGCCGCGCGCGCCTTCTCGGGCTGGCCGGTCGCGATCGCGGCCAACGCGAATTCGTGCCAGCCCGCGGGCGGCAACTTGCCGGCCTCGGCGCCGGGTGAGAGCAGTTGCAACGCTTCGTCCGCGCGCCCGTTCTCGCGCAGGATGCGTGCACGCAGGGTGCGCGCGGCTTCCGGCGCATGCTGGGCGGCTTCGTCCAGCGTTTCCAGTGCGCGCGTGGTGTCGCCATGGCGGTGTGCCGCCACGGCGGCGGACAACAGCGCGGGCGAACGCAACGACGAGAACTGCGCCGCGCGCTGCAGGGTGCGGTGCGCCTCGACGTTGCGGCCTTCGCTCAACGCGACCAAGCCGTCGCGCAGGCGTTCGTGGCTGATCCTGCGGTGGCGGCGCGAGAGTGCGCCGAACGGCCACAGCAGCAGCCACCAGATGATGCCGATTGTGATCCACGCCACGATCAGGATCGCCGCCGCGCCGACCACCGTGGCCTCCACTTTCCAGCCGCGGAAGCGAATCAGCACGTAACCGGGATCCGGCGACAACCACACGAACGCGATCGCGAGCAGCAGGATGATGATCAGGGCAAGGACGAGCCAGCGCTTGCTTTTCATCGCCTGGCGCCCCCGGCCGTGGAAGCGGGTGCCGGTGCGGACGTTGCGGATCGGCTGGCGCGCAGGCTTTGCAGTTGTGCGAGCGCACCTCCCAGCTTGGGCGCGAGACCGCCGCCATGCTGCGCCAACAGGTTCGCGATTTGGGCACTCGCATCTTTCACGCCGGCATCGTTGCCGTCGAATTGCGCGGCAAGCGTCGCGTCGGCGCGCTGCAGCGCAGCCCTGTAGGTAGCGTCATCGAAGGCGAGCAGGGCTTCCTGGGCCTGGGCCAGGTCGAGCGCGATCGACTGCCGTGCGAACCGCGCGTCGGCGAGCGGTGCCGCCTTGCCGTTGTCGCGCGAAACCTTGACGATGCCGCTGAAGGCGTTGCCGACACGCGACCAGAAACCGGGTTTCTGTGGTGCGGTCGACGCGGACGCCGCGATTGCCTCTGACGCCAGCGGCAGCGACGCCACCTTGCCGCGCAAGGTGGACAGCGTGTCCAGCGCGCCTTGGCGCGAGGGCGGCGCGACCGCGGCCAGGGCGTCGCGTTCGGTGGTGGCGCCGGCGCGAACCGGCGCGTAAACGGGGTTCTGCACCTGCGCCAGCACCTCGATGGCCTGCGAATACGCCTTCAGCGCGCCGCTGGTGTCGTGAAACAGCTCGTAGCGCTGCGCGCCGGTGCGCAGCAACATCTCGGCATCATTGAGCAGGACCGTGTCCTGCGCCGATTGCTGCTGGCCGCTCAGATTGGTGTAAGCCGTCTCGAGGTTGGCGATGCGGCGATCCAGCCCCTGCGTGCCCGCGCGCAAATCATCCAGACCCGATTCCAGCTTGCCGATGCGGTGGTCGCCCGCGCGCGCCTGTTCGTCGCCGGCCGCGAGCTGGCTTTGCAGCGCCGCGATGGTGGCGGCGTCATGCTGACGCGCGGCCAATTCGTCGTGCGTGAAACGGTGCAGGCACCAGACGCTCCACGCCGCCACGGCCAGCGCCGCGAGCGCCACGATGATCGCGAGGGCCGCGAGGCCGGGCGGACGCTTGCGCGGCTTGCGCGGACTGGGTTCCGGGCTGTTTTCGATGGAGTCTTCGATCATGCGCGCAATGCTAGCAGGAGAGGCCGTCGGCCCAGGCCGGATGTGACGCAATTTGAATTTGTACCGTTCACGTCGAGCACGGCGAGCGGTGTTTCAAACCGGACCACTACGCCCGGCTGTCGATGATCGCGCCCAGCATGTCCCCAGCGTGCGCGGAGTCGGCACGCAACACGTGCGCGAAGCCTGCCTTGCGCGCGACCGTGGCGAGGCGTGCGCTGCTGGCGACGGCGGCTCCACGCAGCAACGCGCGCAGTGCGTCGTCCGGCAAGCCAACGGTGATGTTGGCCAGCGCTTCCGAACTCGAAAGCAGTACGTAGAGCGGCCTGCGCGCATTCCGCCGCAGCGCGTCGGCATGACGGCGATCGAGCCGTGCGGGCGCGCGCTCGTAAACGTGCGCGTGGACCACCTTGGCGCCGTGCCCGGCAAGCTCCCGTTGCAGCAGCCCGCGCCCGCCCGCCGCGCCGATGATGCCGATGCTCTGTCCACGCACGTTGTGCAGAACCGGCAGCGCCAGCAGTCCTTCACTGTCCTCGCGCGCAGGCGCGATCGCGTTGCGGAATCCCGCACTCCGCAACGCGCCCTGCGTGCCGGCGCCCGGTGCCAGCACGGTGGCGCGGCTGCGCAACGCGCCGAGCTGTCGCGCGAATTTCACCGCAGCCGGGCTGGTGAAAATGACGGCGTCGCACGCCAGTGCGTCCCGCAAGGCAGTGCGCGCCGCACGCGCGTCGGACGCCGCGCGCAGGCTCGAGCCCGGCAGCAGCAGTGGCGCGCCGCCCAGCGCGCGAACGCGATTCGCCCACGCGGCACCCGTACCGGCAGGGCGCGTGATCGCGATGCGGATTCCTTTGAGGGGTCGCAAAAGAGCCATGCGCCGATCATAGGTCAGTACGCGCAAGTCTTGTCGCGACGCCCGCTTCACGACAAACTTGCGCGATGAACCAGAACGATTCCGCCGCTGCGATCCTCGAATCGCACATCCTCGAGAACATCCCGTTGGCTGACGCCATGAATCTGAAAGTGCGGCGCTACACCGGTGACGAACTGGAGATGACCGCGCCGCTTACGCCCAACGTCAACGACAAGGGTTGTGCGTTCGGCGGCAGCATGGCGTCGCTGCTGACGCTGGCGGGCTGGGGCCTGATCGAGCTGGGCCTGCGCGCAGAGGGGCTCGATTGCGACATTTACGTAGGCGATTCGCATCTGCGTTATCACGAGCCGGTGTGGAGCGAATTGCGTGGCATTGCCCGTTTCGTGGAGCCCGGCGCGTTGTCGAGGCTGGCAGTCGCGTTGGGCGAGCGGGGCAAGGGGCGCGCCGATGTCGTCTGCGAGATCGCCGGCGAACGGCGTGCAGCAGTCACCCTGACCGCGCGTTTTTTCGCCAAGCTGCGCAAGCATGCGTGATGCGGCACAATCGCGGCTGCGCCGTTTCCAGGAGATCGTCATGCGCCGTATCGTGATCACGGGTGCCGCGTTGCTGCTGGCCGGGTGCGCGACCCTGCAGAACAAGAACACCTTGCGTGACGACACGCTGGATGGCTACGCCGCGGCGTTGCGCTGGGGCGATATCCAGGGCGCCTGGAACTATGTCGATCCCGCGCTGCGCGCCGAGCATCCGCTGACGCCGCAGCAAAAGGCGCTCTACAACACCGTGCGCGTCGCCGAATACAGTGCATCCGGACCGACGGCGACGGACCCCGACACCATCCGGCAGACCGCGCAGATCAGCCTGATCGTCAAGACCAGCCAGCACGTGTACGACGTGCTCGACCACCAGACCTGGCATTGGGATGCCAAGGCCAAGCATTGGTGGCTGGAGTCGGGTTTGCCGGACATCAATCCAGATTGAGTGCGATCATCCCTGATCGCTGCCTCTTTGAGTCACAAGGCAACGCACGGCTTGGTCGAGTGGGAGACTCCAAAACGACCATGAAGCCGCCATCCATGGCCAGGAGCTCCGTGGTCTGACTTCTCACCACGGCCGCTTCGGATGCAACATTCCCGGTATTCGCAGATAATGCGCGGTCCCCTCTGGATCAAGACCCTCCGATGCACGAGTTCCTGACCCGCCTGCCGTCATTCCTCGGCCACCACATCCTGCTGGTGGCGACCTTCATCGTGATCATCCTTGCCTTGATCGGCCTGGAAGTGTCGCGCAAGTTCCGCGGTTTCCGCGAACTGACGCCGGCGGCGCTGGTGCAGATGATCAATCGCGGCGAGCCGCTGGTGATCGATATGTCGGCGATCGCGGATTTCGAGAAGGGCCACATCGCGGGCTCGAAGCATGTCGCGCCCAGCCAGTTCGATCCCGAGAACAAGGATCTCGCCAAGGCCAAGAGCCTGCAGATCGTGACCGTGTGCAAGAGCGGCGCGGAATCCGGCAAGGCCGCCAAGCGGTTGGTCAAGGCCGGTTTCACCGATGTCGCCACGCTGGCCGGTGGCATCAACGCGTGGAAGCAGGCGGATTTGCCACTGGCCAAGGGCAAGCGTTGAGGCCGCTGTACCCGATCGCTGCAACCTCTGGTCGGCATTCCGCCTGCCGCGAGGCGGCAATCCGGAATCCAGCGCTTCGGGTTCGGTAAAAGGCCAACCCGGAATGACGAGCACGTTTTTCCCGCGGTCGCGCGCAACCGCCGGTGTACTCAGACCTCTTCGACGTCGCTCACTTTCGCGCGCCGCATCAACCACGTCACGCCGCCCAGGTCGGCGAGGCCCACCCATAGCCGGTCGAGCATGCCGTACTTGGACACGCCGCGGGTGCGGGGGCGGTGGCCGACCGGAATGCTGACGCTGTCGAAACCGGCACGCTTCACCAGAGCCGGCAGGTAGCGGTGCATGTGGTCGAAGTAGGGCAGGGCGAGGAAGGTTTCGCGCTCGAACAGTTTCAGGCCGCAACCGGTGTCGGGCGTCGCATCGCGCAGCATCCGCGAACGCACGCCGTTGGCGATTTTCGACGAGATGCGCTTGTTGAAGCTGTCGCGCCGGGTGGTGCGCCATCCGGCGAAGAGTTTCACTTTCGCGGCGGCGGTCTTGCGTGCTTCGATCAACTTCGGAATGTCGGCCGGGTCGTTCTGGCCGTCGCCGTCCAGGGTGGCGATCCATGCGGCGCGTGCCGCGCGCACGCCGTTCCTGATCGCGGTGCTCTGGCCGCTTTGCTTGAGGTGCCGCACGATCCGCAGTTCCGGGTGCTTCGCGCGTTCGGCTTTCAGCACGTCGAGCGAATCGTCGGAACTGGCGTCGTCGACGTATACCACTTCGTAGTCGACGTGCCCGCGCAATGCCGCGGCGATTTCGGCGAGCAGAGGCGGGATGTTGTCGCGCTCGTTGAATACGGGCACGACCACGGAAAGGTCAGGCATCGGGAAATTCCTTCAGCGTGAGTGACGATTATCGCCGATGCGGCGGCCGCGCGCCTCTCGTAGGTTGGGCTGAGCGTTCTTTGCGAAGCCCAACACTCGTGCGAACGTTGGGCTTCCGCCGATGAAGCCGGCGTCAGCCCAACCTACGATCCCAAGCTACCTCAACTTTTCGAGGATGCCTTCCAGCTCGTCCGCGCTGTGGTAGCGGATGGTGAGCTTGCCGCGGCCACCGCGGCCATGCGCGATCTCGACACGGGTGCCGAGATTCTCGGAAAGCTCGCGCTCGAGCGCGGCAATGTCGGGATCGACGTCGCGTTTGCCCGACTTGCCGGATGACTTCGGCAACTGCGCAAGGCGCACCGCCTGTTCGAGCTCGCGCACCGACCAGCCTTGGTTGGCGGTCTTTTCGGCCAGCGCGATCGCGCGCGGCGCAGGCAGTGTCAACAGTGCGCGCGCGTGACCCATCTCGATGCGGCCGTCGTCCAGCAATTCGCGGATCGTCGCGGGCAGTTCCAGCAGGCGCAACAGGTTGGTGACCGCCGCGCGCGAGCGGCCGACGGCGTCGGCCGCCTGCTGCTGGCTTAATCTGAATTCGTCGATCAGGCGGCGCAACGCGTGCGCTTCTTCAAGCGCGGTCAGTTCCTCGCGCTGGATGTTTTCGATCAGCGCGACAGCCAGCACCGATTGCGCGGGGATGTCGCGGATCACCGCGGGAATTTCGGCGAGGCCGGCTTTCTTTGCCGCACGCCAGCGGCGTTCGCCCGCGATCAATTCGTACTGGCCGCGCCCGACCTCGCGCACCACGATCGGCTGGATCAGCCCCTGCGACTTGATCGATGCGGCCAGCTCGTCCAGCGCCGCTTCGTCGAAGCGGTGGCGCGGCTGGTACTGGCCCGCGCGGATCGACGCAACCGGAAGGTTGCTGAGGGTTTCACCCGCGGCTTCCGCCGCGGCATCGGCGTCCGGGCTGCCAAGCAATACGTCGAGGTCACGGGAACCGAGGCCCCGGCGTTTGGCGGCGCTCATGCCGATACCTTCATGATGGGGGTGCGTGGCGCGTTCGGCGGCGGGCTGGACTTGGTGGGCGCGGACTCGGGCGCCGCATCGGCATTGCGGGCCGCGCCCAGACCCAGCTTGCGGATCATTTCGCCCGCGAGCCCGAGGTAAGCAATCGCGCCGCGCGACTCGCGGTCGTACATGTTGATGGGCTTGCCGTGGCTGGGCGCTTCGGCCAGGCGCACGTTGCGCGGCACCACCGAGTGCAGCACCTTGTCGCCGAAATGCTTGGTGAGCTCGTTGGAAACATCGTTGCCGAGCGCGGTGCGCACGTCGAACATGGTGCGCAGCAGGCCTTCGACTTCGAGTTGTGGATTGAGCCGCTTGCGCACGGCCTTGACCGTGTCGAGCAAATCGGTCAGGCCTTCCAGCGCCATCGACTCGCATTGCACCGGGATCAGCACGCTGTCCGCGGCGGCCAGTGCATTCAGCGTGAGCAGGTGCAGGGAGGGCGGGCAATCGATCAGGATGATCGCGTAGCGGTCGCCCAGCTTGGCCAGTTGTTCCTTGAGCCGTTGCTCGCGGGCGATCGCGTCGGCCAGCTTGATTTCCGCAGCCGTGAGGTCGCGGTTGCCCGGCAGCAGGTCGAACCCGGCCTCGGTGGTGATGATCGCATCTTCGATTGACGCCTCTTCAAGCAGCACCTCGCAGCCGTTCGGCTTGGTGGCGCGCTTGTCGACGCCCGCCGACGAGGTCGCGTTGCCCTGCGGATCCAGGTCCACCAGCAACACGCGGCGCCTGGTCTCCGCGAGCGCGGCAGCCAGGTTCACGGCGGTGGTGGTTTTGCCGACGCCGCCCTTCTGGTTGGCGATGGCGATGATGCGCGTCATGGTCGCAACGGATGGGACGCAAACGGTGAGCTGACTAGCGTACCATCGCCGGGCTGGCCGTTGCGGGGTCAGGCGCGCGCCAACTCGACCGCGCAGCGCTCACCGTCGATGCCGGGCACCTGCAGGTCGTGGACGGCAATGATGCGAAAACCACTGGGAACGGCGCCGAGTTCGGCGGGATCGGCGCGGCCCTTCAGGGCCAGCCAGCGCCCGTTCGGCGCCAGCAGGTGGCCGGCCCAGGCCAGCATGTCGGGAAGGCTCGCAAAGGCCCGCGCGGTGATGGTGTCGAAAGCACCGGTCGCGTCCTGCACCCGGGCCTGGTCCACCGTCACGTTCGAGAGCGGCAAGCTGCGGACCGCTTCGCGCAGGAAGCGCGTCTTCTTGCCATTGCTCTCGACCAGCGTCACGGCCACATCCGGCCGCGCGATCGCCAGCGGAATGCCGGGCAGCCCGGCACCGCTGCCCAGGTCGGCGAGACTTTTGCCGTGCATGTACGGCAGCACCGCCAGCGAATCCAGCAGGTGCCGCGACACCATTTCCCCGGGATCGCGCACTGCGGTCAGGTTGTAGGTGCGGTTCCACTTCGCCAGCAGGTCGAGGTAGGCGAGCAGCTTTGCCTGTGCGCCGGCCGGCAATTCCAGCCGCATGGCGGCAAGGCCATCTGCAAGTTTATGCGCGAGATTCCGAGCTTCCATCATAAAAACAGGAGCCCGCAAACGCGGGCTCACCGTTTCTCCCTGAACCTGTTCCTGTTACGCGGCGAGATTCAATTCCACGCGCGTCACCAGTACGCCGCGCTCGCGCAGGCTGGTGTTCAAGGTTTGCTTGATGCGCTGGTTGCGCGAGCGCAGGTCCTGCGCTTCGGTCGTGGCTGCATGCTGCACGGCATCGCGAAGCTGCACGCGGATCATGTCGTCGGCGCGATCGATCACCGCCTCGGCGCGTTCGGGATCGAGTACCTGCCACCACACCCGGCCGCGCAGGTTGCCGGCGTCGCTTGCGGCATCGGCCAGACGCTCATCCACCGCCAGCGTGTAGCCGGTAATGCTGATCTTGTGGGCGATGCGCTCGATCAACGGCACAACCAAGTGGGTGCCTGCCGTGAGCGTTCCCGCGGGCTTGCCCAGCCGCCGCAGGGTGTACACCTGCCCCTCTGGAATGCGCTTGACGCTGAGCGCGACAACCACCGCGGCGAGCGTCAGGAAAATAAGGAGGGTCAGGGCGGAGATCATTGCGGATTCAGTCAGTTACGGTTACTTCAAAGTTTTTGCCTTCGGAACTGTGTACATCCATTGGATGCGATTGTGCATTAACTGTAATTTAACTGCAACCACCTGAGCTGAAGGTGACTGCGGCTTTCACTTCATCGACCCTTCGACCGGGCTGGTTGGAATGGAGCAGGATTCGTGCCAGACCGGCGGCCGCGATCGGGAAGTGGCTCACACCGTGCCATTACAATGAGCGGCTGTTGGGTTGTGGACGACCGCCATGAGCTACCCCGCCATCCGCATGCGGCGCATGCGCCGCAACGCTTTTTCGCGCGCCTTGATGCGCGAAACCGTGCTGACCCCGGCCGATCTGATCCTGCCGGTATTCGTGCAGGAAGGCGCAGGCGCGGTGCGTGACGCGGTGGCCTCGATGCCGGGCGTGGCGCGGCTTTCCATCGACGCGCTGCTGCAGGTCGCGGAACAGGCCCAGGAACTCGGGGTGCCCGCGCTGGCGTTGTTCCCGCATCTGGAAGGTGACAAAAAGACCTGCGACGGCCGCGAGGCGTTCAACGACGACGGGCTGGTCCAGCGGGCGGTGCAGGCGCTGAAATCACGTTTCCCGGAACTGGGCGTGATCTGCGACGACGCGCTCGATCCCTTCACCACCCACGGCCAGGACGGCCTGATCGACGAGTCGGGCTACATCCTGAACGACGAAACCGTCGCGGCGCTGGTGAAGCAGGCGCTGTCGCAGGCGCACGCGGGCGCGGATTTCGTCGCGCCGTCCGACATGATGGATGGCCGCATCGGGGCAATCCGCCTGGCGCTGGAAGGCGCGGGCCTGATCCACACCCGGATCCTGGCCTATTCGGCCAAATACGCGTCGAGTTTCTATGGCCCGTTCCGCGACGCGGTGGGTTCGGCGGCCACACTCGGCAAGGGTTCCAAGCACACCTACCAAATGGACGTCGGCAATTCCGACGAAGCCTTGCGCGAAGTGCAACTGGATCTCGAGGAAGGCGCCGACGCGGTGATGGTGAAACCGGGCCTGCCGTACCTCGACATCGTGCGCCGCGTGAAGGATCGCTTCGGCGTACCGACCTTCGTGTACCAGGTGTCGGGCGAATACGCGATGCTGAAAGCCGCAGGCGCCAATGGCTGGATCGACGAGAAGGCCTGCGCAATGGAAGCACTGCTGTCGATCAAGCGCGCCGGTGCCGACGCCATCCTGACCTACTATGCGCTGGATGCGGCGAAGTGGTTGCGCTCGGCAGGCTGATCAGCTCACGGACGTCGGTGCGAAGCGTCTGTTGTGAGAAGTCAGGCCACGGAGTTCTTGGCCATGGACGGCAGCTTTATGGCCGTTCTGGTCTTGATGGGGTTGGCACCTCTTCGCTTGCCGTTCATTCCAGCGCAGTAGCGATCGGGGACGATCACACAATCACGACGCCGGCGACGGCCCGTAATAGCCGCGAAGCAGCGCGGCGACACCCGGTTCGGCCTGCTCCAGCCGGCGCGGATCGGAAAAGTGGAGTTCGCTGACCACGGCGAAGTATTCGCCGGGATTGGTGGCCGCGTAGGCGTCGATGGGTGTCGCTTCGCCACGGCGAATTGCGAGCGACAGGCGATCGTAGGCACGCTGGAAAGTGTCGATCCACGCGCGCCACGACACACCGCGCGGCAAGGGCGGCACGCCGTCGGGCGGCCCGTCCAGCATGTCCAGCTTGTGTGCGATTTCGTGGACGACGACGTTGGTGCCGTCCCAGGGCTGCGCCAGATCCTGCTCCACCGCGGCCCACGACAACACCAGCGGCCCGATCTGCCAGGCTTCACCGGTCCGGATCTGGTCGCTTTCGGTGACGACGCCGGTGCTGCCGTCATGGTGGCGATGGCGAACCCTGAACTCGCCAGGATAGACCACCACGCCCTGCCAGCCACGCAACGCGCGGAAACCCAGGCGCAACACCGGCAGGCAAGCCAGCATCGCGATCAGCAGGCGTTGTTTTGCATCCAGTTCCATGTCGATGGGATGGAAGCGCTTGCGTTGCAGGAACCGGGCGGCCAGCAGGCGCAAACGCTGGAGATCGTCCGGGGCCAACCGCCGCGCCAGCGGACAGGCGGCCAGCGCGTCGCGCCAGCGTGCTTCGTCGATGGGCGGCGGTGGCTTCCGCCAGGGCAGCCAGGTGAATCCGCTCATGCGGGCTTTCCGTGATCGGGCAGCATGGTCGAAAGGCGTGAACGGCATCGATGCCATCCATGATGAATGGAAGAATTACATCGATGTAATGGAGCCGTCCCGGGCGGCATACAATGCCGGTCCATGCAATCGGAACTTTCCCGGCCACTCGCCGGCAAGGACGCCGGGGTGTCCGCTCCCGGCTGGCTGCGCCTTGCGCTTGCGGACCTGCGCCGCCACCCGTGGCGAATCCTGAATCCGCTGCTGCGTCCGTTGTACCGCTGGTACGAACACGGCCTTGCCCGGCAGGTCGCCAGCGGGCCGGTGCCCGCGCACATCGGCCTGATCCTCGACGGCAACCGGCGCTTCGCGCGCGGCATGGGGCTGGAAGCGACGCTTGGCCACCAGTACGGCGTGAACAAGTTGCGCGAGGTGCTGGAGTGGTGCCTCGACCTCGAAGTGCGCCACGTCACCCTGTATGTCTTCAGCACCGAGAACTTCAGCCGCCCGGCCGCCGAAGTCGAATGCCTGCTCGACCTGTTCGTGCGCGAGAGCGCGCGCCTGTTGCAGGAACCGAGCTTCAAGTCGGGTCGCGTGCGCGTGAAGATCATCGGCCAGCGCGAGCGCCTGCCGGAACGCGTGGTCGCGGCGAGCGAGGCGCTGGAGCTGTCCACCGCCGGGCACGACGGCATGCTGCTCACGATCGCGCTGGCCTACGGCGGGCGCGAGGAAATCACCGATGCCGTGAAGGGGCTGCTGGCGAATGCGGCCGCGGAAGGACGCTCGCTGGAATCGGTGGCCGCCGAACTGAAGCCCGAGCAGATCGAACGCTATCTCTATACCGGCGGCGTGCCGGATCCGGATTTCATCATTCGCACCAGTGGCGAGCAGCGGCTGTCGGGCTTCCTGATTTGGCAAGCCGCATACAGCGAGTTCTATTTCTGCGACGTATTGTGGCCAGCCTTCCGGCGTATCGATTTCCTGCGTGCGGTGCGCATCTACCAACGCCGCGCCCGCCGCTACGGCCGCTGAAACCTCTGAATAACCTGCTGCGCTCGGCAGCTTGCGCGCCGGCGGTGCTCGCAATGCTCACGTACTGACCTGTACGCTCCGCTTGCTGCGCTCCGGCGTCCCGCAATCCGCCGTCGCTCGCGACGGTTCTTCAGAGGTTTCGGGGTTCTACTGCGTCTATATCGGTTTGTCGGGCAGCGGGATGAATTCCCGGTTGTCGCTCGCGGGCAGTTTGAAGCGGCCGGCTTGCCAGTCCGCCGCGGCCTCGCGGATGCGTTCCTTACGCGAGGACACGAAGTTCCACCAGACGAAGCGCGGGCCGAGCGGCTCGCCGCCCAGCAGCATGACGGTGGCGTCGGCGCTGGCGCGCAAAGTCACCGGATCGCCGGAGGAAAACGCCAGCAACTGCCTGGGGCCGTATTCCGCGCCGTCGGCTTCGTCGCGCACGCGGCCGTGCACCACGTACGCCGCGCGCTCGCTGTATTCGGCGGGAACGTCGATGCGGGCGCCGGCTTTCAATTCCGCGTGCACATAAAAGATCGGCGAGTGGACGCGCACGGGACTCTTCATTCCGAATACCTCGCCCGCGATCACGCGCAACTTGACGTCGCCGCCCTCCGCGTGGGGCAGGTCGGCGCGCGCGTGATGGGAAAAAGCAGGATCGCACTCCTCCTGGTCTTCCGGCAGGGCAACCCACGACTGCAACAGTTCCAGTCCGGCGCCCGCGAACGCATCGGGCACGTCGAAGCGTTCGGAATGCACGATGCCGCGCCCCGCGGTCATCCAGTTGACGTCGCCGGGATGGATTACCTGGTCGAAGCCCTGGTTGTCGCGGTGGCGGACGGCGCCGCTCATCAAGTAGCTGACGGTGGCAAGCCCGATGTGCGGATGCGGGCGCACGTCGGCCCGGCGGCCGGTCGCGGCCTCCATCACCACCGGACCGGCGTGGTCGAAAAACACGAACGGCCCGATCGAGCGGTGCGTCATCGCGGGCAGGCTGCGCAGCACGAGCAGTCCGTTCCCGAGGTCGTGCTCGCGTGCACGGATGGGGGTGGCGGTCATGGCCGGTTCCTCACATGGGTTTTGCAGATCACGATACGCGGGCGGCGCATGCGCGGGTAGTGGGTGCCGGCGCACACGGCGTTCACGCCCAGGAACGATCGCGATGGCGAACTGCGCCAGTCCGGACGATTTGCCGATTACACTAGCCGCGTTCACGCATGTTGGCGCCAACGGACCCTGATGGCCACGGAGCTCGAAGAAATTCGCGTCGATACGGCCAACCTCGCCGTAGGCATGTTCGTGAGCAGGCTCGACCGTCCGTGGGAGGGAACGCCGTTCCCGCTGCAGGGTTTCGAGATCCGCACCGATCGCGAGATGCGCACCCTGCGCGAACTGTGCAAGTACGTGTACATCGACCGGCTCCGTGACGTGGATACCTGCCGGGGTCCCCTGTTGACCCTGGCGCGTGGCGGTGGCGGCGGCGATACGCGTTTCATGTCGGTCACGACCTATGCGAACACGGTGAGCATCGAAGAGGAGATGCCCAGGGCGCGCGATGCGTTGCTGGCAACCTCGGAGCTTCTCGACAGGATATACGCCGATGTCGCCAGTGGCCGCGAACTTTCGGTCGAGCATGTCGAGAAGGTGGTGCGCCCGCTGGTCGCCAGCGTGTTGCGCAGTGCGGATGCGTTCCTCTTTCTCGAAGGAATGCGGCGGCACGACGACTACATCTATGCCCACGCAATCGCCTGCGGCGCCCTCGCGGCGGCGTTCGGCCGCCACCTCGGCCTGCCGGAAAGCACCCTGCTGAGCCTGGCCACGGCGGGTTTGCTGATGGACATCGGCAAGACCCGCTTGCCGCCGGAACTGCTGCGCAGCGCCCGACCGCTGTCGCCGGCCGAAACCGAGCTGGTGCGCACCCACGTCGCGCAAGGCGTGGATATCGTCACGGCCAGCGGTGTCGATGATCCGGATGTGCTCGACGTCATGCGCACCCACCATGAGCGTTTCGACGGCAGCGGCTATCCGGACTGCCTGCTCGACGACACCATTCCCATGGCGGGTCGCATGCTGGCGATCATCGATTCCTACGACGCGATGTGCAGCGCCCGTCCGTACCAGGCGCCGGTGTCGCGCCACGAGGCTTTGCAGAACATTTATCGCGCGCGCGGTTCGCTCTACCAGGCCGAACTGGTCGAACAATTCCAGGTGTGTCTGGGCGTCTATCCCACCGGATCCCAGGTCGAACTGAGTACCGGGGAGGTCGCGGTGGTGCTGGAGCAGAACCAGGTGCGCCGGTTGCGTCCGACGGTGCTGGTGGTCAGCACGCCGGACAAGCAACCGCTGCGGGATTTCCGCGTGTTCAACCTGCTGAACCAGACCGTCGACGGCAATACGGTCGAAATCAGGCGCACGCTTGCCGTCGATCAGTATCCGATCGACGCTGCGGGCTACCTTGCAAGCTTATGAAGCCGGCACGATCGTCATGTTGAACCGCGACGCGATCCTGACCGCGATCGGACGTCAGCTGGCCGAAAACGATATCGGCACGGGCGGATTCGCGGTCGTCGTCGTTTGCATCCGGGGACTGCGCCAGATCGCCCTGCGCTTCGGCAGCGAGTGCGGCGAGCAGGCCGAGGCCGGTATCCGGAGGTTGCTCCGCGAGTCGCTGCGGCCACTGGATGCCGTGTTCCAGTCCGGCGACGAAACTTTCCTCGCTGTATTGCCGGGTTTGAGCGGGCGCAACAATGCATTGCTGGCGGCGGCCGGATTGATGGCCCAATTCGAGCAACCGCATTCGGTGGCGCCCGGCATGCCGCCCTGGCAGACGCGCGCCGTGATGGGCGTTGCGCTGTTTCCCCAGGACGGCACCGATCCGGATACGCTGTGGCGGCATGCGCAGATGGCGGCCGATGACGCGCTGCGGCGCGGCGAGCGTTATGCGTTCCACGATCCCCGCAACGCGGGTGCGAACATCGATTACCACGAGTTGCGCGAAAGCATCGAATCGAACCGGCTGGCCACGTTCTTCCAGCCGATCTGGAGCCTCGCGCGATCGCGGATCGTGGGTGTGGAGTCGCTGGCGCGCTGGACCAGCCGCAAGGTCGGTCCGGTCAGCCCCGACGACTTCGTCACCTTCGCCGAGCAGAACGACCTGATCACGTCGCTGACGCGCTGGAGCATCCATTCGACGCTGCGGTATGTGTCCGCGTTGCGCGGATTGCCCGGATGCCGCGTTGCGCTCAATCTTTCGCCGCGCACGCTCGCGCACGGCGGCGTCGCCGACCAGCTGCTGGATGCGCTGAACATCTGGGGGGTGCCACCCGCGGCGATTGTAGCGGAGGTCACCGAAACCGCATTGGCGGGGGATGTGGACAGCGTCGTTCGCGTGCTCGGCAAGCTGCGCGATCACGGCATACGCGTCGCGATCGACGACTTCGGTGTCGGTTACGCGTCCATCACCTATCTCAGCAAGTTTCCCGCTTCGGAACTGAAGATCGACAAGTCGCTGGTCGCGCACATTGCAACCGATGGACGCATGGCCAAGCTGGTCGAATCCATCGTCCAGTTCGCCCACAACCTCGGACTCGAAACCACCGCGGAGGGCATCGAGGATGCGGCCGCGCAACGCCTGCTGCAGGAGATGGGCTGCGACTTCGGCCAGGGGTTTCATCTCGGCAAGCCGGAACCGGCAGCGGATTTCATTGCCAAGTACGGGGTGCCCTCGGCTGCCGATTCGGTCGTGCCGCACGCAGCCGGTTGACCGGTTTTGCATCGGGATTCGGCCGGTCGTCCGCCTGCGTCAGCCGAGAAACTCCAGGATGTGTTCGGCGCATTCCCGCGGTCGCCGGACATGCAAATGGTGCGGCCCTGCAAGGTGTTCGATACGGATATCGGCAGCGCAAGCGGCGCGCGCATCCATCAACGCCGGCGGCAGGTAGGGTGTCGCCGGTTCGGCCAGCAACAGCAGGACGGGTGCCGTGATACCCGCGATCAGGCGGCGCAGCTGCATTTCCTCGATGCGCATCGGTGTGGTGAGACGCAGGCGCGGGTCGCTGCGCCAGCCGAACCCGGTCCCGGCTTCGCGCAGGTTGCGTTCGACGATCGGGCGTGCTTCCTGCGCGTCGAGGCCGCCGGCTGCGACACGCGCGGCAACGGCGGCGTCGATGGACGCGAACACGCGCGGCGGCCGCCTCGATGTTTCCCGTTGCGCGTGCGCATCGCGCCAGCGCGCGAGCGTTTGTGAACCGTCGTCGGCAAGCGGACCCAGGCCTTCGATCAGCGCCAGCTTGCCGATGCGCGCTGGCACGGCCGCGGCGATCAGCGATGCGATGCCCGCGCCCAGCGAGTGCCCCAGCAGGTCGAAGCGTTCCAGGCCCAGGGCATCCGCAGCATCCAGCACGCGATCGACCTGATCGGCGATGTGGTAGCGGCGCACGCCCTGCGGCAGGTGCGCAGAATGGCCGTGACCCGGAAGGTCCAGGGCGATCACGCGTTGGCGCCCGGCCAGCAGCGGCGCCAATCGCGCGAAACTCGCGGCGTTGTCCAGCCAGCCGTGCAGCGACAGCAGCGGCGGCGCGGCGGCACCGCCCCATTGCAGCGCGGCGATCCCGCCGAAAGGCGTCACGATGCGCAGTTCGGCCGGGCCGTTCATGCCGCGATCATTCCGCGGCATCCGCTGTCACTTGCGTGCGGTTCTGGCGGCGGCGGTCGAGGCGATCGGCGGCCCAGCGGCGCAGATTGACCAGCGACGCGATCGCGTAGATGGTCTTGAAGATGCGCAGCTTCGCGAGCACCCGCTTGTTGTCGAAGACGTCGCCGGCCAGCATCGAAATCACGCCCTGTTCCACCTGCATCACGTTGCGTGGATCGGCGAACAGCGCCTTCATCGCCGGCGAGTTGAAGCGATAGATGAACCATGCGAAGCGCGCGTAGCCACGGCGCAAATGCTTCGCGTAGCGTGTCTGCAATCCCGCTTCGCGAGCGGGTTCGCGCAAGCTTCCGTCCACGACGTCGCAAGCCCGACGTGCGCAATACATCGCCAGGAACACGCCCGACGAGAACACCGGGTCGAGAAACGCCCACGCGTCGCCGATCAAGATCCAGCGGTGGCCGGCCATCCGGCTGCATGTGTAGGAATAATTGCCGGTGAATCGCACCGGCGACACCCGTTCGGCGTTGGCCATGCGGCGTTCGGCGCCCGGCACGATCGCCAGCGTCTTCGACATGAAATCGTCGTTGTCGGAGCCTTGCCGTGTCTTGAGGTAACGCGGCTTGCACACGCAGCCGACGCTGGTGATACCGCCGGGCAGCGGGATGAACCACGTCCAGCCGTGCGCGAAGCGGTTGATGCTGATGATGTTGCCACCCGGGTCGTCGGGGTTGCAGGTGATGCCCTTGTAATGCGCGAAGATCGCCGCGCTCTGGTGTTTTTCGCTGCGCCGCACCAGCTTCAGCTGCCTGCCGAGGAAAGTGTCGCGGCCGGATGCGTCCACCGCGTAGCGCGCGCGCAGTCGCGCCTTCGCGCCTTCCGCGTCGACGTGCACGGTTACGCCCGCGTCGTCGAATTCCGCGCGCTCGACCTTCACCCGCTCGCGCGCGTCCACGCCGTTCTCGCGGGCATGCTGGAACAGCATCCGGTCCATGTCTTCGCGCACGACCTGGAACGAATAGGGTGGCGTGCCGCCCAGCGCGCGGTTGAAGCGGAAGGTGTAGTAACTGCCATCGTCGCGCGGAAAATCGGCGCCGAGTTTCAGGCGGCCCAGTTCGCGCAGTTTTTCGAGCGCGCCGATTTCCTCGAAGATCGGCATGTTGGCGGGCAGCAGCGATTCGCCGATGTGGAAGCGCGGATGGGCGGTTTTTTCCAGCATCATGACGCGCCAGCCGCGCCGTGCCAGCAGGGTGGAGATCGTCGAGCCGCCCGGGCCGCCACCGATGACCAGCACGTCGCAGTCGAAGGGTGACGCGTTGCCGCTTCCGTCCATTTCGCTGGTCTCCTCCGTATCGAAGGAATCGCGCCGGTTCAGGCGCCGTCTGGTTGGCCGCCTATCATATACACTCGCTCGCCGCTGCATTGACCACTGATCCCGATGTCCGCCACGCCCGCCAACCACGCGCCCACTGCAGCCACGCGCATGCCGTGGTTCGGTTTCGCGTTGCTCGCGTGCGCGTTGTTCGCGCTGGCCGGCGGGTTCATGCACCGGCCGCCCTTGAGTGTCGCGGCGGCATTGCTGCTGCTTTTGGCATGGCTGCCACGCGTCTGGCGCCGGCACAGCGCGGTCGCGTTGTGTGCGTGGCTGGCGCTGGCGGCGCTGCTTTTGGTGCCCGCGGTGATGGGACACGCGGAACTGGCGCTGATGGCGCTGCCGGTGGTGTTTCTCTCCGCGGTCGCGTGGCTGTTCGCGCGCACGTTGAAGCCGGGTGCCGAACCCCTGATTGCACGTTTCATCCGCCTGATCGAGGGCGACGCGAGATTGGCGTTGCCGGGCGTGCGCAGTTACGCGCGCGGGGTGACGGTGTTCTGGGCTTGCGTGCTCGCGGGCATGGCTTGCCTGTCGCTGGTGGTCGCGCTGCTTGCGTGGCCGGGCGGCTGGCTGGCGACCCTGGGTATCACGTTGCCGGTGCGCGTGCCGGGTTCCTTGCTGGCGTGGTATCCCGAGGTGGGCTGCTGGCTGTTGCTGCTGGCGGCGTTCGCGGGCGAGTACCTGTTCCGCCGCTGGTACCTGCGCCATATTCCGCATCCCGGCGTGGGGCGTTTTGCGACACAGATCGTCCGGCGCTGGCCGACGCTGGTGCGCGGCGGGGATGACCGCGCATGACCACGCACACCGTGCGCCTGTGCATCGCGCCCGAACATCCGGCATTGCCGGGACACTTTCCCGGCGATCCGCTGGTACCGGGCGTGGTGGTGCTCGAACGCGTCGCGGCGGCGTTGAAGGCATGGAAGAACAGCGCGGTCGGCAAACTCGATACCAAGTTCGTCCAGCCCTTGCGGCCCGGCGAAGAAGCAACGATCGTGCTGAATGATGACGGTGCGCGCGTGCGCTTCGAGGTGATGCGCGCCGAGGGTGGCGTGCTCGCGCGCGGAACGCTGCTGGTCACGGATCGGCAGGCTTGACGCGGCGATGGCAACAGGGGAAGGGAAACATGCAAGAGCGGAATCGATGAACGCGCGAATCGTGCAAGAACAAGAAGAAA
>DATFGL010000226.1:0-17424 GCA_035249465.1 Rhodanobacteraceae bacterium | reverse complement strand
CGCGCAGATGGACGCGATCGCATCCGCACTGGAAGGTTCCGGTATCGACGGCTTGATCTGCACCAACACCACCGTCGACCGCACCGATGTGGCCGGCGCACCGCACGCAAGCGAACAAGGCGGCCTGTCCGGCAAACCGCTGTTCAGGAAATCCACCGCGATACTGCGCGGCATGGCGCAGCGACTCGGCGACCGCATTCCGTTGGTCGGCGTCGGCGGCGTGTTGACCGGCAGCGATGCCGCCGACAAGATCGCCGCCGGTGCCACGCTGGTGCAGATCTATTCCGGCATGATCTACCGCGGGCCGTGGTTGCTCATGGAATGCGTCGAAGAAATCCGCAGGCAGCATGGTGCCGCGCATGTCGAATGACGGCACGACGATCGGTTTCGCACTGGCGGAAAACGCTTCGTTGCGCGGCCGCAACACTCTGCGCGTGGACGCGCGTGCCGCATGGCTTGCGGAAATCCGCGACGCCGAGGCGATTCCCGATTTGCTGGCCCACCCTGCCCTGCACGGCAAGCCGTTGCTGTTGCTGGGCGAGGGTTCGAACGTGTTGTTCACGGGTGATTACGACGGCGCGATCGTGACGATGGCGACGCGTGGTGCCGCCGTGCTGGACGACGACGGCACCTGCGCGCGCATTCGCGTGGCGGCGGGCGAACACTGGGACGATTTCGTGCGCTGGACGCTGGCACACGGCCACGCGGGACTTGAAAACCTGATCCTGATCCCTGGCAGCGCGGGCGCCGCGCCGATGCAGAACATCGGTGCCTACGGCGTCGAGGCGGGCGAGTTCATCGAGTCCGTCGAGGCGTTCGATCTGCGCGAGCATCGCTTCGTCCGTTTCAACAATGCCCACTGCGAATTCGGCTACCGCGACTCGATTTTCAAGCGCAATCCCGACCGCTGGCTGATCACCGCGGTCACGTTCCGCCTGCCGCGCGCATGGGCCCCGCGCGTCGACTACGCGGGTGTGGGGGACGAACTGCGGCGCATGGGCATCGAACAGCCCGCGCCCATCCACGTCGCCGACGCCGTGGTCAACCTGCGCACCCGCAAGCTGCCGGACCCGAAGGTGATCGGCAACGCCGGCAGCTTCTTCAAGAACCCGCTGGTGCCCGCGGCGCAAGCCGAACAACTGCGCGCGGAACATCCGCAGCTGCCGAGTTGGCCCGCACCGGACGGCCTCGCGAAACTTTCCGCGGCGTGGCTGATCGAAAGCAGCAGCTTCAAGGGCGCGCGTGAAGGCGACGCCGGCATTTCGAACCGGCACGCACTGGTGCTGGTCAACCATGGCCATGCCACCGGCGGGCAGTTGTGGGCGCTGGCACAACGCGTGCGCGAGGGCGTGCATGCGCGCTTCGGCGTCATGCTGGAACCGGAACCCCGCATCATCGGTGCGCCCGTCTGATCGACAGGATGGACGGCACGCTGCGTATGCACTGGTAGCATGGGGCGGTTTTTCCGTGCCAACCGGGGGTGCGCATCGGTCGTTTCCAATCCGCTTGCAAGGAGTATTCGATGAAGAAGCGCGGCAAGCTCGCCCCCCTCGCGCTCGGCATCCTGCTGGGTCTCGGCCTCACCTGTGCCGGCATGCAGGCTGCTTTTGCGGTCGATGCGCCCGCTGCCAGCGCCACGCAGAACGGCAACGTCACCCGCGCCACGCTGGACAACGGCCTGCGCGTGGTGATCGTGCGCGACACGCTGGCGCCCATGGTGACCACGCAGATCACCTACCTCGCCGGCAGCTACGAAACCCCCAAGGGCTACCCTGGCACCGCGCACGCGCTGGAACACATGCTGTTCCGCAACTCCACCGGATTGACCGGCGCACAGTTGAACGAGATGACCGGCAAGATGGGCGCGGACAACAACGCGTTCACCACCAACGATGCGACGCAATACTTCTTCGTCGCACCGGCCCAGTACGTCGACATGCTGCTGCACATCGAGGCGATCCGCATGCGCGGCGCGCAACTGACCGACAAGGACTGGAGCCTCGAGAAAGGCGCGATCGAACAGGAGGTTTCGCGCGACATCTCCGATCCGGGCTACCTCGCCTTCCAGCAAGCCGAGCGCACGCTGTACGCCGGTACCGGCTATGCCGAGGACGCGCTGGGTTCGCGCCCGACCTTCGACGCGACCACCGGCAAGATCCTGCAGGGCTTCTACAACGACTGGTACCAGCCGAACAACGCGATCCTGGTGATCGTGGGCGACGTCGACGCACAGGCGACGCTGGCCAGGGTGAAGGACCTGTTCGGCGCTATCCCCAGGGGCAACGTGCCGGAACGCACGCCCGTCAAACTCGAACCGTTCAAGCCGCAGACCATCACCAGGACCACCCCGGACGCGACCGGCAGCGTGCAATACCTGTTCCGCGCCCCGGGCCAGCAATCGAAGGGCTACGCGGCACTGCAGGTATTGATGGACGTGCTCAACAACTCGCGCAGCGCGCTGTCCGATCTCGCCGCGCAAGGCAAAGTGCTGTCCGCCGATGCCGGCGTGCAGCCCTTCGCGCATGGCGGCATCGGCACCATCGAGGTCGGTTTTCCCAAAGGCGGTGATGCGAAGCAGGCGCAGGGATACCTCGACGGCGTCATCGCGGACGTGCTGAAGAACGGCGTGCCGGCAGACTTGGTCGAGGCCGCGAAGCGCCAGGAAAAAGCCCAGTTCGAGTTTTCCAAGAACAGTCCGGTGGAACTGGCCGAGTCGTGGTCGCAGGCTCTGGCGTGGCAAGGCTTGAACTCGCCGCAGGAAGGCCTGGACCATATCCTCGCCGTAATGCCACAGGACGTGGATCGCGTCGCGCGTGAATACCTCAAGCCGGACCAGCGCGTCACCGTGGTGCTGACGCCCAACCCGAACGGCAAGCGCCCGCCCAACAGCAACGGCTTCGGCGGCACCGAATCGTTCGCCAGCAACGACAAGCTGGATGCACCGCTGCCGGAATGGGCCACGCAGCAGCTCGCCAAACTGGAGTTGCCGCACTGGACGCTCGATCCGGTGAAGATGACTCTCGCCAACGGCATCACGCTGATCGTGCAGCCCACCGACGTCAGCAAGACGGTCACCGTGGTCGGCCGCGTGGACAGCAACGAAGACCTGCAGGCACTCAAGGGTCAGGAAGGCGTCGGCAAATTGCTGGCATCGTTGTTCGACTACGGCACCACGACGCTCGATCGCGCGGAGTTCCACAAGGCGCTGGACGACATCGCCGCCACCGAATCCGGCGGCAGCCGTTTCAGCCTCGCGGTACCGGCCGGGAACTTCGACAAGGGCCTGCAATTGCTGGCCGACAACGAACTGCACCCGGCGCTGCCGCAGAAGGCCTTCGCGGTGCAGCAGCAGACCCTGTCTCGCACGCTGGCCGGTGAGCTTCAGTCGCCGCAATACAAGATGATGCGCGCCCTGATGAAGGGCCTGTTGCCGGCGGGCGATCCGGGCCTGCGCGAAGCCACGCCCAGGACGGTTGACGCGCTGACGCTCAACGAGGTGAAGGATTATTTCGCGAAGGTTTACCGACCCGACATGACCACGCTGGTGATCGTGGGCGACGTGACCCCGCAACGGGCGAAAGCGGAAGTCGAGAAATACTTCGGGGGCTGGAAGGCAACCGGTCCGAAGCCCGACGTGGTACCGAAGCCGGTGGCAAGCAATCCAGCCAGCTACACCGTGGTGCCCAACGCCTACGCTTCGCAGGACCAGGTGTTACTGGGCCAGATGCTCGACCTCGACATCCACAACCCCGACCGCTACGCGCTGCAACTCGGCAACGAGGTGCTGGGCGGCAACGGCTTCGCCTCACGGCTGATGGTGGACATCCGCGTCAACCACGGCTACGCCTACGGCGCGGGTTCGGGCATGCAATTCGACCGCTCGCGTTCGATCTTCTACGTGCAGTACGGCAGCGATCCGGACAAGGTCAAACCGGTGGATGGATTGATCGTCAAGAACATCGACGCGATGCGCGCCACGCCGGTCAAGCCCGACGAGTTGACCAACGCCAAGCAGGCCCGCATTCGCTCGATTCCGCTGGGCGTGTCCAGCGTCAGCGCCATCGCCCGCTCGCTGCTGGAATGGAGCATCAACGATGAACCGCTGGACGAGCCGATGGTCGCGGCCAAACACTACCTCGAGCTCAGCGCAACCCAGGTGCAGGACACGTTCAAGAAATACGTCGATCCCGCGCACCTGGTGCAGGTCGTGCAAGGCCCGGCACCGAAGCTGCACTGACGCGGCACGGCAAAAGCCATCCCCCTCTCGCGTTGCGCGCGCGTTCGCTTCGCCCTTCCTTCGGAAGGGCGAAGGCAAGCTCGCAAGCACTACGCTGATCACCTCCTTCGAAACGAAGGGGGTCGATGCCGGCCGTTTCGACGGCCGGCACCGGGGGGATGCCGCATCAACCGCGCGGCAGCGCCGCGAGATAGTGACGCTCGCCTTTCGTGGAATCGAAATACACGGCTGTCAGCACGCCGGTTTCCGGATCGACGAAGCGCTCGCCGGTATCGCTCCAGCGCGGATCGGGGCGTTGGTCGCTCACGGGCTTGTAACGCCAGCGTTCGATCGCCAGAGCGATGATCAGGAATAGTCCGCCGACGATCAGCTGCGGCAGGAACAGCGCCAGCGCGCCGCCAACCAGCAACACGATGGCCGCGACCAGCAGCAGGATGACACCGATCACGTAGAGCGCGACCGCCAGCATCAGACTCGGCGGCTCGTGAAACCGTCGCGAGCGAAGACAGGTTGTGGGTCGCCGGAGCGCAGGAAGCGGAGTGTACAAGTCAGTACATGAGCATTCCGAGCACCGCCGGCACGCAAGATGTCGAGCGCAGCAGGCTTCACGGGCTGCCGACCTTTTCGATCACCACCGCCGTGCCATACGCCACGATCTCGCTCATGGTCTGCCCGATCTCGGACGAATCGAAGCGCATCATCACCACCGCGTTGGCGCCCATCGCCTGCGCGTTCTGCACCATCCGGTCGGTAGCATGGCGGCGTGCTTCTTCCAGCATCTGCGTGTACTCGCTGATCTCGCCGCCGACGATGGAACGCAGGCCCGCCATCACGTTGCCGCCGATGCCGCGGCTGCGCACCACAAGACCGAACACCTGGCCCCTGGTTTCGGTGATCTTGTAGCCGGCCACGTACTCGCTTGTCACGATGATCATGAAGAGCCTCCAGGACGCCAGCCCGAAACTTGAAACAGCCGTCGCAAGCGCGGCAGGTTATTCACCGGCGTGTGTTGCCCAGCAACCGCAGCAGTTCCAGGTACAGCCACACCAGCGTCACCATCAGCGCGAACGCGCAATACCACTCCATGTAGCGCGGCGCACCCTGCTCCACGCCGCGTTCGATCAAATCGAAATCCAGAACCAGGTTCAGCGCCGCGATGCACACCACCACGACGCTGATCACGATGCTGAGGGTGCCGCCGCCGAACAGGAAGGAGGTATTGACGCTGGTGAACGCGGACAGTCCCCACGACACCAGGTACAGCAACAAGATTCCGCCGGTCGCGGCGAACACGCCCATCCGGAATTTCTGGGTAACCTTGATGACGCCGCTGCGATACAGGAACAGCATCACCGCCAGCACGCCGATGGATGCCATGATGGCCTGCAGCACGATGCCGTGGTACTGCACCTCGAACAACGCCGAAATGCCGCCGAGGAACGTGCCCTCCGCCAGCGCGTACAGCGGCGCAGTCACCGGCGTCCATGTGGGTTTGAAGATGCCGGCGAACGCCAGCACCAAGCCGGCGATCAAGCCGCCCCACAGGAACGGCTGCACCGCGGCGGCGCCGGCGGCCGGATCGAGGGTTCCGCCAGCCAGCATGAAACGATGCCAGGTCCACGCGCCGGTGATCAGCATCAACACCAGCAGCAAGCCGGTGCGCGCGATCGTGCCGTTGACGGTCATCGGCTCGCCGGCAGTGGCGAGGTTCTCGAACGTCTTGTCGCGCAGGACGGGGTTGTTGGTACGCAGGGCCATGGGTCTCTCCGGAATGCGATATGCGGCCAATCGCGGCGGCATCAAGGCAACAACTCTAGCGGATGCCTCGCGGCACCGCCACGCATCAGACCACGCGGCTTGGCCGGGGTTCCGGGCGCCCCGGTCAGGCTCGACTGGCTGCCGGCACGTGCCCGGGCGGACGCACGTCCGGCAGGAACACCGCGAGCAACCCGAGCAACGGCAGGAACGCGCAAACCTGGTACACGAACACGATGCCGAAGTGGTCGGCGATCACGCCCAGCACCGCGGCGCCGACGCCGCCGAGGCCGAAGCTGAAACCGTAGAACAGGCCGGACACCATGCCGATGCGGTGCGTCAGCATGTCCTGCGCGTACACGATGATGGCCGGGAATGCCGAAGCGAGGATCAGGCCGATCACCACGCTCAGGCCCACCGTCCAGCCCAGCCCGACATAAGGCAGCGCGAGCGTGAACGGCGCGCAGCCGAGGATCGAAAACCAGATCACCCGGCGGCGGCCGATGCGATCGCCGAGCGGGCCGCCGACCATCGTGCCGACCGCGACCGCCAGCAGGAAAACCGACAACAGATGGTCGGCGGTCTTGTCCGTCACGCCGAAACGATGGATCAGGAAGAAGGTGTAGTAGCTGCTGATGCTCGCCAGATAGAAAAACTTGGAGAACATCAGCACGAACAGGATGCCCACGGTGCGGCGGATCAATGGCTTCGGAAACGCCGGTTTGTCCGATGCCTGACGGTGCCCGGCGCGTTCGCCGATGTGTGCGCGGTACCAGCGGCTCACCTGCGACAGCACGACGATCGCGACCAGCGCGAACACGCCGAACCACGCCACGTGGCTGCGCCCGAAGGTCAGCACGATGGCGGCCGCCAGCGCCGGTCCAATCGCCTGGCCGGTGTTGCCGCCGATCTGGAACAACGATTGCGCGAGGCCGAAACGGCCACCCGACGCCATCCGTGCCACCCGCGAGGATTCGGGATGGAACACCGACGACCCGCAGCCGATCAGCGCCACCGACAGCAACACCAGCGGATAGGTCGGCGCCACCGACAACAGCAGCAGGCCGCCCAGGGTGAAGAACATCCCCACTGGCAATGAAAACGGCAACGGATGCTTGTCGGTGACGATCCCGACCATGGGCTGCAATAGCGACGCGGTCAACTGGAACGTCAGGGTGATCGCGCCGATCTGGATGAAGCTGAGGCTGAAGTCGCTCTTCAACATCGGATAGATCGCGACGATCACCGACTGCATCATGTCGTTCAACAAGTGCACGAAGCTGACCGCACCGATCACGCTGAAGTGCGTGCGTTCGCGGTGGACAGCTCCGGCGTGCGCCAATGGCGCGGCGTCATGGGTGGATTGGGGCGGGTTCAAATCCATGGGAGGCTCGATGGGTGCTCGTCAGGTGCGCGTGGCCCGCGACGGCTTGTTGCCGGAACCGGCATGCGATTTCGCAAGCGACCCGGCCGCCGCCACGATGTCGGCATCACCCGGCAGCACCAGCAGGGCCGCGCCCGCGAGCGGCGTGTAGGTATCGACACCCACCACGCGTTCGAGCGGCGTGGCACCCAGGCCGCCTTCCACGATTGCCGTGATGATGCCCTCGCCCACGCCCGCGCTCTTGCGCCCCTCGTCCAGCACGATGATGCGTTTCGCATTGCGCGCCTGCTCGACAATGAAGGCATCGTTGAGCGGCACCAGCCAGCGCAGGTCGACCACGCGCACTTTCCACTTGCGCCGTTTTTCGATTTCGCGCGCCGCGCGCAAGGCCATCGGCACGCCATTGCCGAACGTAAAAATCACAAGGTCATCGGCGCCTGCGTTGTAGATGCGCCCTTCGCCCAGCGGCATCGCTTCGCCCGGCGCGGGATAGCCGAACTGCCACTGGCCATCGCCGTGTTCGTACAAGTCTTTGGTCATGTACAACGCGATCGGTTCGAGGAACACGCATACGCGTCCATCGATCTTGCACAGCGCGGCGAGCGTGCGCAGCATCGTCGCGGCATCGTCGCCGCGCGAGGGGCAGCCGACCACCAGCCCCGGAATGTCGCGCAGCGCGGCGATCGAATTGTCGTTGTGGAAGTGGCCGCCGAAACCTTTCTGGTAACCCAGCGAGGCGATCCGCACCAGCAGCGGATTTCGGTATTGATCGTTGGAGAAAAACTGCAGCGACGCCGCTTCGCCGCGGATCTGGTCGCAGGCGTTGTGGAAATACGCGAGGTACTGGATCTCCGGAATGGGCAGCATGCCCATGTTGGCGTAACCCTGCGCCAGACCCAGGATCATGGTTTCATCCAGCAGCGTGTTGAACACACGCGCGCCCTTGAACGCCTTGTACAGGCCTTTCGTGACGGTATAGACACCGCCCTTCTGCGCCACGTCCTCGCCGAACACCAGCGACTCGGGATATTTCGCCAGCAGGTCGTGCAGTGCCGCGTTGATCTGCAATGCCAGGTGCCGCTCGGGCTGCGTTTCCGGCAGCTTTTCGGCGTCACCGAATACCGCTGCGCGCTTGTCCGCGTAGTCGGCGCGCACCGCCTCCGCCCGCACCGCCTTCGGCGTGTACGGTGCCAGCGGTTTCAAGACTTCATCGAGTGACGTGAGCTTGGGCCGGTGGTCCGCCTCGTCCGCGGCATCGAAACAGCGTTTGCGGATGGCTTCGTATCCACCCAGCAGCGACTGCTTCGTGTACAGCCCCGACTCCAGCGCGATCGCGGCCGAGCGCAGCAACGGATCGGTGGCTTCCAATGCCATCAATTCCTCGAAGCTGCGCCATTCGATCTCGAAATCGGTACCCGCGTGCCCGGTGAGGCGCGCGGTTTTCAGGTGCAGGAAGGTCGGGCGGCGCGTCGTGCGGCAATGCTGGACCGCGCGCTGCACTTGCGCGTAGCCTTCCGCGATATCAAGGCCGTCCGCGAAGAAGTAATCGAGGTCCTTGCGATCGGCAAAGTTGTTGGCGATCCAGCCCGACGGCGTCTTCACCGAAATGCCGATGCCGTTGTCCTCGCACACGAACAGCACCGGCGCGGGCAGGCGCTGGTACGCCGTCCACCCCGCCGCGTTGAACGCGGTCTGCGCCGTGGCGTGGTTGCTCGACGCATCACCGAACGAACAGATCACGATCGAGTCCTTCGGAACCGGCAATGCATGACCGATGCGTTGCGCTTGTTCGATCGCGACCGCAGTACCCAACGCCTTGGGCAGGTGCGACGCAATCGTGGACGTCTGCGGCAGCACCCACAACGGTTTCGAACCCCACACCTTGTGGCGGCCACCGGATGCCGGGTCTTCACTGCTTGCCGCGAACGACAGCGCCGAATCCATCACGGGATCCATGCCCGGCAATTTCCTGAAACGTTCGGCCATGAACGCGCCCGAGCGGTAATGCAGGAATGCGGGATCTGTGTGGCGCGTCAGCCGCGCAACCATCGCATTGCCTTCGTGCCCCGACGAGCCGATGGTGTAGAACACCTTGTTCTGCACGCGCAGTACGCGTGCCATCAAATCAAGGTGCCGCGAGATCAGCTGCGATTCGAGCAACTCGCGGAAATCGCGCGCCGTGCAGGTGCTGTCCGGCAGCACGGCTTCGTCGTCGCGTGGCGCGCGGCGCACCTTTCCCTCCCGCGTCTGCACGAATTCGATGAAATTCTGGTCAACGATTTCGGCGCGATTGAAGCCCTTGTGACGGGCGGGAATCGGAGTCTTGATCTTGTTCATGTCGATAGGATGGCAGCGGGACGTGCGGTGCGGCGCGAGAACCACTGCTCACGCGTCTGGCCCCAGATTTCAATGGGATCGTTTTCATATGGCGCGGGCATGCGGCCGGGACCTTGCAGGGTCGAACCGAGGCGCATCGCAACCGCCTGCGACGCGGTGTTGCCCGGATCGATGCAGTGGATGATCTGCGTCCAGCCCAATGCGTCGAAGGCCCAATCGATCGCGGCGGTCGCGGCCTCGGTGGCGTAGCCTTTTCCCCACGCTTCGCGCGCGAGTGTCCAGCCGATTTCGTCACCCGGCCAGCCATCCGGATGCAAAGGCCCGGCACGGCCGATCCAGTGTCCGCTGCTTTTTTCGATCACGGCAAAGCCGTTGAAGCCCTGGATGTGCCAGGCGCCCACGCAAGCGAGGAACCGCCTCCACGCTTCGAAACGGCTGTGCACACCGCCGAGATGCCGCATCACTTCTTCGTCCCGTGCGATCGCGGCCCACGCCTCGAAATCCTCCGCGCGCGGTGGGCGCAGGATCAACCGCGCCGTTTCCAGCACGGGTTCGGGCGATGGCATCGCATCCGCCACGATTCGCTCACTTGCCGGCCGGGCGATAGGTGCATTCCGGTTGCGCGGTCGCGATGTCGGGGATGTTGGGGCTGTAGCAGGTGTACTGCACGCTCTTCTTGCCCTGCTTGTCGGTCACGACCTTGGGCACCAGTTGCACGATGCCGCCGCCCACGCCGACCGCCGGACTGAGATAGACGTTGATCACGCCGCCCGCGCTGACCAGGATCGAACTGATTTCCTGGCTGCCCAGCTGGTTGGGCGCTGCGAGATGCGCGTCGGTGTTGTTCGCCGGTGGCGCCGGGTTCGACAATATCGCGTTGGCGACACCGATCTTCGCCAGTGCCAGCTTCAGCGACGTCAGCGCGACGTGCATCTCGTTTGCGTTGACCGCCGCCATCGCACTGCCGGAAGCGAGCATTGCACCCATCGCGAAACCGGCAAGCCATTTGTTGGGGATTTTCATGGATTAACTCCGAAGAATTTTCATATTCCGGACGGCGATCCGACTGCGTTTTCAGGATAGCAAACGCGAACGCCGCAGGCGGCCCGAAGAGCGAGCGCCACGGACGGCGCGAGTCAATCCAGCGTCTTCGCCTTTAATGGTACAGGGGTCTGGATTCCCGCTTTCGCGGGAATGACGACCTTGTGGAACTGCACATCTTTCCTCGAGGCAGGCTCTAGAACGCACTGATTCCAGTGAGTTCCCTTCCCACCACAAGCTGGTGGACGGTTTGGGTCCCCTCATAGGTGACCACCGACTCCAGGTTCAATGCGTGGCGGATCGCGACGTGTTCGGTCGTGATGCCGGCGCCGCCGAGGATGTCGCGGCATTCGCGCGCGATATCCAGCGCCATCCGCACGTTGTTCCACTTGGCCAGCGAAATCTGGGTCGGATGCAATTTCCCAGCATCCTTCAAACGCCCCAACCGCAGCGCCAGCAACTGCGCGGTGGTAATGCGGCGCGCGATGTCCGCCAGTCGCAACTGGATCGCCTGGTTGGCTGCAAGCGGCCGATCGAACAACACACGTTCCTGCGTGTAATCCAGCGCCTCCTTCAGGCACGCCTGTGCGGCGCCGATGGGACCCCAGCTGATGCCGAAGCGCGCGGAATCGAGGCAGCTCAGCGGACCGCGCAGCCCTTTCACGTTCGGCAACATCGCGCTGTCAGGTACACGCACGCCGTCGAGGAACAGGGCGCTGGTCACCGACGCGCGCAGGCTCATCTTCTTGTGCACTTCCTGCGCGGCGAAGCCGTGGGTCTTCGTCGGCACCAGGAATCCACGGATGCCGTCGTCGGTTTTCGCCCAAACCAGCGCCACGTGCGCCAGGTTGCCGTTGGTGATCCACATCTTGGCGCCGTTGATCACCCAGTCGCCGCCGTCCTTCTTCGCGACGGTTTTCATGTTGGCCGGGTCGGAACCGCCGTGCGGTTCGGTAAGGCCGAAGCAGCCGATGATTTCGCCGGCAGCCATCTTCGGCAGGTATTCGCGCTTCTGTTCCTCGCTGCCGAACGCAAAGATCGGATACATCACCAGCGATGATTGCACCGACGCAAAGCTGCGCAAACCGGAATCGCCGCGCTCCATTTCCTGGCAGATCAGGCCGTAGCTGACCTGGTTCATGCCCGCGCCGCCGTATTCCTCGGGAATCGTCGCGCCGAGCAGTCCCAACGAGGCGATTTCCGGAATCAGTTCGGCCGGGAAGCGCGCCTGGTCGAAGCAGTCGCCGATGATCGGCAGCACCTTGTCATCGACGAAGCGCGCAACCGAATCCTGCACCATGCGTTCCTCGTCGGAAAGCAACGCGCGGACGTCGTACAAGTCGAGGGGATCGAGGCGGGTCGCCATGCGGGCTTCTCGGAGGCAAATATGAAGCGCGTTATTGTAGCGTTATCAAGGATTCCGCGCCGGAGTGGCATTTGGCACCAGGGACCAGTCGACGGCCTTCACGCCGTTTTAGCCGAGGCTCAACCCACCGATCTTCGTTTTGCCGCGTAGTCGCAACGACACCTGAATTTGCCGCGCGCGCATTCAGCGCATTTCAAGCTTTCAGGTGTTGAACTGCACCCTGCTTCACATCCACGGCACAACCCATGTCCATCCTGCGCATCTACTTGCGCGTGCTCGGGCTGCTCGCGCCCGAACGCGCGCTAGCGATCGTGCTGACCGTGGCCAACCTGGCACTGGCTGGCGTGTTCTTCCTGGAACCCATGTTGTTCGGTCGCGTGATCGATGCGCTGAGCAAGCCCCGCGGACATGCCGCCGTGCTGATCGGCGCGTGGGCGCTGGTGGGTTTTGTGGGCGTAGCCGTGGGCGCACTGGTATCGCTGCATGCCGACCGGATGTCGCACCGCCGCCGCCTCGCCGCCGTGCGTGCCTACTTCGAGCACGTGATCAATCTGCCGCTGTCCTTCCACGGCAACCAGCACACCGGCAAGTTGCTGCGGATCATGCACATCGGCACCGACAACCTGTCGGCCCTGTGGACGGGCTTCTTTCGCGAACACCTGACCACGCTGCTGGCGATCGTTGTGATGATCCCGGTGGCGGTGACGATCAACTGGAAGCTTGCGCTGCTGATGGTCGCGCTGCTGGCATGCTTCGTGACCTTCAACGCCGCCGCGATGCGCCGCACCCGCCGTGCGCAGGATCGCGTGCAGGATTACCACCACCGCATCTCCACGCATGTCGGCGACGTGCTGGGCAACGTGACAGTGGTGCAAAGCTTCACGCGCACCCACGAGGAAGTGCGCGGACTGAAGCAATTGATCGCACAAGCCCTGGCCGCGCAGTATCCGGTCCTGAACGGCTGGGCCACGTTGTCCGTGTTTTCGCGCGCCGCCAGCACGTTGACGATCGTGGCCATCTTCGCGTTGGGCGCTGCACTGCACGCACGTGGCGAAATCAGCATCGGCGGCATCGTCAGTTTCGTCGGATTCGCGCTGATGCTGATCGGGCGGCTGGAGCAGTTCGCGACCTTCATTTCCAACCTGTTCTTCCAGTCGAATTCGTTGCGCGATTTCTTCGAAATGCTGGATACCACGGCTGCCGTCAGCGAAGCCCCCGACGCGGTCGCGCTGCCACGCGTGCGCGGCGACGTCGCGTTCGAGCACGTGGGCTTTGCCTACGAACCGGGCCGCGAGGCGCTGCGCGACCTGAGTTTCCGCATCCCGGCGGGCAGCAAGGTGGCCGTGGTCGGGCCGACCGGCGCCGGCAAAACCACCGCGCTCAGCCTTTTGTATCGCGCCGCCGATCCGGCAAGTGGCCGCATCACCGTGGATGGCGTGGACATCCGCAACACCACCCTGGAATCGCTCCGCCGCAATGTCGCGGTGGTGTTCCAGGAACCCGGCCTGCTCCACCGCAGCATCGAGGAAAACCTGCGCATCGGCAATCCGCAGGCCGACACCGACGGTCTGGAAGCTGCAGCGCGCGCGGCGCAGGCGCATGCCTTCATCGCCGAGAAGCCGGAAGGTTACGCCACCGCCGTCAGCGAACGCGGACGTTCGCTGTCAGGCGGCGAACGCCAGCGGCTGGCGATCGCGCGCGCGATGCTGAAAGACGCGCCGATCCTGATCCTTGACGAAGCCACCAGCGCGCTGGACAACGCCACCGAAGCACGCATCAAGCGCGCGATGGACGCGTTGTGCCGCAACCGTACCACCTTCATCATCGCGCACCGGCTGTCCACCGTCCGCAATGCCGACATCATCCTGGTGCTGGAGCACGGCCGCATCGTCGAGCAGGGCCGCTATCAGGAACTGATCCTGCGCAATGGTTTGTTCGCGCAACTGGCCCGCCGGGACGAGTTCGCCGACGATCGCCGCGGCAAGCTGGAACCGGCACCCTTGCACGCGGCTGCATAAGGCGCCCCGCCGCTGCCTGTGCGCAGGAAGCGGCGGCCCCTTCCTTCGAAAGAAGGTGATGCGCAATGAGGCTTCATTCTGGGCCTCCCTCTTCGCTTGCGAAGGGCGGAGTGAAGCGAACGCGCGCGAAGCGCGAGAGGGGGACGGCTCTTCCCATCCGACTCCGGAATCCTTACTTCCGACGGTTCGACACGCCATGCGGAACATGCCCCGTCGCCACATGCTGGCGCGCGGACTCCACGTTGATGGGCGAATCGTCGAAGAACAGGTCGGCGCCAAAAGCTTCCAGGAACGGTCCCTTGTCGCGGCCGCCCAGGAACAACGCCTCGTCGATGCGCACACCCCACTGGCGCAGGGTCAGGATCACGCGCTTGTGGGCCGGTGCCGAGCGTGCCGTGACGAGCGCGGTGCGGATCGGCGAATCCTCGGGCGGGAATGCAGCCTGCAATCGGTGCAATGCCGCCAGGAAGTTCCGGAACGGGCCGCCCGACAGCGGTTCGTCCCAGTGCTCGGTTTCGTTGCGGTGGAAGGCATCCAGGCCCTGCTCCTGCGACAGGCGCTCGGACTCGTCGCCGAAGATCACCGCGTCGCCATCGAACGCGATCCGCAACTGCGCAGAACGCGCGTCGCGCACCTGCGAAGGCAGGATGGTTGCCGCCGCCACGCCCGAATTCAGAGCACGCGCAACGTTTTCCGCATTGGCCGACAGGAACAAATCCACGCCAAACGGCGCGATGTATTCGCTGGTCGCTTCGCCGGACGTGAAGGCCGCGCGCGTGATCGCAAGCCCGTGGTGCTGGATGGAATTGAAGATGCGCAGGCCGGTGTCGCCGGAGTTGCGCGACAGCAGCACCACTTCCACGTACGGTGTGTCCGGCGCGGGACGATTCAGTGCCAGCAGCTTCTTCACCACCGGAAACGCGACACCCGGCTGCAGCACATCATTCTCGTGGGCGATCTGGAAAGCGCGGTAGGCCTCCAGCCCCTCCCGTTCGAACAGCGCGTGCGATTCCGTCAGATCGAACAACGCGCGCGATGAAATCGCGACGACGAGTTTGTCGGTACCGGGGATCGGCTCGTGGCTGCGCGCGCTGGTCACGGAGCGAGTCTACCGCTCCCGGCTCAGGTCCATAGCGGCCGCGACAACTCCAGCAGCACCCACGCCATGCACGCGCTGATGGGCAGCGTCAGGATCCACGACCACACCATGCGTTCGACCACCGTCCAGCGAACCGCGTTGAAGCGCTTGGACGCACCGACACCCATGATCGCGGACGACACCACGTGGGTGGTCGAAACCGGCAAGCCGAAGACGGACGACACGATGATCACGAACGCGGAACTGGTTTCCGCGGCGAATCCGTTGATCGGGTGCAGCTTGACCATCTTGTGCCCGAGCGTCTTGATGATGCGCCAGCCGCCACCGGCGGTACCGGCCGCCATCACCAGTGCGCACACCACCTTCACCCACACCGGGATCGGGAAGTGGCCGCCGACGTCCGACACCCGCAGGAAGTGCAACCATGACGGCAGGTGATCGAAATTGTGCGCGAGGGTGGCGTCGGCAAGCGCCAGCGCAATGATGCCCATGGTCTTCTGGGCATCATTCATCCCGTGCGACACCCCCATCGCCGCCGCCGAAAACAGTTGGGCCTTGCCGAAAAACATGTTCACGAACGGCGTACGCCCGAATCGGCGCAGCAGTCCCGTGCGATTGCCGAACCACGCAAACAGCGCAAACAAGCTACCCATCACCACGATGCCCAGCACGAACCCCGCAATGGGCGATCCCACCATCGGCACCAGCACTTTCGGGATCAATCCCCCGCCGCGCCACCAATGATTAGGGTCCGTGGCCCAGATGATCGCGTGGAAATCGCCGTCGGAAGCGGCGAACGCGGCACCGCACAAGCCGCCGATCAGCGCATGCGACGACGAGGACGGCAAGCCCAGCCACCACGTGATCAGGTTCCAGATGATGGCGCCCAGCAGCGCACAGATCAGCACCTCGCCGCCGACCTGGAGCACGCCGGCGTCGATCAGGCCCGTGGCGATGGTGATCGCGACGGCGGAGCCCAGCAACGCGCCGCCAAGGTTGGTCACCGCGGCCATCAACACCGCCTGCCCCGGAGTCAATACCTTGGTCGCAACCACCGTCGCGATGGAATTGGCGGTGTCATGAAAGCCGTTGATGTAGGTGAACGCCAACGCGATCACGATGACGGCGATGAGGAGGCTGAGGCTCATGCGGGGATTCGGAACTCGGGACTCGGATCTCGGGAACCGCAAGCCGGACGAAAATTGGATGCATTCACCCCCTTCGGAACGAAGGGGGTCGCCGCGCAGCGGCGGGGGGATGTCCTCCGCCAGACGCCGGCGTGAATGCCCCCGGTGCGCGAAAAGCCATCCCCCTCAATCCCCCTTCCTGTGGAAGGGGGAGGAAAACCGGAAGGTACGCACGATACGGCCGGCGTTTGGTCCCTCTTCCAGCGGGCGAACGCACAGCGCGCGCCCGCGGTGGTTGTGGGAGCATGCCAGGACCGCACGAAGCCGAAGCCTCTCACGAGTTCTTCAACACAATCGAATAAATCACGTTGCCCACGTCGCGGCAACGGTCGACGGCCTTTTCCAGCAACTCGAACAGGTCCTTCGCCAGCATCATCCGGATCGGATCGTCGCTGCCGAGATACAACGTGCGATAAGGCTCCAGCAGCAGCCGGTCGGCTTCCGACTCGATCGCCTGAAGGCGATCCTGCAATTTGCGCATGCGGTCGATGTTCATGCCGTTGCGCAGTTCGCTCACCATTTCAGCGACGCCGTCGGTCGCGCTCATCAGCAGGCCCGCGCGAGAGGCGAAATCGATGCCCTCGACCCGCTTCGCCACGATCACGTAGCGCTCGGCGAACTTCTCGATCGTCTTGGGAATGCGATACAGCGCGGACGACATCGCCTCGATGTCCTCACGGTCCAGCGCGGTGACGAAAGTGTTGACCAGCGCCTCGCTGATCTGCGCCGCGAGTTCCTTCTCGCGCCGGCGGGCGGCGCGGAAGCCATCGAGCAGCATCGGTTCGCCGTGGGCCTCCAGCAAGGCCTGCAGCGCCTTGGCTCCGTCGCGGGCGGCGCCGGCGCTGGACTCCAGAAGGGTGTAGAAACGGTCCCCTTTTCCGAACATGGTCTGCAACGAAAACATGGCGATCCATCCCGTACCCGACCGCGCATAGGGTACACGAGCGCGCCACGGGCCCGAAGCATTCGCGCTTGCTAAACTCCCGGCATGCAACCTCCA
>DATFGL010000225.1:0-2093 GCA_035249465.1 Rhodanobacteraceae bacterium | reverse complement strand
GTCGCCAGCGCCTGGGTGCTGGTGCACGTGTCGGCTTGGGCGCTGGAGCGATTGCTGGTATTGCAACGGCCGCAGGTGAACGGCGTGGTGTTCGCGGGCGTCGGTGTCGGCATCGCGGGCGCGGGGCTGCTGTGCATGGCGCTGATGGACGCGCGCATCGATTCGGCGCGCACGTGGGAAACGTTCGGCGTGGTGTCGGCGTTGTTCACCGCGGTGGTCTGGACGGCGTTCCGGGACAGCGGGGTACCCGAGCCGGTACGCATGGAGCGCGCTCACGTGAGGCGCGTGCATTGGAGCCCCGACCGCGTGCGGTTTGCGCTGTGCTACGCCGCGCTCGGGTTCGGCTACATCATCCCCGCGACGTTCCTGCCCGCGATGGCACATCGCTACATCACCGATCCCGCGGTGTTCGGGTGGGCGTGGCCGGTGTTCGGCGCGGCGGCGGCCTTGTCCACGTGGGCTGCGTCGCGCTGGCTGCACGCGATGGACAACCGCAAGCTGTGGGCGATCAGCTACGTGCTGATGGCGATCGGCGTCGCGCTGCCGGCGCTGTGGCCGGCGTTGCCCGCGATCCTGATCGCGGCATTGCTGGTCGGGGGCACGTTCATGGTCGTGACCATGCTCGGACTGCGCGAGGCGCGCGCGGTCGCGGGTGACCAGGCCACCGGCTTCATCGCCGCGATCACCGCGGCGTTCGCGGTGGCGCAGATCATCGGTCCGCTGGTGGTCAGCGCGGTCGCGCATCTGCGCGACGGGTTCGCGGCCGCGTTGGTCGCTGCCGCACTGGTGTTGTTGGCGGCGGCGGTTTCGCTGTGGCGATCGGCGGACCGCGGGCCGGTCAGATAATCGACATCTTGCGGATATTGTTCTTCTGATCCAGCCAGAACGAATCCTTGGCGAACCGGTTGAACAGGTCCGGTGGCAGCACCGATTCACGTTTGGCGCCGACACCTTCGACTTCACAGCACGCAGGCCGGGCAAGCCGAGCCGCGCATCGAACTCGTCGGCCTTGTACTCGACGAAGCAGGGCGGCAGCGTGGCCCCGGCAGCGGATGCTGGCGCGTTGTCAGGAAGGTACCTATACTTGTACCTCCATGACCCCGCTCACCGACCGCCAACGCGAAATCCTGGAGTTCATCACCGTGCGCATCGGCGAAGGCCTGCCGCCGACGCTGGCCGAGATCGCGGCCGCGTTCGGGTTCAACCAGCCGCGCGCGGCGTACAAGCATTTGCAGGCGTTGCAGGCGAAGGGTCGCATTGAACTGCTGCCGGGACGCAACCGCGGCATCCGGCTGTTGGAGCGTGCCGCGCGCGCGCGCAGTGCGGGCCTGCCGCTGGTCGGGCGGGTGGCTGCGGGCACGCCGATCCTGGCCGTCGAACACGTGGAGCGCCATGTCATGGTCGACCCGGCGCTGTTCAAACCGCGCGCGGATTACCTGCTGCGTGTCCGCGGCGATTCGATGCGCGACGCCGGCATCCTCGATGGCGATCTCGCCGCGGTGCACTGCACGCGCGAGGCGCACAATGGCCAGATCGTGGTGGTGCGCATCGAGGACGAGGTCACCGTCAAGCGCCTGCGCGTACTGGCCTCGAAGATCCGGTTGGAACCCGCGAATCCGGATTACGTGCCGATCGAAGTGGATCCGCGGCGCACGCCGTTCGCGATCGAAGGTTTGTACGTGGGCGTGATCCGCGCGGGTTGACATGGGCGCGATCCTGCAACCGCTCATCGAAACCGGCCGCCTGTGGCGCGGTCAGGGCACAGCGCCACGGCGCGATGCATTGCCCACGGGGTTCGCTGCGCTGGATCGCGTGCTGCCCGGTGGCGGCTGGCCCCGCGCGGCCTTGAGCGAAATCCTGTTTCCCGCCGATGGCGTGGGCGAACTGCGACTGCTGCTGCCGGCGCTGGCGATGCTCAGTCGCGAAGCACATCCGATCGTGTTGATCGCGCCGCCGTACCTGCCGTTTCCCGCCGCGTGGATCGCGGCCGGCGTGGATTTGCGATGCCTGCAAATCGTGCAGGCTGGCGAACACGACGCGCCGTGGGCGGCCGAACAATGCCTGCGCTCGGCCGCGTGTGCGGCGGTGCTGTG
>DATFGL010000224.1:0-15479 GCA_035249465.1 Rhodanobacteraceae bacterium | reverse complement strand
GCGGCCACCGCGCCGCTGATCGCGAACACGAACGTGCCGCCGAGATCCAGCACCGTCATCAGGATGTGGGTCATGGACGAACGCTTCCTGCAGGCCACGCCGGACTATACGCTGACAGGCCTTGTCGCCGCCTGCCGCGGGATCGCATCACGCGCCAACGCTTCACTGTCGGATATTGAGACCTGCCGGGCACGCGAAAGCGCTTTCTCAATGCCCGCCTGCCGCGGCGCCGCCGCGCGCGATGAACGGCGGCTTGGCCAGCCACACCACCCCGATCAGCAGGAAGAATCCGATCCCGAGACCATCGAAGAGATGGTTGAAGGAAATCTGCATGCTCTGCTGGGTGATGACGCCGTTGATGCCTGCCGCGTAGTGCTGCAGCGATCCGCCCATCGCGGCCACGCTCTGGCGGACCTGGGGGTTGAACGGATTGATGTGTTCGGCGAGGTTGGCGTGGCTCACCACGCCGCCACGCAGCCACAGGTAGGTCACGATCGATACCGCGAAGCTGGCCCCGACCGTGCGCAGGAACGTCGCGGATCCGGAACCTTCCGCAATTTCCTGGCCATCCAGATCCGACAGCAGGATCGTGAGGATCGGCATGAAGAACAGCGCAATGCCAAGTCCAAGCATCAGTTCCGTCAGCGCCACGGCCCAGAAGTCGACTTCCGTGTCGAAGCTTCCGAAGCGGAAGCAGATGAAGCCCATCACCGCGAACGAGAACGCGGTGAGCCAGCGCAGATCGAACTTGTGCGCGTACTTGCCGACCCAGAACGTCAGCAGGATCGGGATGACGCCGATCGGCGCGGCCGCGAGCCCCGACCACAGCGCGGTGTAGCCGAGCACGTTCTGCAACCACAGCGGCAGCAGCAGCGAGATGGAGAAGAACAACGCAAACGCCAGGATCAGCGCGAGCGTGCCCGCGGCGAAGTTGCGGTGGCGGAACAGGCGCAAGTCCACCAACGGCTCGTCGTCGGTCAGCTCCCAGATCACCCACACCGCCAGCGAAATCGTGGCGACGATCGCCAGCAGAATGATGGTGTGGGAATGGAACCAGTCGAGGTCGTTGCCCTTGTCCAGCAGGATTTGCAACGACCCAACGCCGAGGATCAGGGTGATCACGCCCACCCAGTCGATGCGCGCCTTGCGCAGTTGTTCGACGCGCTTGCCCATCTGCACCGCGACGAGGCCACAGGCGATGACACCGATCGGCACGTTGATGAAGAAGATCCACCGCCACGAATACGAATCCGTGATCCAGCCGCCCGCGACCGGCCCCACGATCGGCGCCACCACCGTGATCATCGCGATGATCGCCAGCGCCATGCCGCGTTTGTCACGTGGATAGATCGACACCATCAGGCTTTGCGTGATCGGGTACATCGGCCCGCACACCGCGCCCTGCATGGCACGGAACATCACCAGCATCGCAAGGCTGGTGGCAAAACCGCAGGCCAGCGAGAAAAGCGAAAACAGCAGCACCGCCCAGACGAACACTTTCACCTCGCCGAAACGGCGCGACAGGAAACCGGTCATCGGCAGCGTGATCGCCTGCGCCACCGTGAACGAAGTGATCACCCAGGTGGACTGATCCTGGCTTGCGCCGAGGTTGCCGGCAATGGTCGGCAACGACACGTTGGCAATGGTCATGTCCAGCACCTGCATGAAGGTGCCAAGCGACAGGCCGATCGTTGCCAGCGACAGGCTGGCGGGGCGGAACGCGCCAAACCCTGCGGCAACCTCGCGCGCGCTCAGGCTCTCGGCCAATTCCTCGGCTTCCTCCGGAGCATTCATCCTGGTGTCACCGACAGGCATGACGATCAATGCCCGCCCGCGCTCGCGCCGCCGCCGCGCGCGATGAACGGCGGTTTGGCCAGCCACACCACTGCGACCAGTCCGAGGAAAATGAAGCCCAGCGCGTCGAACAGATGGTTGAAGGAAATCTGCATCGCCTGCTGGGTGATCACGCCGTTGACCTGCACGGCATAGGCCTGCAAATGGCCACCCATCGCGGCGATGCCTTCACGCACACGCGATTCGTAGGCGTTGATGTGTTCACCGAGGTTGGCGTGGTTGATCACGCCGCCGCGTGTCCAGATGTAAGTCGTGATCGAGGCCGAAAAACTGCCGCCGACCGAGCGCAGGAAGGTCGCCACGCCCGAGCCCTCGGCCACTTCAGGCCCTTCGAGGTCGGACAGCAGGATCGTCAGGATGGGCATGAAGAACAATGCGACGCCGAGGCCCTGGAGCAATTGCGCCATCGCGACGTGGTAGAAATCCACGTCCACGTTGAAACGGCCGCGGATGAAGCAGGTCAGACCCATCACGATGAACGCGACGGCCGCAAGCCAGCGCAGGTCGAACTTGTGCGCGTATTTCCCCACCCAGAACGTCATCAGCACCGGGATCACGCCGATCGGCGCGGTCGCAAGCCCCGCCCAGATCGACGTATAGCCGATCGTGTTCTGCAGCCACAACGGCACCAGCAGACCGATCGAGAAGAACGCCGCATACGCCAGCACCAGCGCGAGCGTACCCGCCGCGAAATTGCGGTGCCGGAACAGGCGCAGATCCACGATGGGTTCGTCGTCGGTCAGTTCCCAGACCAGGAACACCGCCAGGGAAATTCCCGAAACAATCGCCAACCCCACTATCGTGCCGGAGTTGAACCAGTCGAGCTCGTTGCCCTTGTCCAGCAGAACCTGTAGCGAACCGATGCCGAGGATCAGCGTGACCAGGCCCACCCAGTCGATGCGCGCCCGGCGCAATTGCTCGACGCGCTTGCCCAGCTGTCCGGCGACGACGGAGCTGGCGAACAGGCCGATCGGCACGTTGATGAAAAAGATCCATTCCCACGAATAAGTTTCGGTGATCCAGCCACCCAATACCGGTCCCGCGATGGGCGCCACGACGGTCACCATCGCCAGGATCGCCAGCGCCATCCCGCGTTTCTCGCGCGGATAGATCGAAACCATCAGGCTCTGCGTCAGCGGGTACATCGGTCCCGCGACCGCACCCTGCAACGCGCGGAACAACACCAGTTCGTTCATGCTGGTGGCGAAACCGCAAGCCGCCGAGCACAGCGAAAACAACGCGGTGGCCCACACGAACAACTTCACTTCACCAAACCGGCGTGACAGGAACCCCGTCAGCGGCAGCGCGATCGCGTTGGACACCGCGAACGAGGTGATGACCCAGGTCGACTGCGTCAGGCTGGCGCCGAGGTTGCCGGCGATGGTCGGCAACGACACGTTGGCGATGGTGATGTCAAGCACCTGCATGAACGTCGCAAGCGACAACCCGAGCGTCGCCAGCGTCAGGCTGGCGGGCCGGAATTCACCGAATGATTGGGTTGCGGTGGCAGCGTTCGAAGCCATGAGTGCTTTCGTGAAAAGTCAGGCCATGGATGGCCGCGGTGGAGTCTGGCTGGCGAGCATCGGGAAGCTTGCGAAAGATTTGAACGAATCAGCAATCAGGGGTGATCGCAAAAATCAAAGGTCAGGCCGGCGGAACGGCCGGCCTGATCTGGGGAGGAATGGCACGCAACCAGAAGGCTTTCGCGCAATCCGCGCCGTCGTCCGGTCAGTGCACCGCGGCTACCGTGCGCGATGCACCCGCGGACGGTCCGCTGTTCTCGTGGATGATCTTTTCGATCAACTGGTCGGCTTCGGCCTTGCTGTGCGCATACACGTCGGTACTGAATACCGGATGCCGCACGGGTTGCCGCGCCAACGTCGGGCCAGACTGGTTGTGCATGTTCACGTCGACATTCATCGACAGGCCGATGCGCAGCGGATATTTGTCGAGGTCCTTGGGATCGATGGAGATACGCACCGGCAAGCGCTGCACGATCTTGATCCAGTTCCCCGACGCGTTCTGCGCGGGCAGCAGCGAGAATGCGCTGCCGGTGCCGACGCCGAGGCCCACGACCTTGCCGTGGTACTTCACCGAGCTGCCGTAAATGTCCGAAGTCAGCGTCACCGGCTGGCCGATGCGCATGTCGGTGAGCTGGGTTTCCTTGAAGTTCGCATCCACCCACACCTGGTGCAAAGGCACCACCGCCATTAGCGGCGTGCCGGGTTGCACGCGCTGACCAACCTGCACGGTGCGCTTGGCGACGTAACCCGACACCGGCGCCAGCAATGTCATGCGCTGGTCGTTCAACCATGCCGCGCGCACCCTGGCCGCCGCCGCCTTCACGTCGGGGTGGGTCGCGATCTGCGTGTCGGAAACCAGCGCATCGGTAGTGGCGAGTTGCGCCTGCGCCGCGGTCAACGCACTTTCGGCTGTGGTCAGGGCATCGCGTGCATGCGCAAGTTCCTCGGCGGAAATCGCACCCGACGCCGCCAGCCCCTTGCGGCGCTGGAAGTCGGCCTGGGCCTGTTGCACCACCGCTTCGCGCGCGGCGACATCGGCCTTCGAGGTGTGCACGGTGCTGTACAACCCACGCACCTTGCGCACCGTCTGCGCCAGCGCGGCTTCCGCCTGCGCCAGCGCAACGTCGGCATCGGCAGGGTCCATCTCCACCAGCGTCTGGCCTTCGCGCACGTAGTCGTTGTCGTCGGCGCCAATGCTGACGACGGTGCCCGGCACCTGCGGCGTGATCTGCACCACGTTGCCGTTGACGTACGCATCGTCGGTACCCTCGTACCAGCGGCCGACCAGGAAGTGATAAAGCGCCCAGATGATCGCGACGATCACCACGACGCCAACCAGGCCGCGCAACAGCCAGCGGCGCTTGTTCAGGCGTTGGGCCTTGATCTGGTCGGCGCGCTCGTCGTCGGTAACGGGATTGGGATTGATGGGCGAAGTCATTGTCTGGCCTTGTCCGCGGATGGCGGGATGGAAGTCATGGTGGCGAGCGCGGGCGCATCCTTGGCGGGCTCGAAGCCACCGCCCAACGCTTCATTCAACGAAGCCCACGCATTGCTGCGCTGGGTCTGCACGGAGGCAAGTTGCTGTTCGGCGGCGATCAGTTCCTGGCGCACGCTCAGGGCCTCCAGGAAGTTGCCGACGCCAGCGCGATAACGCTGCATAGCAAGTTTGTAGGCATCCTCGGCGCTGTCGCGCGCGGTTTCGGCATCCGTCACCTGCGCATCCAGTGAACGCACGTCATCGACTTGCGAGGCGACCTGATTGATCGCGTGCACCAGCGTCTGGTTGTACTGCGCCACCGCGATGTCGCGCGCGGCGTCCTTTCCGGCGAGATTGGCGCGCAGTGCGCCGCCCTCGAAAATCGGCAGGCTCAGCGCCGGCTGGACGGTATAGAAGCGATTGCTCAACGAAAAAAGATCCATCGCGGATGGCGCGACCAGACCCACCAGCGAGCTGATGCCGATGTTCGGCAGGAACCTGGTCTTCGCCGCCTTGATGTCCTTGCCCGCGGCTTCCACCCGCCAGCGCGCGGCGATCACATCGGGACGCCGGCCCAAAAGGTCGGCCGGCAAGTCGCTCGGCAACGCCAGCGCGGGAATGGTGGGCAGCGCGGGACGTTCGATCGACAGCGCCCGATCCGGGCCTTTGCCCAGCAGCGCGGCCAGCACCAGGCCACTCGTGTGCACCGCATTGTCGGCGGCTTCGAGGTGCGCGCGGTCGCTGGCGGCTTCACCCTGGATGCGCGCCAGCGAGAACTTGCTGTCGATACCGTTGGCAACGCGCTTGTTGGTCAGGTTCAGGAAATCCTCGGCGCGCTGCAGCTCATCCCGGGCGAGATCGCGTTGCGCATAAGCGCCGGCAAGCCCGAAATACGCCTGCACCACGTCCGCCGAAAGCTTCAGCCGCGCAGCCTGCGCATCGACTTCCGCCGCCCGTGCATTGCCAACCGCGGCCTGCCACGCGGTGCGCTTGCCACCCCACAGGTCGAGATCCCATTTGAAACTCAGGTAACCGAACCTGATGACACCGAAATGCCCGGAGGCCAGCGGCGGCAGCAATGGCGGCACGCGCGCACCCGCGGCACTCGCGCCCGCATTCAGCGTCGGTTTGCGTGCGGCGTCGGCGGCACCGGCGGCAGCCAGCGCCGCCTGAACACGCGCGTCGACCAGCGACATGCCGGGGTTGTCGGCGAGCGCTTCATCCACCAGCTTGTCGAGTTGCGTGTCACCGATGGCCTTCCACCAATCCTCGCGCGGCCACGCGGTGGCATCCAGGTTAACGCCGGCAAGACTTTGCTCTGCATGCAGACTGTCCGCTTGCATGGGCGCGGCGTTGGACCGCAGGCCACCGGTACCGGCGCAGCCCGCGAGGACGGCAGCCGCCAACGCGACGGCAATGCCGAGACGGTGTCTGGAAACCTGAAGGGTCATGGTGTTGGCCGGAAAATTGATTGACGTTGGGGCGGAGCGGAGCGACTCAACCCCGTTGGTTCGATTCGCGTTTGGTACGGACATCGTCCAGCACCCGCGTCAGCACGCCGTGCAACGCTTCACGCTCGCGTGACGTGGTGCATGCGAAAGTGCGTTCCGCCACCGCGTCGCAATAACCGATCATGCGCTTGCGCAGGTTCTTGCCTTGGGTGGTCAATTCAAGCCGCAGCGCGCGGCGATCGACCGGATCAGGAAGCCGCTTGAGGTAGCCCCGTTGTTCAAGCTTGTCAAGCAATCGCGTCAACGCGCCCTGGTTATAGTGCAACGCGCGCGCAAGTTCGACGGGTGTCAGCGGTTCTTCGTGCCCGAGAAACTTGAGCGCGAGGAATTGCGTGAAGTTCAGGTCGACGCCCTGCCGCGTCATCTCCTGCTCGACCTCCGTGACGAATTCCGCACGCAGCCTGCCGATCAGCCGGCAGAGCTGGAAGGAATGGTCGGAGGCAGTTTCGGGGCGATTCATGCCGAGGATGATACTGTCTTGGCTTTAATTGTCAAGGCAATTATAATACGGGCAACAAGATGGCTCCGTTCACACCCGAACGGCGCCGTTTTGCTTCCTGTCATGCAGAGCAAGAAAAAGGAGAACGACATGAACGGCATCCGGCGTGGATTGATGGCGGCGGCTTGTCTGGCAGTTTGCACACCCGCGCTGGCAACGGGATTCGACCTGACCGCGGGCCCCAGCGTGACGTCGTCGGAACGCGGCACCGCCGCGGTATTCGCCAGCGCGTTCGGCGAACGACCCGACGACCATCGCATCCACTTCGAACCGATCGGGACGCTCGGCTGGATCGACTCACGCCACACCCGCACGGACAACCTCGATCACCAGGTGTTCGTGGTCGGCGCTGGCGTACGCATCCTGACGGCGAACCCCCACTGGTTCGTCAGCGAGCAATTGGCGGCAACCAGCACCCGCACCGACGCGCTGTCGAGCCGCTTCGAATTCATGACCAGCGCCGGTTGGCAAAGCGGCCACTTCATCGTGATGCTGCGGCACATCTCCAACGCGCATCTTGTGGGTGGCGGCAAGAATCTGGGCGAGACGATGCTGTTGGGCGGCGTTCGGTTCTAGTCACCCGTCGCCACGGGCCTTGCCGGATCACCCACCCAACCGCTCCATGACGGCGCGAACACGCGCGAGCCGTGCAAGCCGGCCACTTCCATCGCCAGCAGGTTGTGGCACGCCGTCACGCCGGAGCCGCACATGTGCACGACATCGCGCGGCGCATGACCGGCCAGCACCGCGTCGAATTCAGCACGCAGTGCATCGGCGGTTTTGAAGTGCCCGTCGGCAGCCAGATTCTGCGAGAACGGACGATTGCGTGCGCCCGGCACATGGCCCGCGGTGCGATCGATGGGTTCGGATTCGCCGCGGAAACGTGGCGCCGCGCGCGCGTCAAGCAGCAGCGTGGAGGGCCGCACGCGCAGCGCCTCCAGTTCGTCAAAATAAACCACTGCGCGGGGATCGAAAGGCAAATCGACCGTGGTTGCCCCGCGCGGCGCTGCCACGCCATGCTCGACCGGCAAGGACGCCGCAAGCCATGCCTGCCATCCGCCATCCAGCACGCACGTATCGATGCCGGCGATCCGCAGCATCCACCACAACCGCGACGCCGCGAGCACACCACCGGCGTCATCGTACGCAACCACCCACTGCCCTTTCCGCCAGCCCCAGCGCGACAAGGCGCGCGCGAACGCCGGCACGTCCGGCAAGGGATGCCGGCCCAGTCCCTTTTTCGACAGATCGGAAAGGTCATGGTCGAGGCTGGCGTACACCGCGTCCGGAATGTGCGCTTCTAGGAAATCGCGCTCGCCTTTCGCAGGGTCCGCGAGCGCGAACCGGCAATCGACGATCAGCACCGCTTCCCGCGTCAGCGCTGCCAGGGATCTTGCATCGATCAATACGTCATTCATGGTTTGAAGACTCCCAAAAGCGTCGCGAGCGACGGCAGATTGCGTGACGCCGACCAAATCGGCAGGACTGCCGATTTGAACGCCGATGTTCGCTCCGGCACCCTGCCTCCGCAGTGCGCGCACCGCCGGCGCGCAAGCTGCCGAGCGCAGCAGCTTTTCGGAGCCTTCATGTCATGACACCCATGCGTTGCATCAGATTCACCAGCATCGCCGCCGTCGCGCCCCAGATGCGCGGCTCGACACCCACGTATTCATACACCTGCCGCGACGTGCCGCGTGCGCGGAATTCGAATCGGCGCAGGTTGGTCGGGTCGAGCAAGAAAGCGAGCGGCACTTCGAATATTTTCGTCACTTCATCCGGTTGCGGTACCAGCACAGCGTCGCTTGCCAGCCGTGCCACCACGGGCGTCACGCAGAAACCGCTGACCGTTTCAAGGCGGTCGATGAACCCGAGCGGCTCGACGGCATCCGGGGCCAGCGCAATTTCCTCGCGGCTTTCCCGCAAAGCCGTTTCGATCGCACCCGCGTCGCCGCGGTCGGTGCGTCCGCCGGGAAAACTAACCTGGCCTGCGTGATGCGCGAGGTCCTCGCGGCGAAGCGTGAACACCATGCGCGGTTCCGGCAGGTCGCGGATCGCCATCAGCACAGCGGCGTCCGCGCGCGGTCCCCCGCCGATCAAGTCGAGCAGGTGACCATGGTTCCACGCGGGCGGCACGGGCGGCTTTTCCAGGGGAAGCAACGCACGCGTGATGGCATCAAACCAATCCGTCATGGCCGTGGCGGCGGACGCAACGGCTGCTGCTCGCGCATCCAGCGCCTGCGGTCGTCGTTGCTCATCGTGCCCCAGCGCGCGATCTCGGCCAGCGTCCGGCGGCAACCGATGCACAAACCATCCGGGTCCATGCGGCATACGCCGACGCACGGGCTCACCGGTGCTTCGTCGAGGCTGACGGGTTCGATCCGCATCCGCCAAGCGTAACGCAACGCGCGTGAATCGAACGCAGGCGTTTGCACGGCACAGGCAAGCGCGCAGCGGTTCCTACGGCTTCACGCCGAGCAAGCGAATATCAAACACCAGCGCCTCGTTGGGCCCGATGCGCGGCAGGTCGCCGCGGATGCCGTAGGCCTGGTCGGGCGGCACGAACACCTGCCAATGATCGCCCACGTGCATGCGTCCGATGACGTCGCGCCAACCGGGGATCATGAACTTGACCGGGTACACGGCCGGCTTGCCACTGTCCGCGGTATCCGCGAATACGGTGCCGTCGAGGAACTGGCCGCGAAATTGCAGCGTCACTTCACTGTCGATCGTCGGGCTCTTGTCGCCGTTGCCGCCATCGAGCACCTTGTACTGCACCCCGGACGGCAGGGTGACCACGCCCTGCTTCTTGCCGTTTTCCGCGAAGAATGCGCGCGCCTTCTGCAGGTTCGCCGCAGCCAGTTTCTGGTAGGCGGCGCGCGCGTCGGCGACCATCTTGGCTTCCATCGCCTGCAACACGCGCTGCATGGTTTGCGGGGAATATTCGGGTTTCTTGCGCGAGTAGCCGTCCTGCACGCCGCGCAGGATGGTGTTGATATCCACGTCGAGCTTGCGCTGGCCCAAGTCGAGACCGGCTTCGTAACCAAGCGCATAGGAAAGTTCGGCGCGATCCGCGACCGGCGCTGCCGAGGTCTTCGGGGGCTGCGCCAGCAGCGCGCCGGACGGCACCAGCACGCCCGCCGCGAGCACCAGCACGATGACTATCCTGCTCATGTCGATTCCGAATCCCGCTGTCTGCAATGTGTACCAAGGCGCTTCATTGCGCCGCACGGCATCGCCAAGTTTGAACGCCCGGGGGTGAAAAGGTTCCCTGATTTCAAGCGCTTTCACGGTACTTGAGCTCGCCCGCCGCCACCCGCAGGGCCAACCGGTTTTCCGGCGGCGCCAGCGGACAGGTCGCATAGGGCGTGAATGCACAAGGCGGGTTGTAGGCCTTGTTGAAGTCCAGCACGATCTTGCCGTCGCGGGGCGTGTCAGCGTACAGGAACCGGGCCGCGCCGTAGGTTTCCTTGCCGGACGTGGCATCCGCGAAAATCAGGAACAGCTGCGTGTCACCGGGCACCTCGATGACCGGGTACAGCTCGAACCTTTGGCCCTCCCGCTCGAACACCGCCTTGCCCGGCGCCGGATAATTTTCGATGGTGCCGATCACGGTTCCGGTCGCCAACTGGAACGGTGGATCCAGCACCTGCCAATCCGCGACGATCCGCCACGCCTGGTCGACCGGGAAACGTTCGATACCCGCGAAATGCACGCGTGTCTCCGCCTCGCTATCGCGCACCCTGAGGCCCTTGCGGCCGCCGCGGTCGACGGCGATGAAATTGACGCTGCCGAAGGCAACGGTGGTCGGTGCGGCGTGGTTGTCGTCGATCAACGCCGCGCGAGTTGCCGCGGGGCCGCCGTCGATGGTTGCACCCGAGGCCTTGTCGAGCGAAATCGAAAGCGCCCCGTCCTCGGCCCACTCGATCGTGCCCAGGTGCGCCGGCGCCTTGGCCAGCACGATGTCGTTGTCCGCGGCGCCGCCGATCGTGTTCGTACCCGGCTTCAGCCAGTCGAGGCCGACCAGACTCAACCACCCATCCGGCGCGGTCAGGCGGGCAACGCGCGCGGCCTGCCAGCGTTCGATTTCCTGCATGTATGTGTTGTCGACATTCATCGCCGCGCTACCTTCCGCGCAAGAAAAGTTTGTCGAGCTCGGCAATGGACAATTGCGTCCACGTCGGCCGGCCATGGTTGCACTGGCCAGAGCGCTCGGTCGCTTCCATCTCGCGCAGCAGTGCATTCATTTCCGGGATGGTCAGGCGTCGATGCGCGCGCACCGAACCGTGGCAGGCCATGGCGGACAGCAATTCGTTCTGCGATTCCTCGAGCCTGCGCGAATTGCCGTGCTCGGCGAGTTCGCCCAGCACGTCGCGCGCCAGCCGCACCGCGTCGGCGCCATCCAGCATGGCGGGAATGCGGCGCACGGTGACCTGGCGCGGGCCGCTGCGGTCGAGTTCCAGCCCGTAACCCGCCAGCGTTTCGGCGTATTCCTCGGCCGCCGCCGCCTCGCGCTCGCTGACGGCGACCGCTTCGGGCACCAGCAAGTGCTGCGCGCGCATCTTGTGGCTGTCGCGCGCGGCCTTCAGCTTCTCGTAAGTGACGCGCTCGTGCGCGGCGTGCATGTCGACCAGCACGAGTCCGCATGCGTTCTCGGCGAGGATGTAAATCCCCGCGAGCTGGGCCAGCGCATAACCAAGCGGCGGTGCTTCGCCTGATTCCGTACTCGGCAGCGGTGCGGCTGGAGCCGAATCCACCATCCGGGTGCCCAGCAATGCGGCGTAGGCGTCGCCCGGCGCTTCGCGCACGCCGAGACCGAATTGCCGGGGTGGAAAGGGGTCAGGTTCATTTTCCATCCTCCGATATGGCGCGCTGCCGGCCATCACGGGGGGAAATGAACCCGATCCCGTTTCGCCCGCGCGCGTGCCCGCCACCGCGTCGCGCAGCGCATGGAACATGAAATCGTGGATCAGGCGCGCATCGCGGAAACGCACCTCGCGCTTGGCCGGATGCACGTTGACGTCCACCGCGGCGGGGTCGAGTTCCAGGAACAGCACGAAGGCCGGATGGCGGCCGTGGTAAAGCACATCTTCGTAGGCCTGACGCACCGCGTGCGCGACGCTCTTGTCGCGCACCAGCCGCCCGTTGACATGGAAATATTGTTGATCGGCTTGTGCGCGCGACGCCGTGGGCAAGCCGATCCAACCCGACAGTCGCAACCCCGCCGCCGCGTGCTCGATGCGCAGGCAATTCCGCGCGAAGGCTTCGCCCAGCAAATCGCCCGCGCGCTGCAATCGGTCGGATTCGTCGGCTGCAGGTTTCAGCATGCGCACCGACCTGCCGTTGTGAAGCAACCGGAATTCGACATCGGGACGCGCCAGCGCCAGCGCACGCACCAGCTCGTCGATGTGCCCGAACTCGGTGCGCTCGGCGCGCAGGAACTTGCGCCGCGCGGGCACCGCGTGGAACAGGTCGCGCACCTCGATGGTGGTGCCGGCCGGCTGCGCCGCAGGCTGCGGCGTTTGCGCACCCTGAGCTTCGATGCGGGTGCCGTGATCGTCACCCGCACGCCGCGACGTGATCGCCATCCGCGATACCGACGCGATCGAGGCCAGCGCCTCGCCGCGAAACCCCATGCTGGCAACGCGCGTCAGGTCGTCGAAACTCGCGATCTTGCTGGTCGCGTGCGGCGCCAGTGCCAGCGGCAATTCATCCGCCGCGATCCCCGCGCCATCGTCGCGCACCCGGATCAGGCGCATGCCGCCCTGTTCGACTTCGATGTCAATGCGATGAGCACCGGCATCGAGGCTGTTCTCGGCCAGCTCCTTCACCACCGAAGCCGGACGCTCGATCACCTCGCCGGCCGCGATCTGGTTGACCAGTTCAGGAGAAAGCGGGCGGATGGAAGACATCGCGTGCAGCATAGCCGAGGGAGATTGTCGAAGACGCCTCGATCAGGCTGAACCTCCGGAAACAATCTTGTAGCACGGCACGTACTTGCTCCCAGGCAGCTTCATGCGCTGCTGCGACACGAAGCTTTGCAGCAGCGTGTCGAGCGCGCGCATGTATTCCGGATCACCATGGATTTCGTAAGGGCCATTTTTTTCGATTTGACCGATGCCCTCTTCCTTGACGTTGCCCGCGACGATGCCCGAAAACGCGCGGCGCATGTCCGCGGCAAGCTCGTGCGGCGGCCGGCCGCGATGTAGGTCCAGTGCCGCCATCGCCGCATGGTCAGGCTGGAACGGTCGCTGGAACTGCAAGTCGATGTTCAATTCCCAGTTGAAGAAGAACGCATCGTGCTGTTCGACCCGGTGGTCGCGCACCACTTCGATGCCTTGCTGGATCGCGTGCGCCACCGCGACCGGATCCTCGACGATGATCTGGTAGCGCTTCGCGGCGGCCTCACCCAGCACCAGGCGCAGGAACCTGTCGATCTGCTCGAAATACTGCACGGCGGCCCTGGGCCCGGTGAACACCAGCGGAAACGGCACGGTCGCGTTGACCGGATCCAACAGGATGCCGAGCAGGTAGAGGATTTCCTCGCAGGTGCCGACGCCGCCGGGGAACACGATGAAGCCGTGGCCGACGCGCACGAAGGCTTCGAGGCGCTTCTCGATGTCGGGCAGGATCACCAGGCTGTTGACGATCGGGTTGGGCGATTCCGCCGCGATGATGCTGGGCTCGGTGAGGCCGATGTAGCGGTTCTCGTAATGGCGCTGCTTGGCGTGCGCGATGGTCGCGCCCTTCATCGGCCCCTTCATCGCGCCGGGCCCGCAGCCGGTGCAGATGTCCATCCCGCGCAGGCCGAGCTGGTAGCCAACCGTCTTGGTGTAGTCGTATTCCTCGCGCGAAATGGAATGGCCGCCCCAGCAGACCACGAGGTTCGGGTCGAAGCGCGCGCGCAGCACCCGTGCGTTGCGCAGGATGTCGAACACCGCGTGGGTGATTCCGCTGGAGTCCTCGAGGTTGAACTCGCCGGACTCCAGTCTGGTCGATTCGTACACGATGTCGCGCACCACCGCGAACAGCAGTTCGTTGGTGCCGCGGATGATCTTGCCGTCCACGAACGCCTGCGCCGGCGCATTTTTCAAGTCCAGCTTCACGCCGCGATCCTGCTGCAACACCTGGATGTCGAAATCGGGGTACTGGTCCAGCATCGCGCGCGCACTGTCCTGCATCGCGCCCGAAGTCAACACCGCCAGCGCACACGAGCGCAGCAGCACGTGCAGTCCGGATGACGTGGCGTCGCGGAGGCGCGCGATCTCGTCGCGCGAAAGCACGTCGAGCGTGCCTGCCGGCACGATCTGCGCGTTGACGGTTGCGGGCCGCGTGGCGTGATTGACGTCATTCATGCGAAATATTTCCTTCGATCAACCCGCGCGAAGATACGCTTCGACGCCGCCCAGGATCATCTGCGCCGACAGCGCGATCAGCAACATCCCCATCACGCGTTCCATTGCCGCGAGCACGCTTTCGCCCAACAGTTTGAACAGCCATGTGGAGCCCAGCAGGATCGCCGCGGTGGCGAACCACGCGATCAGCAGCGCCAGGCCCCACTCCACCTCGCGGCCCGGTTGCGCGCTGGTCATCAGCAGCAGCGTCGCCATCGCGGAAGGACCCGCGACGCCGGGAATCGCCAGCGGCACGATGAAGGGCTCGCCCTGCCCCACCGGCCCGAAGATGCCGCCGTCCCGCGGCGGAAACACCATCTTGATCGCGATCAGGAACAGCACCACGCCTCCGCCGATGCTGATGGCTTCCTGCCGCAACTGCATCACCGCCAGCAGCTCGCGTCCGCCCAGCAGAAAGGCGACCAGCACGCCCAGCGCGATCAGCAATTCGCGGATCATCACCCAGCGGCGGCGCTTGGGCGGAACGTCTTTCAGAACCGAAAGGAAGAACGGCACGTTGCCGGGCGCGTCGAGCACCAGGAACAGCGTGATGCATGCCGACACGATGGTCATCTGCTGGTGCATGATCAGGGCCTGTTGCCGGTTTCGCTGTCCCGCAGGTCGAGCAGTTTTCCGCGCGAGGCACGGGCGGCTGGCGACAACAGATAGAGTACGGCCTGGGCGGCTGCGTCGGGCGTCGCGATGGTGGAAGGATCCTCGCCAGCCCACACGGTGCGGCGCAAAGCGGTGCGCATCGGCGCCGGCAACAACGCGTGCACACGCAGGCTGGTCTCGTCCGTCTCTTCGTGGAGAATCGATGCGAGGCCTTCCAGCCCTGCCTTGGCGACACCGTAGGCGCCCCAATGCGCGCTGCCCATGCGCCGCGGATCGTCCAGCACGAACACCACGGCGCTGTCTTCGCGCGCCAGCAGCAACGGCATGCAGGCCTGGGTCAACAGGAACGGCGCAGACAGATCGACATGCAGCGTGCTGATCCACTCCCCGGGCGACAACACGCCGAGTGGCGTCAGGCCCTCGCATTTCGCCGCTGCGTGCACCACGCCGTCGAGGCGTCCGAGTTGACGCTCGACCGATTCGGCGAAACCCTGGTATTCCAGCGGCGTCGCACCCTGCAGATCCATGGGTTGCAGCATCGGTTGCGCGACGTCCGGCAGCGCGGCGATTTCGTCGTACACGGGTTCCAGCGCACGCGCCTTACGATCC
>DATFGL010000223.1:0-11517 GCA_035249465.1 Rhodanobacteraceae bacterium | reverse complement strand
ATCCCGCCGCCCAATCTGACCGCCTTTCCCCGGGCGGCGGATCGGACTCATGCGATCTTCCCACCCGTCGAGAACGGCTGCAAGCCTCATGCCGATCCGCGCGCCACGCGACATCTGGCGAGCTCCACCGCCGGAAACACCATGACGCGGCCATCACGGACTTGAATGCATCCTGATCGACGCTCGCCGCTGCCATGACCTTGCCGAACCGATCGGCCTTCGCACGGTCACATTGATGTCACGGCGCTCCCCGCCGCATCGCGAAAGGAGGCTTCATGAGTAATCAACGTTCGATTCGTCTGTCGCTGGCAGGCGCGATCGCGCTGGCCATGTACGGCGTGGCGTCCGTCGCGACGGCGCAGCCGGCTCCGCAGCAAACCGCGCAGCAGGTTCCGCCACCTCCGCCACCTCCGATGCCACCGCCGCCTCCTGCGATGACCACACCATCGCCACCGATGCCGCCGGCACCTCCCGCGGCGCCTGCGCAACCGATGCCCCCACCCCCGCCGGCACAACCACCCGCTCCGCCGCAGTCGACGATGCCCGCACCGCCGCCACAGGACGCGTCCGGACAGTCGGGTTCGGTGCAGTTCCTGCAAGGCACCCAATCCAGCGCGTCGTACCCGCTGCCCGACAGCAACGGCGGCACGCTGACGGTGAACTCCGGCATGCCCGCTGACGTCCCCAGTTACGGGCCGCCGCCGTCGTTCGAATCGCTGGATACCAACCACGACGGCCGCATCAGTGAGGCCGAGGCCGCTGCATATCCACCGCTGGACAATGATTTCCTGTACGTGAGCGGCCAGGCCAAGACCATTAGCCGCGCGCAGTACCAGAAGTGGGTGCAGGACCAGGGAAAGTGAGAAGCAGGACGCTGCTTGTGCGGCCGTGCTTGCACGGCCGCACGGTGCGTGGGCATGATGCCGGCCATTTCGCATCGGCAACGCCCGCATGTCCAACTCCGCGCACGCAGCCAGGACCATCACCTCACGCGCCACCCTCGACGATCTCGATGCGCTGGCGGCGCTGTTCGACGGCTACCGCATTTTCTACAAGCAGGCGCCCGCCCCGGCGGCTGCCCGCACGTTCCTTGAAGAACGCCTGCGGCGCGATGAGTCCGTGATCTTCATCGCCCGCGACGGCGGGAACCGTGAAGCACTCGGCTTCACGCAATTGTATCCACTGTTTTCTTCGGTCTCGGCACGCCGCATCTGGGTGCTCAACGACCTGTTCGTCACGCCCGTCGCGCGCAAATGCGGCGTGGCGCGCGCCCTGATGGGCTGCGCACGCGACTTCGCGATGGAGGCCGGCGCGCTGCGTCTGGTGCTCGAAACCGCAGAAGACAATCATGCGGCGCAAGCGCTCTACGAATCGCTGGGCTACGTCCGCGAATCGGGCGAGCGCCACTATTCGCTTGAATTGGCTTAGCGAACCTCTGATCAACGTCCTTCATCGTCGCCCGGCGCTGAACGCCGTCTTGTCTCTCGCGCAGGCCGGGGCCCAGCTTGGTTTTGTATCGTGGCCACAGGCCGCGATTTCTTTGTTTACTGGATACCGGCCTGCGCCGGTATGACGAGCAAGATCGGGGTTCCCCTGGCTTGACGCTTCAGCGCTGCGGCGGCTGGCGGACGCTGGCGATTTCGTGCGAACGCAGACGCTCGTACACGTAGACGGTGGCCGGCGGCAGGTTGCGCATGGCGAATCCCACGCGGCGCATGCGCAGGCCCAGCAGCTCGCGTTCGTGGCGCCGCACCGGGCTGACCGGGCCGTAGGTGAACTGGATGAAACGGCCATCGCCGCCCAGTGCCGCGAACGCGGCGCGCAGGATGTCGCAACGCAACCCGCTGCTCATCGACAACATGCCGAGCCCGCTGATCACTGCGTCCAGCTTGCCGTCCCGTAACAGGCCATGCTCGCCAGCCAGTGCCTCCAGATGTCGCGCATCGGCGCAAGCGATCGAAACACCCGGAAACCGCTCGCGCAGGAATTCTGCGAGATGCGGGTTGATTTCCACGACCAGCAATTGCGACGGCGGGATGCCCGCGTCGAGCAGTGCACGCGTGAACACGCCGGTACCGGCACCGAGCTCCGCCACCCGCGCGGAACCCGGCACCAGTTGCGCGACCATCAGCCTTGCAAGCTGGCGGCCCGAAGGCGCCACCGAAGCCGTCTTCACCGGATCGCGCATCCATTGCCGCAGGAACGTGCGGATCGAATGCAGGTCGATCGCGGCTTCGCAGCCATCGTGATCGTTCAGTGAAGGGCCGGACAGAGGACTCATGCGCGGAGTGTTTTAGCACACCGCGCGTACAAGGTCCGTAAACCCGCGCCGAGGGCCGCCACCATCAATGATGGTCATGGCGGTAGTAACCGCCGCGGTAGTGGCGCGACCCGCGGTCCCGGTCGTAGCCGCGGTAGTGATAGTGCCGCGGGTAGTACGGCTGGTAGTAACCGTAGTCGTAACCGTAGTACACGGGCTGCGGCGTGTAATACACCGGCGCCGGGTAATACACCGGCGGCGCGTACACCGGCTGGTAATACACCGGGGCGGGCACGTAGCCGCAACTCCAGCAATTGCCCACGCCGATGGCGACACCCGGCACGGAAATGCCGATGCCCACGTGCACGCGTGCGAAAGCACTCGGCACGATCAGGAACGAGGCCGCGAGCACGGCGGCCACCAAACCCGCACGGCGGACGAATCCACGGATGTTCATGGCATGCCTCCGTAGTGAACCGATGCCGGCATGCTTGCGCTTGGGGACTGAACTAGGGCTTAAATTGTGTGATCCTCCCTGATCACTGCGTCACTAAGCGAACCGTAAGACGGGACGCACCAGATTCACCAAGCATCACCACGGCCATCCCTGGCCTGACTTTCAACAACAGCCGCTTCGCACGGGAATCAACGTTTGCCCAGAATCCAGCAGCCGTGGATCTGCGGCCGGCGCGCGAAATCGTGCGGAATGCTGGCGTGGCTGGCGTCTTCGATGCTGAACGTGCGCGACAACGCCTCAGCATCCAGCTTGAAGCGCCTGAAATTGTTGGAGAACACGATCACGCCATCGTCGCGCAGGCGGCGTTCGCAGGCTTCCAGCAAGGCAACGTGATCGCGCTGCACATCGAAATCGCCCGCGCGTTTCGAATTGGAAAACGTGGGCGGATCGACATAGATCAATCCGTAACGCGCGGGTGTTTCGACGAGGAACGTCATCGCGTCGGCGCGCGCCAGCATGTGTTCGCGGCCACCGAACCCGTTCAGCACCAGGTTGTGCGACGCCCATTCCAGGTAACCCTGCGAAAGATCCACGCTGGTGGTGCTGCGCGCGCCGCCCGCCGCGGCGTACACGCTGGCGGCGCCGGTGTAGGCAAACAGGTTCAGCACGTCCTTGTCACGTGCAAGCCCGCCCACGCGTGCACGCACCAGGCGATGGTCGAGGAACAGGCCGGTATCGAGCCGGTCGTACAGGTTCACGCGGAAGCGCAGGCCGCCCTCTTCCACCACCAGGAATTCATCGCGCGCATCGAAGCGGCCGTACTTGCTGCCGCCCTTGCCGCGCGTGCGCGTCTTGATCACCAGGCGTTCGCGCGGTACGTCCGTGGCCGCGCGGGCCGCGTGCAGCAGGTCGCGCCAGCGCGTCCTGGCGGCATTGACATCGACGCTCGCGGGCGGCGCGTATTCCTGCACGTGCAGCCAGTTCTGCGCGACAGCATCGTGACCGACGTCCGCCGAATCTTCCGGCCAGCCGCGATACACGTCGATGGCCGCGGCATATTCCGGCAGGTCCGCGTCGTAGACGCGAAAGCAGGTGATGGCCGCGTGCGCCAATTCCTTGCGCAGGTTGCGCAGGTTCTTGCGGATCCGATTCGCGACCATCTCCGCACCGGGCGACAGCGTTGCCGCCGCATTCGCCGTGGCCTGATCGCGCACATCGAACAGGTCCAGGCGGCATTCGATCGCGCCGTTGAACAACACGTATTGTTTGTCCGGGCGCAAACCGAGCGCGCGTTCGAGTTCCGGTTCGCTGGTCAACACCGCTGCGCGCCAACCGGCGAATCCCGTGCGCAGGCGTTCGCCCAGGGACTTGTACAACGCGGGCAGCGTCGCGAGGTCGCCCATGCGTTCGCCGTAAGGCGGATTGGTGATCAGCAGCCCTGTCGCGAATCCGGCAGGCGCCTTCAGGTGCTCGGCCGAACCCTTGTCGAGCAGGACGAAACCCGCCACGCCCGCCGTCTGCAGGTTGTGCGTGGTGATGGCGATCATGCGCGGATCGCTGTCGCTGCCGAAGAAACACGGACGCAATCCGCGCAGGCCCTCCAAAGCGCGCTCTTGCGCCGCATCGCGCAGGCTTTGCCAAAGCGCCTCGTCGTGGCCGCGCCAACCGAGGAAACCGAAATAGTCGCGCTGCAATGCAGGCGCGACGCCGGCCACCATCCACGCGGCTTCGATCAGCAGGGTGCCGGAACCGCACATCGGGTCGACCAGTGCGCCGCCGCGTTCGTAAACGCCGGGCCACCCACCGCGCAACAACATCGCGCAGGCCAGGTTTTCCTTGAGCGGCGCCTCGCCCTGCCCGCTTCGCCAGCCGCGCCGATGCAAGGGCTCGCCGGACAAGTCCAGCGACAACGTCGCGCGCCCCTTGTGCAGGCGCAGGTTCAGGCGCACGTCCGGCCTGTCCGGCCGGATCGTCGGACGCACGCCGTCGCGCGCGCGGCACTGATCCGCGATCGCATCCTTCACCTTCTGCGCCGCGAAACCGGAGTGCGTGATCGTGCCGCTGCTGCCCGTGGCGTCGATCGCGAGCGTGGCATCCGGCGCAACGTGTTGCGACCAGTCGACAGCGTAAACGCCCGCATACAGCGCATCGGCATCGGGCGCATCGAATTCGGCGAACGGCACCAGGACGCGACTGGCAAGACGCGATTCCAGGCAGGCACGATAAGCACATGCGAGGTCACCCTCGAAGCGCACGCCGGCCAGCGCTTCGCGTGCGTCGGCGCCGAGCGCGGCAAGCTCGTCGCGCAGCAGGTATTCGAGGCCTTTCGGACAGGTGGCGAAGAATGTTGTCATGAATCAGGTCGTCATGATCGGATCGTCACGAATCAGGCCGTCATCAATCCGCGACCGTTCGCAGGAACAGTTCGAACTGCCGTTCCAACACGGCGACGTGGTTGCCGAGGCGATGATCATCGTCCAGCAGCAGCGCCGGCATGCCGCGTTCGCGCGCAAAGGCCACGGCCGCATCGACGGGACACAGCGCATCGCGATAGCCGTGCACCAGCATCCCCGGCACGCCGCGGGCGGCATCGAAACGTTGCGGACAGCCCGGGATGTCGATGGGCAGCGCGATCAGGAACAAGCCCTGGCAGGGCACGTGCAGCGAAGCCAGCCCCGACACGAACGCGCCCATGCTGGAGCCCGCCAGCACCAACGGACGCGGCGCATTCCGCATCGCTTCGGCCAGGCGCGTGACGCGCGGCGACACCGACCCCGCGTAACCGAGTTTGTCTTCCTCCCGGTAGTCGGGCCGGAACGTGCTCCAGCCAAGCGTTTCGGCCACGCGCGCCAGCGCACTGACCTTGGTGGCATCGGGCCCGCTGTCGGAACCGTGGGAAAGAATGACGTGGCCGGGCATCGTTGCGACAGGGCAATTGAATCCGGGAAGCGTAGCAGGCACCACTGTCACGCCGCCGATTTCGTGCAACACTTTCGCGATGAAACACCCACCGGTGATCCACGACCAACCGCTGCCCTACGTCGCCAGGCTCGAATTGCGCGACCCGGCGAATATCGATCTCGTCGTGATCCACTGCACCGAACTGCCCGACCTGGCAACGGCGCGCGAGTATGGCGAACGCATCGTGCACCCGAGCGGCACCGGCAACAGCGGGCACTACTACGTCGATCGCGACGGCGGCGTGTATCGCTACGTGCCCGACGACCGCGTGGCGCACCACGTGCGCGGCCACAACGAACATGCCATGGGCGTCGAACTGGTCAACACCGGCCGCTATCCGGACTGGCTTGCCTCGCGCCGGCAAACCATGAGTGAACCCTATCCCCCGGTGCAGATCGATGCGTTGCTGGCACTGATCGCGCGCCTGCGCGACACCTTGCCCAATCTCCGATCCATCGCAGGCCATGAAGACCTCGACACCGGCCTGGTCGCCGCCAGCGACGATCCAGCACGCCAGGTGCGGCGCAAACTCGACCCCGGCCCGCTGTTTCCGTGGCAGCTGGTGATGGGGACATGCGGTTTGCGCAGGCTGGGACACGTGGCGGCGCAGCTATAATTCCGCGTCTTTTTGCATACGCCACACCCGCCATGACCCAGCCGCACGTCCACGAACTGATCGAACTGCTGCAACTGGAACGCCTGGAAGACAACCTGTTCCGCGGCCAGAGCCGCGACATCGGCACCCGTTACGTTTTCGGCGGCCAGGTCCTGGGCCAAGCCTTGTCGGCGGCGCAGCAGACGGTCGATGCGGTGCGCCCCGCGCACTCGCTGCACGCGTACTTCCTGCGCGCGGGCGACGTCGAGGCGCCGATCGTCTATCGCGTCAACCGCGCCCGCGACGGACACAGCTTTTCCGTGCGCCGCGTCGAGGCGATCCAGCACGGCAAGCCCATCCTGAATTGCGCGGTGTCGTTCCAGGTGGTCGAGGACGGTTTCGAGCACCAGACCAGCATGCCCGACGTGCCGAAACCCGACGACCTCGAGCCGGCCAAGTCGCTGCCCCGGGCCGAACTCGACAAATTGCCGCCCAAGCTGCAGCGCTGGCTGTCCACCGATGGCCCGTTCGAATACCGTTTCGTATGGCCGCGCGATGAGCTGCACCCGGTCAAGCGCCCGCCTTGGCAGCACATCTGGTTTCGGCTGGCGCAGAAGATCGACGCGACGCCCGCGCAGCACCGTGCGCTGCTGGCGTATGCATCCGATTACCACCTGATCGGCACCGCGCTGCTGCCGCACGGTGTTTCCTATCTGACACCCAACCTGCAGATGGCTAGCCTCGACCACGCCTTGTGGTTCCATCGGCCATTCCGCGTGGACGACTGGCTGCTGTACGCCTGCGAAAGCCCGACGGCACAGGGCGCGCGCGGGTTGGTGCGCGGGCAGATGTTCGACCTGTCCGGCAAGCTGGTTGCTTCGACGGCACAGGAAGGTTTGCTGCGCCTGAGAAATACAGGCTGAAACGCAGTCAAGCCCCGGATTGCAACGGCCCCGGGCTGTCGTAAACTGGCGCCATGCGCCGCATCTACTCTTCCCCCCGGATCGAAAACGTCGAGCGCCTGGTCGCGGTGATGGCCGAACACGGCATCGCCACCAAGGTGACCAACCGGCGTGCCTACGACAGCAAGAGCTACAAGCAGTTTTCCTATGCGCGGCCCGGTCACAGCGACGACTGGCCGGCGGTGTGGGTGAAACATGCCGGCGACCACACCCGGGCGCGCCAATTGATGCGCGAGATCGGCATCGAGCCGGTGACGCGTTATGCCGAGGAACTGGCCGCCTACCGTTTCCAGAAGAATGGCGGACGCAGCCCGGCCGGCATCGCCGCGCGCGTGCGCACCGCGGTCCTGGTGGCGGTGGCCATCGCGGTCGCGATTTACGGAGCGAAACTGATTTCCGTCTGGTGATTCCGCGATGACCCTGCGCAGCGAACGCGTCCGACTGTTCCAGACCCTGCCGCACGCGTGCGGCTATTTCCCCGCGCGCACCGCGCAGAACCTGGTATTGGATCCGGCCGCGCCGAACCTTCCCAAGCTTTATGCGCTTTCATTGGCGCGCGGTTTTCGCCGGGCCGGCGGCCACGTTTACCATCCGCATTGCCCGCGCTGCCACGCTTGCGAGCCCTGCCGCATCGACGTCGCGGCCTTCACCCCGGATCGCAGCCTGCGCCGCTGCATCGCCGCCAACGGCGATCTCGAACTGGCCGAATGCGAGCCCGGCCTGAACGATGAACGGCACGATCTGTACGCGCGCTACCTGCGAGCGCGCCATCCCGGCGGCGGCATGGACGATGCCAGCGACGAGGACTTTTCGCACTTCCTCGCCTCGCCGTGGAGCCCGACGGTGTTCCTCGAATTCCGCCTTGCCGGGCGGCTGCTGGCGGTGGCGGTGACCGATGTGTGCGAAACCGGGCTGTCCGCGGTGTACACCTTCTTCGAACCCGAACTGCCCCGGCGCGGGCTCGGCACCTATGCGATCCTGCGCCAGGTCGAACTCGCGCGCGCACGCGCGTTGCCGCACCTGTACCTCGGTTACTGGATCGCGGGCCATCCGAAAATGGGCTACAAGGCCCGCTTCCGCGGCCTGCAGGTACTCGGTGCGGATGGCTGGCGCGCGCCCGGCGAGCGTGCGCATCAAACCTTGGGTTGAACCGGGTACGGGTGCAGCCGCTCCAGCGATCGCGACAGGCCGTCGTCCACCACCACGCGGCAATGGCGCCGGCGCAATTCGCGCGGATCGTTGACCCCGCAACTGTGCGCGATGATGCCGACTTCGCGCATCAAATTGCGCGCGTAGTTGGCCACGCGTTCCGCCTTGTCCATCACCACCAGTCCGCGCTGCAGGCGTGGGTCCTGGGTGGTGATGCCGGTCGGACAGGTGTTTTCGTTGCAACGCATGGCCTGGATGCAGCCCAGCGCGAACATGAAACCGCGCGCCGAATTGACGAAATCCGCACCCATCGCCAGCGCCCAAGCGACTTCATACGCGGTGATGCACTTGCCGGCGCAGATCACGCGGATGCGCTCGCGCAGGCCCTGCTCGACCAGCGTATCGACCAGCAGCGGCAGCGACTCGCGCAGCGGCAGCCCCATGCCTTCCATCAGCGTCTGGGGCGACGCGCCGGTGCCGCCTTCGGAACCATCCACGACGATGAAATCGGGCGCGCTTGCCAGGCCACGCCGGTGTACTTCCATGCACAGGTCGCGGATCCATTCGATGCCGCCCAGCACCGCCTTGAAACCGACCGGCAGGCCGCCGACCTCGCGCACGTGCTCGATGAAATCGAGCAGTTCCGACACGTTGCTGACCTCGGGGTGACGGTTGGGGCTGACCGAATCCCCACCCACCGGGATGCCGCGGATCAGTGCGATTTCCGGCGTCACTTTCGCGCCGGGAAGCAGGCCGCCGAGGCCTGGCTTCGCGCCTTGCGACAACTTGACGCTGACCATCTTCACTTCGGGATGCACGCAGACTGCGCGCAGCTTGTCGTCGTCCAACCTGCCGTCCCCCGTGCGCACGCCGTACTTGGCCGTACCGATTTCGAACACGATGTCGCACCCGCCTTCGAGGTGGTGCGGCGCCAGGCCGCCCTCGCCCGTATCCAGCCAAATGCCGGCCTTTGCGGCACCGCGGGAAAGCGCGCGCACCGCGGGCGCCGACAACGCGCCGAAGCTCATTGCGGAAATATTGAAGAACGCCGCGTGCGGGTAAGGTTTCCGCGCAAACGGGCCGATCACCAGTGGCGCGGGATCGACGGATTCCTCGCCGAGGCCGGGAAACGGCGCGTTCACGAAAAACGGCACGCCCTCGACGCGCAGGTCGCGGGTCGAACCGAAAGCGCGGGTGTTGTCGGAATTCACCGACGCGCGATGCACCCACTGACGCTCGGCACGGTTGAACGGCAATTCCTCGCGATCGGCCGCCGAGAAATAGCGCCGGAAAAACACGCCGACATGCTGCAGCCCCTTGCGCGTGTGCCCGATGACCGGGAAGTTGCGCAGGATCGCGTTGCGGGTCTGCAGGCGGTCGTAGACGAACAGCGCGGCCGCCACCGCCAGCAGAAGCAGCAACAGCAGCAGGACGATCGATGCCAGGATCTCGGTTGCAATCAGTGTCCAGCCCGGCGTGACGGTGGCGTTCATTCGGTACTCCAAAACCCCGGACAGGGATTCATTCTAGTGGCGGCAACTCCTGCGACGTGCCGCCCCGCCCGGCCCGCCATGTGCGGGCCGTATCGTTCATGCTTGCGATGTTGATATCAAAATGATATCGTAATTTCACCACTCGGGAGAATCCCATGAATGAAACCAAGGCTTCCTCGTTGCCCGGCATTCCGCTCGCCGTGCTGTTCGTGCTGGTGTTGGTCGGTAGTGCCGCGCTGTTTTTCCATGGCGGCGCGAACCAGATCCCCGCCGCCATTGCCACGGGCGTGGTGGTGTTTGTGATCGTCGTTTTTTTGTGCAAGGGCTTTTTCCAGGTACAGCCGAACCAGGGCATGGTGCTGCTGCTGTTCGGCCGCTATGCCGGCACCGCGCGCGAAACCGGCCTGCGCTGGACCAACCCGTTCCTCACCAAGCGCGCCGTCAGTTTGCGCGTGCGCAACTTCGAATCGTCCAAGCTCAAGGTCAATGACGCCGACGGCAATCCCATCGAGATCGCCGCGGTGATCGTGTGGCAGGTCGTGGACACCGCCGAGGCCGTGTTCCAGGTGGATGACTACGAAAACTACGTGCACATCCAGAGTGAATCGGCGCTGCGCCAGATGGCGCAAAGCTATCCCTACGATTCGCATGAGGACGGCAAGCCCAGCTTGCGCAGCCACGGCGACGAGATCACCGCGCACCTGCGCGATCAGATCCAGGAACGCCTCGGCAGGGCCGGCGTCAAGGTGCTGGAAGCGCGCATCAGCCACCTCGCCTACGCGCAGGAAATCGCACAGGCCATGCTGCAACGCCAGCAAGCAGGCGCGATCATCGCCGCGCGCACCAAGATCGTCGAAGGTGCGGTCAGCATGGTGCAGATGGCGCTGGAGCAGTTGAGCCAGCAGCACATCGTGGAACTGGATGAGGAACGCCGCGCCGCGATGGTGTCGAACCTGCTGGTGGTGCTGTGCGGCGAACGCGGCACCCAGCCGGTGCTCAACACGGGCACGCTGTACCAGGGTTGACGCGTGAGCACGGAGCAATCCGGCAAGAAGGCCTACCCGCTGCGCATCAGCGCGCAGGTCCTCGACGCCATGCAGAAATGGTCGAACGACGAACTGCGTTCGCTCAACGCGCAGATCGAATACGTGCTGCGCGATGCGCTGCGCAAGGCCGGGCGCAACAAGGCCGACGCGAAATCCTCCCGCTCCCATTCGGGCTGACAGGAAAACATCGACATGAATACCGAAGCACGCTGGATCTACAAGGTCGTCCGTTTCAAATCGTCGACCTTCTTCAAGCTTCGCCCCGATCCGGATGAAATCGCCGACCAGCTGAACCAGCTCGGTCGCGGCGGCTGGGAACTGGTGCACGTCGTCGAGGGCTACGGTGTACCCTCGCCGGTGTTCTATCTGAAACGTCCAGCCTGACGTTGCACACGCAAGAAGAGGAGTCGCCATGCATCGCCAACTGTTCGTCGCCGCGCTGGTCGCCGCCCTTCCCGTGCTTGCATTCGGCGCGGGCCAATCACCCGCCGCCACCGAGAAGCCGCACCCTTCCTCCAGCGCGCACGCGAACGCGGTGGCCGGACAGGCCGACGCGGCGCGCATGGAAGCCTGCGGCAATCTTTCCGGTGCCTT
>DATFGL010000222.1:0-6924 GCA_035249465.1 Rhodanobacteraceae bacterium | reverse complement strand
GGCAACGAGGAATTCGAGGCGCAACGCTACGACGCCGACCTGCGTCGGTACGAAGACGCCGCGGTCAAGACCGAGTCTTCGCTGGCGGTGCTCAACGGCGCGCAAGCCTTGGTGATCGCGCTGGGCCTGACGGTGCTGATGGCGATGGCCGCGCGTGGCGTCGTGTTGCACACGCTGTCGATCGGCGACCTGGTGCTGGTCAACACCATGCTGATCCAGCTTTCGATCCCGCTGAACATGCTCGGCTTCACCTACCGCCAGATCAAGCAGGGCATCATCGACATGGAGCGCATGTTCGCGCTGCTGGACGAACATGCGGAAGTGCAGGACGTCCCGGGCGCGCAACCGCTGCATCTGCACGGCGCCGGCGTGCGCTTCGAGCATGTCTCCTTCGCCTACGATCCGCAGCGGCAGATCCTGTTCGACGTGGATTTCACGATCCCGTCCGGCAAGACGGTGGCCGTGGTCGGCGCGACTGGCGCGGGCAAGTCCACGCTCTCGCGCCTGCTGTTCCGCTTCTATGACGTGACTCGCGGACGCATCACCATCGACGGCCAGGACATCCGCGAGGTCACGCAGGAATCGTTGCGCGCGGCGATCGGCATCGTCCCGCAGGACACCGTGCTGTTCAACGACACGATCTATTACAACATCGCCTACGGCCGCACCGGCGCCACACGCAACGAGGTGCACGCCGCGGCGCGCGCCGCGCACATCCACGACTTCGTGGTGAGCCTGCCGCAAGGTTACGAGACCACGGTCGGCGAACGCGGACTGAAACTTTCGGGCGGCGAGAAGCAGCGCGTCGCGATCGCCCGTGCGCTGTTGAAGCATCCGGCCATCCTGGTGTTCGACGAAGCCACCAGTGCGCTCGACACGCGCACCGAGAAGATCATCCAGAACGAGCTGGCCGAGATCGCACGCGGGCGCACCACGCTCATGGTGGCGCACAGGCTTTCGACCATCGTCGACGCCGACCAGATCCTGGTGCTGGATCGTGGCCGGGTGATCGAGCGCGGCACCCACACCGGGCTGCTCGCACAGGGTGGTCGCTATGCGGCGCTGTGGGCCTTGCAGGCCAAACAACCCGCGGAGCCTGTTCCGGCGGTCTGACGGTCTATCGTGCGATCGTCCCTGATCGTTGCAGCACCAATGCCTTTGCCTGCGGAACCGACTCGGGCAATCCAGTCCAGGACGGCCCTCCCCGGTCTGACTTCTCACGAAAGCTGTAACCAATGTTTACGTCTCGGCACGCGTCCGGGCGGGTCCCTCTGCGTAGACTGGCACACGTGTTGCAACGGCCGCTGCGAGGGCATCGATCTGTCCGCGGCCATGACCGTGGGACCCGGAGGCTATGCCGCCATGCAAGGTAACCAGGACATGACATTCGATTCGGAACAGGTTGCGGCGAACGCGCCGCGCACAACGGCCGCCGGTCTGGAAGCGTGGTTGTCGGGGGTGCACGTCGGCGCCCCGCAGGTCGACGCGGCGCAAGTCGAAGACGTGCGGATCGAGGATGGAATGCCGGACCTTGCCGAAGTACAGGGGCCGCCGCAGCCCGAAGCCGTCGAGCCGGCTGAAGTCGGGCCCGTCAACGCGGCCGAAGCGCTGGCACTGGCACTCGCCTCCGGCACCTTTTCCAGCCCGCGCAAACTGACCGGACCGGACGGCGCGGAACTCGTGGTCGATCCGGAGCAGAACAGCTATCACTTCGAATCCACTTCGCTGAAGCCGCTCGCCGTCTTGCTCGAGCAGCCCGCGAGCACGTGGACACCGATCTATTCCGAAGCACTCAAGACCGCGCGCGTGGCCAACCCGGTACAACCGCTGGGCCGCCTGCGCTGGTATGCAGGCCTCATCGCCACGCCTGGCATCCTCGGCCGCAAGCTGATTCGCAGCGAGCGTTACAAGTTGTCGCGTTGGCCCGAAACCGAACGCGAATTCCCGAAGCACTTCCGACTCGCCAAGGAAATGGTGAAGGACTTCGCCACCGTCGATGAAATCGTCGCAGCTTCGGGCATGCCGTACGAAGACGTGGTCGACTACTTCAATGCATGTTTTGCCGACGGACGCCTTGAAGTGCCGCCGAAGGCGCAGGAAGGCGACACGGCGCACCAGGGGTCCCGTCGTGAACGACTGATGGCGCGCCTCAACAAGCCGCTGTTCGCGCGCTGAACCGGCGTTCGCCCTGGCCTCATCGAAAAGCCGCGCGGAGCCATCCGCGCGGCTTCGTCTTGTACGGTAATCATTGAAGAACCGTCGCGAGCCGGCAAGCGCATCAGGTTGTCCAATGGTTCAACGCACGTGGATCGTAATCCGCCTCGAAACAACCGGCGGGTCGAACGGCACGTGGTTGGCATCGCCAAGTTCGAGTTGCAGCGTGTGCGTGCCAGGGGAAAGCTGCAGCAGCGTCTCGGTCTGGCCGCCGCCGAAATGCTTGTGATGTTCGTCGTTCGGAATGGGCTGACCCGCCGGCGGCAGTGCCGCGACGTCGATCAGCAGGTGATGATGCCCGGTATCCTTCTTCTCGACGCCTGCCGGCGCCACGCCCATCCCCGACAATCCGAACTGCACGGTGACTCCGCGTCCGACGGTGGCGCCGTCGGCGGGGCTGATGATGTACACGTGCGCATCGGCGGGCGCCTTGTGGGTCGACAGCGTGGGGCTAACGGCGGTCGCGAACGCGGTGATGCCGGCAAGGGCAAAACCGGTCAAAAATATGCGCATGATTCAACTCCTCCTCGGCGGCACCCGATCATAGCCCGTCAGGCACGCGCCTCCAGCCGCTTCGTGCGCAAGCGCAGCGCGTTCGAAACGACGGATACCGATGACAAGCTCATCGCCAGCGCGGCGACCATCGGCGACAGCACGATCCCGAATACCGGATACAGCACGCCGGCCGCGATCGGCACGCCGATGGCGTTGTAGACGAACGCGAAGAACAGGTTCTGGTGGATGTTGCCGGCCGTGGCCCGCGACAGCACCCGTGCGCGCGCAATGCCGGAAAGATCGCCATGCACCAGCGTCACCGGCGCGCTTTCCAGCGCCACGTCGGCGCCCGCGCCCATCGCGATCCCGATATCCGCCGCGGCCAGTGCCGGCGCATCGTTGATGCCATCGCCAGCCATCGCGACGACCCGCCCTTCCCGCTTCAACGCCTCGACCACCGCAGCCTTGCCGGCGGGCGACACATCCGCGTGCACTTCCTCGATGCCCAGTCTTCGCGCGACCGTTTGCGCCGTGATGGCGTTGTCGCCGGTCAGCATCACGATCCGCATGCCTTCCTCGCGCAGAACGGCAAGTGCGGCGGGTGTGCCATCCTTGATGCGATCGGAGACGGAGAGGGATGCGACGACCTTTCCATCGCGCGCGAGGAACACCACCGTGGCGCCTTCGTTGCGCACCGCGTCGGCGCGCGCAGCAACGAAAGGATCGGTGTCCACGCCCAACTCATCCAGAAGCTTGCCATTGCCGATCGCCGCGTCGTGGCCATCGACGATTGCGCCGACTCCGCGACCGGGCAATGCCTTGAACCCTTCCGCACGCGGGATCGTGATGCCGCGTGCTTCGGCGGCTGTCGCGATCGCCCGCGCCAGCGGATGTTCGCTCGATCGCTCCAGTGCCGCGGCCAGTGCAAGCGCATCCGTTTCGTCGAAACCATCGATTGTTTCCACCGCACGCAGCGAAGGCTTGCCTTCGGTCAGCGTGCCGGTCTTGTCGACCAGCAGCACGTCCGCATTGCGCAGGGTCTCGATGGCGGTGGCGTCGCGAAACAGCACGCCCATGTGCGCGCCGCGCCCGCTCGCGACCATGATCGAAATGGGCGTCGCGAGACCCAGCGCGCATGGACAGGCGATGATCAACACCGATACCGCCGCGATCAGTGCGTGCGCGGCTCTTGGTTCCGGGCCAACCGCAGCCCACGCGATGAAAGCCACCACGGCCACCACGACCACGGCCGGCACGAACCATGCGGCGACGCGGTCGGCCACGCGCTGCAGCGGCGCCTTGCTGCGCTGTGCCTGCGCGACCAACGCGACGATGCGCGACAACGTCGTTTCGGCACCGACTTTCTCGGCGCGCATCGTGAATGCGCCGTCCCGGTTCACGGTGCCGCCGATGGCGCGATCGTCCCTGTCCTTCGCGACGGGCATCGACTCGCCCGTCAGCATCGACTCGTCGACGTGGCTCGCACCATCGATGATCACGCCGTCCACCGGCACCTTTTCGCCCGGACGCACGCGCAAAACGTCGCCGGCCTGCACCCCCTCCAGCGGGACATCCGACTCGCTGCCGTCCGCGGCAATGCGGCGCGCGGTTTTGGGCGCGAGGTCCAGCAGCGCACGCAGCGCGGAACCGGTCCGCCGGCGTGCACGCAATTCCAGCCAGTCACCCAGCGTCACCAGTGTGACGATCACGGCAGCCGATTCGAAATACACGCCGACGCGTCCATGCACGTCGCGGAAGCCCGGCGGGAAGATGTCCGGAAACAGGAACGCAATGGCGCTGTACAGCCATGCCACGCCCGTGCCCAGCGCGATCAGGGTGTACATGTTGGGAGACCACGGCTTGAGCGAGCGCCACCCGCGCACGAAGAACGACGCGCCGCCCCACAGCACCACGGCTGTGGCGAGTGCGGCCTCGATCCAGCCGGCGACGGCATTCCACGGCGGCGGCAAGCGCCAGCCGAGCAGGTGCGGCCCCATTGCGAGTACAAACACCGGAATCGTCGACGCGACCAGCATCTGGAAGCGGCGCGTCAGCGCGCGCAGTTCCCCGCCGTCGTCGCTCTCCGCGCTCGGCAGTACCGGCTCCAGCGCCATGCCGCATTTCGGGCAATGACCCGGGCCGATCTGCCGAATCTCCGGGTGCATCGGGCAGGTATAGACCACGCCCGCGGGCGCTTCGAGGTGCCTGTGCGTGTGCCCACGATCGTGGTCGTGCGCGGCATGTGATGCCGGGTCCTGGGCCAGATACTTCCCGGGGCCGGCCACAAACTTGTTGCGGCACCCGTCGCAGCAGAACCAATAGCGATTGCCCTGATGATCGGCATAGCGGCCCGACGCGTTGGCTACCTGCATGCCGCAAACGGGATCGGTCGCCTGCTCCACCGCATTCCGGGCCTGTGCCGCAGGCGGATGGCAATGCGCGTGCCCATGTGCGCTCATGCGTCGCCCTCCCCGCCGAGAGCCCGCAGGATCGGACAATGTTCGAGTTCTCCGTGGCCCGGGCATGCATCGATGAGTTGCTTGAGCCCACGCTTCATGCGCTGCAGTTCGCGGATGCGTTGCTCGACTTCGCCCAGTCGCGCCCCGGCGCGCTGCTTGACGGATTTCACCCCGCGTTCGCGGTCGGTTGAAAGCGCCAACAGCTCGCGGATCTCTTCCAGCGTGAAGCCGAGATCCTTCGCGCGCCGGATGAAGCGCAGGCGCTCGACCGTGCCACTGCCGTAATCCCGGTAGCCCGATGCACGCCGCTGCGGCTCGGGCAACAGCCTTTCACGTTCGTAGTAGCGAATGGTGTCGATGCCGACGCCCGCCCGCCGGGCGACGGCACCGATGGTGACGTGCCGGGTCGTTTGCCGATCGATGGGTGTGTTCATGCGCACATCCTAAAGCATGGACCATGGTCCAGAGTCAAGAGTTTTCATGGAGCACGCATAACCTCGTCGCGCGGGGCAACCTGGCAGGTACGGCCGTACCCCGAAATCAGTGCGCGCCGGAAGCGGACGCAGGTGCAACAGCAGTCGAGGCTGGCGCAGGCGCTGACCCGGCGCTTGCCGGAACCGCATCATGCCCTTGCATGCCCGAGGCATTCGCGGTGAGCGACTTGAACTCGTCAGCGCTCATGCGGGGCTGCTTCTGCAGGTAAGCCACGATCGCCCAGATCGTGTGGTCATCGTGGGTCGCGCCCCATGCCGGCATCGCGGTCATCTTCAAGCCGTGCTTGATGATCCAGAACGCCTCGGCGGGATCGGGCGCGAAACGGGTGAGGTTTGGCGGCTTCGGATAAAGGCCATCGCGCAATTCGGAATGCCCCATGCCGGGCGCAAGGTGGCAGCCCGTGCACATTTCGGAATAATGCTCGGCGCCCAGCTTGACCAGCGCGGGATCATCCAGCGGCGGTGGTTTGATGTCTGCGATGCGGCGGTCGACGGCGTGTTCGCGCACCATGCCGATGGCATGCCGGGTAACGCTCCAGTGCGGGACGTCCGCGCCCACCTGATAGATTCCGCTGAACGCGAACGCGAAGAAAGCGATGATCGCAATGACGATCCATAAAATCAGCGCGCCCATGAATCGCATATGAGCCTCCGGAGGTCCAATTCGTGGCCAAACGCCGCATGCTACTCCTGACGGTGGGTGCATGCAGTGCAGCCGCCATCGCGACGGGCAGCGCATACAAACGAATTGCGAAGCGGCGATGGCGCGCCCGACTGGAATCGAACCAGCAACCGTCGGCTTAGAAGGCCGATGCTCTATCCGATTGAGCTACGGGCGCGTTGCTGGACATTCTGGCAAGAAACCATCCATGGTGCGAACGTCCAGTCGGCATCCATGCCTCCTCCTCACCCACGGCGCGACAGTCCACTGGACTGCCGCAAACGCCGCGTCTTCGACCAGTTGGGCGCGCCATCGCACCACGAAAGTGGTCGGGGCAGAGGGATTCGAACCCCCGACATCCAGCTCCCAAAGCTGGCGCTCTACCAGACTGAGCTATACCCCGATACAAGGCAGGCAGAACTTTGCCGCAGCAAGCGGCAATGGTACACGGTGCCGTGCACGCGCGGGTCAACGCGAACCATGCGCCGTGACAGCCACAAACGAAAAAGCCGACGGGCGGACCGTCGGCCTTTCGTTGAATGGCGCGCCCGGAGAGATTCGAACTCCCGACCACCAAGTTCGTAGCCTGGTACTCTATCCA
>DATFGL010000221.1:0-7323 GCA_035249465.1 Rhodanobacteraceae bacterium | reverse complement strand
GTATTCCGGTAGTCGTCGCAGACCAGGTCGATCTGCTTGCCTGCCTGTTCGACCCGTATGTTGTGGACCAGGGTGTTGAGGCGCACCTTGACGCCGTCGCGCGCCAGCGCGGTGGAGAGGATCTGCGCGGCGTCGCGCTCTTCTCCCTCCAGGAACAGCGGTTTGTTTTGCACAATGGTGGTGTGCGCGCCGAGCCGGCACAGGACCTGGGCTTGTTCACAGCCAATCGGGCCACCGCCTATCACGAGCATGCGCCGCGGCAGCTCGGAAATTTCGAAGAAGGTTTCGTTGGTCAGGTAGCCCGCGTCCGCGAGAGCGGGGATCGACGGCAGTTTCGGCCTCGCGCCACTCGCGATCACGGCTTTGTCGAAGCGCAGATTGGTTCCGTCGACACTCACGACATCCTTGCCGACGAAACGGGCATCTCCGAAAAACAGGTCCACGCCTGCTGCCGCCAGTCGCGCTGCCGAAATGCCGCGGCCGACATGCGCGCGGATGCGCCTCACGCGCCTCATCGTCGCGGCGAAATCCGTCGGAATGGCAGGCGGTACCTGCGCGCCAAACCCAGCGGCGTCACGCATGTCGGCGTACAGGCGCGAGGTGCGGATGATCGCCTTTGAAGGTACGCAACCGGTGTTGAGGCAGGTGCCGCCGAGGAAGTCGCGTTCGATCAGGGCAACCTTGATGCCGCGCGCCGCCGCCGTTTGCGCCGCCGTCAGGCCGGCGAAGCCGGCGCCAACGACGACGAGCGGATAACGCTCCACCGGTTCCGGGTTGGCCCACATCGCCGGATGCAGGTCGTCAACCCGTTCGCGCTCAGGGCTTTCTGGAACTTCCGAACTCGATCGAATCGGCCGCGACATCACTGCTCCCTCCCGGCGCGCCCGGGCCGAAGCCAGCCACCCCGGAATCCTGCACGATGCAGGCCGCGGCGGATGTGCGGACATGTCTGCATCAGACGCCAGATTTGTCCGCTTCGATGATTTTCCAGCATCATGGCGATGATGCCTTGGTCGAGGCCGTAGTGGCCCTCGGAGATCCACGGCCGCCCTTCGGTGTCCGCAAACGTCGGATTGATGCCGGTCGCAAGACGACCTTCGGACAATACTTCCGGATAACGCATCAGGAGATTGCGCAGGGATTCCAGCACGATCCCGGGCGCAAAGGGGAGCGATGCGAGCAGCGAAGGCAATGACAGGGTGCCATCGTCGGGGCCATAGGGCACCCCGCGCGCCGCGTAGCCGACTGCGTCCTGCATCACGCCGGATATTGCCAGACGCACGCCTTCAGGACCCTCGCAGGCGGACAGGCCCCAGCCATGCTCGTCGTAGCCGGTGAATCTGTGCGGATTCCGGCGGGTGTACTCGCGCTGGATGCACACGGCACGACGGCTGTTTTCGAAGTAATCGGAATGCTTTTCGCGCATGAAGCGGTCGCGGATGCCGCGAAAGTCGATCCACGCGTGCGAAAACTGGTGCACGAACAAGGGCCCGGCATACAGGCAATCGTGGCCGTACAGGTTTTCCCACTGATACGTCGACGTCCAGGACTCGTAGCAGTCGCCCACAACCGGATGCGTGGGTGAGCCCATGGCCAAGACGTACATCAGCATCGCTTCCGTGTAGCCTTCCCATCCGTAATGCAGGAATCCGCTTTCCGGTTTCCAGCCCATTCTGATCGTCGGCGCGCCATCCTGTGCCCAGCGCCAGTTCATGCGTCGATACAGTGCTTCGGCAAGCGCCCTCAACTCAAGCTCGGCGGCGTCCATGGAGGAAAAGTAGCGCGCCGCGGTCAGCGCGCCGGCGATCAGCAGCGCCGAATCGATCATCGACACTTCCGACTGCCAGGCGCGCGTTCCGGTCTGCATGTCGAGAAAGTGGTAGTAGAAACCTTCGAAACCGGTTGCCGTCGGGCTGCCGCTCTGGTCGCAGTCGCGAAAGAAACGCAGTCCCGCGAGCACACGTTGCACCGCATCCGCGCGATCCATCCAGCCACGCCCAACCGCCATCGGGTATGCCGAGAAGGCAAACCCGACGACCGCTATGCTGCACGGCGAACCGTCGCGCGAGGTATCGGCGACCAGCCCGTTGCGTGAATTGGAATGGCGCGGAAAGTACTCGAAAGCGGCGTGTTGCAGCGCCTCCAGCAGCGCCTCGTCGGGCATGTCCGCAAGCCTCTCGGCAACGGGTGGGCCCGAGGCATTTTCTGCGTGCGTGGACAGCGACTCACTCAAGGCAGCTTGTCGAAGAAGAGATAAATGGCCGCGATGCGACCCTCCCGGGCAATGATGAAATCGGTTCCGGCATAAGCCGGAGCATCACCGGGGTGGCCCGATACCCACCGGATCCGCCCGCCATCACCCGACACATCTGGTTCGGCAATCGGCTGGTATTGGAAGTCAGGGTGCATTGACCTGATCACTCCCGCGACCTTGTGGATCTCCTCGCGGCCACGGTACACGCCGGTGTTGGGCTCGTGGAACACGCAATCCTCGGTATAGGATTCGTCGATCATCGCGCGCCGGCGCACGGGATCGTTCTCGGCGAAAACGTCGAGGTTGCGTTGCAGCAGGAACGGAATGGTGTTGGACATGGCCGGTCGCCTTTGGACAGGGTGCGGTCCATCAAAACGTGGTCGCAGTTCGCACTGCCGTGTGTGGAAAATGCCTGCGGCCTTTGGGGAAACGCCAGTGGGACGTTGGTGCGCACGGGAAGCGTCGCCTCGCGGAGCTGCCTGCGCTACCACGGCGTATGCAAAGCACTGCGGTGCTCGTGTGAGGGGCAAGCACGGGGTTGCTCGTCAAGTGGGTTGGATGACAACATCCATATTGTGCTCTCCGGGCAGGTGCTCAGACATCCGTCTCCGTTTGCGCGTAATTGAGGAAGTAACCCGTGAACACTGTCAGCCCCAGGTGGGCGAACGCCTCGGCCAGCCGGGTGTCGCTCCAGCCGGATTGCCGGGCGGCCTCCCACGTGGCATCGGTGACTGTTCCCGCATGCGCGGCCGCTTCCCGGACCACGCGGGCCAACGCATCGGTCCCGGCGTCGCCCGTCATTGCGCCTGACCGCAGGGCGGCGATCTGTGCATCGGTCCAACCGTTCGCACGGGCGAATCGACTGGCGATGCCGATCATGTAGTCGTTGCCGACCTTGCCCGCCGTGGCGAGATTCAGGGCCCAACCCGTCCTCGAATCCAGCGTGCCATGCTCGGCGATCGCGGCACGCAACGACGTGTATGCCGCCAACACCGCCGGGGCGTGCGCCATCTGGGCATGCGCGTTCAGGGGACGCCCCGTCGATGAGGACCGGGCGATCTTTTGCAGAAGCTCGCGCGATGCTTCCGGCGCGTCCGCGACGGTGTGGGCGGGAATCCGGCTCATGCGGCCAACTCGCTCGTGGTTGGATGGGTGTGCTTCGAACTGGCCGAAGCAGCGATGGCGGACACCCTGGCCAACGCGCTGCCGACCGCGCGGTCGGTGGCTTCCGGTCCGAAGGCGACGCCCTCGACCGTGATCTGTTCGACGTCATCGAGGCCGATGAACCCAAGGACCGTACGCAGGTAGGTGTCCTGGAAATTGAACGGTTGCATCGGCCCTTCGGTATAGACGCCGCCGCGGGCCACGACCAGGTAAACCTTCTTGCCTTTTACCAGCCCCTCCGGTCCCTCGGCGGAATAGGCGAACGTCACGCGGGGACGCACGATGTGATCGATCCAGGCCTTCAGGCTTGATGGAATGCCGAAGTTGATCATGCCGGCCGCGATGACGATGGTGTCGGCCGCGAACAGTTCCTCCAGCAGCCTGTCGGAAAGTGCCAGCGACGCTTTTTGATCGGGAGTGAGTTCGTCGGCCGGCATGCCGCGCGCCACCGCGAAGCCGTCGTCGATGTGCGGGATCGGGAAGTGCGTGAGATCGCGAACGGCAAGGGTGGAACCGGGTTCGCGGGCGGCCAGTTGCTCCGCCAGGGAGCGTGCGACCTTGGTCGAATGGGACGCCAGGCGCGGGCTGGACGTGATCAGCAGGATATGGCTCATGTCGGTCTCCTCAGGCGGCCGCAGGAATCGCGAGGTGGGTCCGGGCCCATGCCGCGAACTTCGTCGGTTGATGGCCGGCAACTTTGTTGGCGAGCGCAATGGCGTCGCGCGAATCCGAACCGAGGTACGTGTGCGCTTCGAAGTAGGCGAGCATCGCCGCGATGTCTGCGGCGCCCGGGAACCAGCCGGCAAAAACCTCGCGCGGGACCTGCTTGAACGAGACCTTGTACCCCTGCCGATTCAGGGTCGCGACGATTTCGTTGAAGCTCAGGAAATCGCCGACCAGCGGCAAATGTTCGCCGTGCCCCGCGAGCTCCGGGTGCGCGAACGCGCCAGCCACGATGCGGCCGAGTTCGGTGATGTCGCCCATGTGGATGACGCGCCGTTCCGGATCGAGCGGCAGCGCCCAGCCCGAGGTGCCATCCGCCTGTTTCTGCGGAGCCATGGCTCCGAGCAGATTCTGGTAATAAAACGGCGCGATCACGAACGTGTGCCGGGCAAATCCGGCTTCGCTCACGAAGCGCTCGACCTTCGCCTTGGCAGTGAAATGCGCGACCTCGATCTTGCCATGGCTGATCGTCTCCACGTCGGGCAGCGTCGACCAGATGAAGTGCTGCACGCCGGCGCGTTTCGCTGCGTTGACGGCAGCGACTGCCTGCCTGGTCTCATCCCGGCCGGCTTCCCAGGCATTGGTCACCGCGAACACGCCGTGCGCTCCGGCCAGGGCGGCTTTCAACGTTTCAGGGTGATTGAGATCCGCCTCAACGACTTCGTCGGCCAGCTTCGGGTGTTTGGCGGGATCACGCGTCAGCGCGCGTACCTTGAATTCGCCGCTTGCCTGCAGCGCACGCACGACTCCGCCGCCTTGCTGGCCGGTCGCGCCGACGACGGCGATGAGCTTCCGGGTGTTCGACATGGTTGTTCTCCAGTGATGGGTGGATCAGTGGAGGACAACGTAGGCTTCCGAAGATCATCTTTGAAGCCTATATTATTCGATGCAAATCATCGTCACAGGAGATAGGTCATGCTCGACGGCGTAACCCTCGACCAGCTTCGCACCTTCATCGCCGCCGCCGAGCAGGGCAGCTTCTCCGCAGCCGGCCGCAAGCTTCGGCGCGCGCAGTCCGTGGTCAGCCAGACCCTGGCGAACCTCGAAGGGCAGCTTGGCGTGACCCTGTTCGATCGCAGCGCGCGCTATCCGACGCTCACGGAGGACGGGCGCGCGTTGCTCGAGAACGCACGTGCGGTGGCCGACCAGATGGACGGCTTCAAGGCCCGCGCGAAGACCCTGCGCGAAGGCCTGGAGCCGGAACTCTCACTCTCGCTCGACGTGATGTATCCCATGAGTGACTTGACCGAAGCGGTTGCCGCGTTCCGCGACACCTTCCCGCACACGCCGCTGCGCATCTCCGTCGAGGCGCTCGGCGCGGTGGTCGAGCCGGTGCTGCAGGGAACTTGTCGGATTGCGGTCGCCGGTTGGCTGCCTGCGATTCCGGAGCCCATGCGTAGCGAGTTCCTGCTCGACGTGCCTCTGGTCACCGTGGTTTCGTCGACGCATCCACTGGCCAAATACAAGGGCGTCGTCCCGCAGTCCGAACTGCAGCGTCACGTGCAACTGGTGCTGACCGACCGCTCGACCTTGTCCAAGGGACAGAACTACGGCGTGTTCTCGAAAAACATCTGGCGGCTCGCCGACCTGGGCGCGCGACACGCTTTCCTGCGCGCCGGTTTCGGCTTCTGCAACATGCCGCGCTTCATGGTCGAGGACGACATCGTCAACGGCAAACTGCGCATCATCCGGATCCGGCTGCCGAGCAACGTGAAGCCGGTAATGCCGATGCGCGCGGTGTACCGCAACGATGCGCCACCGGGGCCGGCAGGGCGCTGGCTGATCGACCGCCTCAAGGGCAGCAGCTGCGCACGCGGGAAGCGTTGACCACCAGAGCTATTTGGTCGCTTGTAAGCGGCAAGCAAAGATGGGACCGCTGCCAATGACCGTCGTGCGAACTCTCGCCAGGCGTTCCGGGTCTTGTGAAAACAGGGGTTCGTTGACCAGAATCGACGTGGAATCGCTCACGCACGTGTGTCGATAAGCGCGCTCCTGGTCGCGCGTGGCGCGGACCCCATCAGCTTCGATCGGCGCCCCGGCCGGATCGCCCAAGCCGCCGCCTGATTCCGGAAGCGACGCGGGGGATCGCCACGGAATACTTGCATGTCGCTTCCGGCTTCCGTGAGAACCCGGTATCCAGGGCTACGACAGCCGCGTCGGTCGAGGCGTGGAAGTGAGCTTGTTGATCGGATTAAGGTTGCAGGCCGACTGACTTGCCGATCAGGTGGTGGCCGCGCCCACGATCACGTAGCCCGAGTCACGCCAGCCCTCGAACCCGCCGGCGAGCGGCCGCACGCGATTGAATCCGCGTTTGCGCAGTTCCGCCGCCAAGGCCGCGGCGGAAGCCTCGTTCGGACAATCGCAGTACACGACCACTTCATCGCGGGCGTGGCGCGCGGCTTCTTCCATCGTGTTGACGTGGATGGAACCGGGAATCCAGCCGGTTTGGGTGCGCCGCGCAAGCAGGCGCACGTCCAGGACCACCGGCGGGGCGTCGGACTCGATCAACGACAGCAAGTCCTGCGGCGAGATGCGCGCGAGGCGCAGCTCGCGCAGGAAAAGATGGCGCTTCATCCATTTCCAGCCGACGAAAGCCGCCACGGCCACCAGTATCGCGATCACGCCGTAGCGACCAAGCGCCACCAGCGTATCGAGGACCTCGCGCACGGCGTTGTGGAAGATCGCGCCGACCAGCACCGCAACTCCGGACCACAGCAAAGCGCCGATCCCGTCGAACAGCAAGAACGTGCGCAGCCTGATGCGGGCCTCACCGGCGAGGACGGTTGCCACGGCGGCGAACCCTGGGACGAACTTCGCGACCATGAGCGACGGCGCCCCCCAGCGCGTGAAGATGCCGCGCGTCATCAGCACGCACGAGTCCGGCGACAGCGAAACCTTGCACATCAATCGCAACAGGCGCACGCCCCAGCGCCGCCCGCCTGCGAACCAGGTCAGGTCGGCGATCAGCGCTGCCAGCGCGGCAACCGCGGCAATTGGCCACAGCGGTCTGTGCTGAAGCTCCGCGAAAGCGGCCGTGGCAACGATAACCGGATAGGCCGGCAGTGGCAGTCCGCCTTGCTCGACCAGGACGGTCACGAAGACGAGCAGCAGACCATACACGGCGACGAGGTGCAGCAGGAGGTCCATGCAATGCCTCGGGATTGGTCCGTAGCCTGGGCCAA
>DATFGL010000220.1:0-2132 GCA_035249465.1 Rhodanobacteraceae bacterium | reverse complement strand
GGCGTGCGTAATCTCGCCATCTCCGAGGCGGCGGCGCCGTACGGCCTGTACTACGCCCCGGACCCGTCGTCGCAGATCGCCTGCACCATCGGCGGCAACGTGGCCGAGAACGCCGGCGGCGTGCACTGCCTCAAATACGGCTTGACCGTCCACAACATCCTCAAGCTGAAAATGGTGACGATGGATGGCGAATTGCTGACCTTCGGTGCCGATTCGCTCGATGCGCCGGGGTTCGATCTGCTGGCGCTCGCGACCGGCTCAGAAGGGATGCTGGGCGTGATCGTCGAGGTCACCGTCAAGCTGGTCCCGAAACCCGAAACCGCGCGCGTCGTGCTGGCCGCGTTCGCCGACGTGGAACAGGCGGGCGCCGCAGTGGGCGCGGTGATCTCCACCGGCATCGTGCCGGCGGGGCTCGAGATGATGGACAACCCGGCGATCCGCGCCGCCGAGGCTTTCGTCCATAGTGGCTATCCGGTCGATGCCGCGGCGATATTGTTGTGCGAACTTGACGGCACCGCCGAAGCGGTTGCCGACGACATCGATCAGGTGAGCACGATCATGGCGCAGTGCGGCGCCAGCGCCACGCGGGTGTCGCGCGATGAGGCCGAACGCGCGAAGTTCTGGGCAGGTCGCAAGATGGCGTTTCCGGCGATGGGCCGGATTTCGCCCGACTACTACTGCACGGACGGCACCATTCCGCGCAAGCACCTGCCCCGCGTGCTGCGCCGCATCCAGGAACTCGGGCGCGAGCACGACTTGGCCGTCGCCAACGTGTTCCACGCCGGCGACGGCAACCTGCACCCGATGATCCTGTACGACGCGAGCCGCCCGGGCGAACTCGAACGCGTCGAAAAGCTTGGTGGCGAGATCCTGAAACTGTGCGTCGAAGTAGGCGGCACCATCACCGGCGAGCACGGCGTCGGCGTCGAGAAGATCAACCAGATGTGCGACCAGTTTTCGTCCCCCGAGCTGTCGCAATTCCACGCGATCAAGGCGGCCTTCGATCCCAAAGGCCTGCTCAATCCGGGCAAGGCGGTGCCACTGCTGAAGCGCTGCGCAGAATACGGCGGCCTGCACGTGCACGGCGGCGAACTGCCATTTCCGGAACTGGAACGGTTTTGAGCGCGTCGCACGATGCCAGCACGGACATCCAGGCGCGCGTGGTCGACGCGATCGAGCGGCGGGCGCCGCTGGTGATCGTCGGCGGCGACACCAAGCATTTCCTCGGCCGTGAGGCGCAAGGCGAACCGCTGGCGCTCGGCGCCCATCGTGGCATCGTCGACTACCACCCCGAAGAACTGGTGCTGACCGCGCGGGCCGGCACCCCGCTGACCGAGCTCGAAACCTTGCTGGCCGAGCACGACCAGATGTTCGCCTTCGAACCACCGCACTTCGGTGCCGCGGCCACGCTCGGCGGCACCATCGCGGCGAATCTCTCCGGTCCGCGTCGCGCCTACGCGGGCGCCGCGCGCGATTTCGTACTCGGCACGCGCATCGTCAACGGCCGCGGCGAGATACTGCGCTTCGGCGGCGAGGTGATGAAGAACGTCGCCGGCTACGACTTGTCGCGTCTCGTCACGGGTGCAATGGGCACGCTGGGCGTGATCCTGGACGTCAGCCTGAAGGTGCTGCCACGGCCGCGCGAAACCATGACACTCGTGCAGTCGTTGGCGCCGCGCGCCGCAGTCGAAAACCTGTGCCGGTGGGCGGCTGCGCCACTGCCGATTTCCGCTTCGTGCATCGAAGGTGAGCATCTTTACGTGCGGTTGTCAGGAACGGCGAGCGCGCTCGCGAAAGCCCGCACCACCATCGGCGGCGATGCGCTGGAAGACGTGGATAGGTTCTGGCTGGACGTTCGCGAACAACGGCGCCCCTTCTTTGGCGGCGACACTCCGCTGTGGCGCGTCTCGCTGCCGCCCGCGGCGCCTCTGGATATACCGGGCGAACAGATGATCGAATGGGGTGGCGCGTTGCGCTGGCTCAGAAGCGATGCTCCCGTAATGATGATCCGCTCCGCCGCGGCAAAACACGGCGGTCATGCGATGCTGTTTCGAAGTTCCGTTCGATTATCCGATCCCTATCACCCGCTGCCCGAACCGCTGATGCAACTTCACAAGCGCATCAAGGCGGCG
>DATFGL010000219.1:0-3682 GCA_035249465.1 Rhodanobacteraceae bacterium | reverse complement strand
TCCATGTCGCAACCCGCCCGCTCCACGCAATCGTCGTTCGTTTCTCCCGGCACGCTGGTGCTGTGCGGGATGGTCGCGTTCACCGTGATCTACCGGTTGCTGGTGCATTACGCGGCCGGCTCGATGCCGTGGAACTTCACGCCGGTCGAGGCGATGGCCCTGTTCGGCGGCGCGTATTTCGCCAACCGCAAGTTGGCGGTCGTGGTGCCGCTGCTCGCGATGGCCTGCGCCGACCTGGTGATCGCCTTCTCGCTGCCGTCGTCGCAGGTTGTCGACTGGCTGGTGATCGCGCCCGTCATCTACGCCTGCGTGGCGCTGACCGCGTTCGCCGGCTTCGCCCTGCGCGGCCGCGTGCGAGTGTGGAACACACTGGTCGCGGCGATTGCCAGCGCGACGGGCTTCTATCTGGTCACCAACTTTTTCACGTGGGCGACCTCCACGATGTATCCGCACACGCTGGGCGGCCTGATGACCTGCTACGTCGCCGGCTGGCCGTTCTACGAGCACGGCAGCCTGCCCGGCACCGTGTTGTGGACCGCGCTGCTGTTCGGCGGCTTCGCGCTGCTGGGCCGCCGCTGGAACGCGCTGCGCCTGACCACGGCGCATTGATGGGCAATCGCCTGTCGAAGATTTACACCCGCACGGGTGACGATGGCTCCACCGGCCTCGGCGACGGCTTGCGCACGCCCAAGGACTCCGCGCGTGTCGAGGCCTACGGCACCGTCGACGAATTGAACTCGACGCTCGGCGTGCTGCTCGCCTGCGATGGCGTGCCTGTGGACATCCGCGAACTGCTGGTGCGCATCCAGCATGCGCTGTTCGACCTGGGCGGCGAGTTGTGCGTACCCGGCATGGCGATGATCCACGATGCCGACGTCACCGGTCTGGAGCAAACGCTGGATCATTACAACGAGGACCTGCCGCGGCTCAAGGAATTCATCCTGCCGGGCGGCGGCATGGCCGCGGCGCACTGCCACATCGCGCGCACCGTCTGCCGCCGTGCCGAACGCCGCGTGGTGACGCTGGCGCGTGGCGAAAACGTGCGCCCGCAGGTCGTGCATTACCTGAACCGCCTGTCCGACCTGCTGTTCGTGCTGGCGCGCGTGCTGGCGAGAGCCAGCGGACACGGCGAAGTGTTGTGGCAACACGAAAAGCGTCCGCGTTCGAAGTAGGTCACCTGCTGCCACTCACAAAAGCTCGTCATTCCGGGCCATCGCCGGACTCATCGGCGATGGAACCCGGAACCCAGCGACTGGGTCACACCGATCCGCCATTCCGGGGCCGTCCGCGTTCGTTGCGGACGGAACCCTGAATCCATTTTGCTTTTCCATGACTCGAGGACTGAGCTAGCATCCGGGCCAGCATGCGCCTCTACACCCATTCCGCCTGCCTCGAACACGACCCCGGCATCGGTCATCCAGAATCTTCCGCCCGCCTGCGTGCGGTGTTGCGGGCGTTGGATGACCCGCGGTTCGCGGCGATCGAACGCGTGGAAGCACCACGTGCCACCCGCGAACAACTCGAGCGCGTGCACGGCGCCGAATACGTGGATTACATCTTCGCGAGCGAGCCGCCGCGCGGCCTGACGCGACTGGACCCCGACACCGTGATATCGCCCGGCTCGCTGGAAGCCGCGCTGCGCGCCGCCGGCGCCGCGTGCGCAGCGACCGATGCGGTGCTCGCCCGCGAAACCCGCCGCGCGTTCTGCGCCGTGCGCCCCCCCGGACACCACGCGACCCGCAACGAAGCAATGGGCTTCTGCGTGTTCAACAGCATCGCGGCCGCTGCCGCGCACGCGCTCGGCGCTCACCTGCTCGACCGCGTCGCCATCGTCGATTTCGACGTCCACCATGGCAACGGCACCCAGGCCATCTTTCGCCACGACCCTCGCGCGCTCTACGCATCCAGCCACCAGATGCCGTTGTACCCAGGCACCGGCGCGGCCAGCGAACATGGCGCCGGCAACATCTTCAACGCACCACTGCCTGGCGGCGCCGGCTCCGCAGAATTCCGCGCCGCGTGGGAAGAAAAACTGTTGCCCGAACTCGACCTGTTCCGCCCGCAGCTGCTGCTGATCTCCGCCGGCTTCGACGCCCACGCCCGCGACCCGCTCGCGCAACTGCAACTCGAAACGGACGACTACACCTGGATCACGGAGCGTCTGGTCGAACTCGCCGACCGTCACGCCGATGGCCGCATCGTCTCCGCGCTGGAAGGCGGCTACGACCTCGACGCCCTGCGCGAGTGCACCGCGGCGCATGTTGCGGCGTTGATGGAATAGTTCCGCACCAACCTGGTTACATACGAACGATCTGACCTGCTGCCCGCCAATATACCCATCGCAGTGAAACGCCACCTGTAAAGGCGGCGTACTTCGTCGTCCCGATAGCCTACGTCAAATCGCGGCGTGAGCAACACTCAGGATGGCCGCCGAAATGCCCCATATGCCAATGAGTGCTGATGCGCAACTCAGCGAAAACGCGAGTCTCGGCCAGGCGGTGTGTTTCCTTCCAAACAGTAAATACGCGATGAATAGCAAAAGCAGGAATACGCCGATTCCGATCATTGGCCACGGAGCGCGCACACCCAAAACAGCAATCAGTGCGACAAGAACGCCTAGCGTTGCGTAGCTCATGAGTTGCCTCTTCTGGCAAATTGGTCAGAATTGCTTGATCGTACAGGCGAGGGTATTAGTTGAACCGTTCCACGAACATGTCACTGACCCACCGCCTCCACTCCACGGGCCTGTCATTGTCATATCGCATCAATGATGGCTGCCGAACAGCCCGCACAGAAATTATCAGATGTCTGGAGCGGCGCGTCTGTCCCCACTTGCCACGCTTGTCTGCAGGGAATTTCCTACATGCGTCTCAAATTCGGCCCCATCTTCTGTCTTTTTGCTCGTTGGGCTGTGGGCGCGGCCGCTCCGGTGCATCGTGCATCGAGAAAGGTGGCGAGAAAGCACGTAGGGCGGGAGGAGCGCAGCGAATCCCGCCAGCCAACAGGAACTGCGGGTTATTACCCGCCCTGCAATGGCCACGTATGGCCGGCAACGAAGCGACGGACGCGCCGTTGCATGATGCCGAGGCGCAGAGAAGTTGAGGCAACACGACGTTGCCGAAACCGTCATGCGCGGCGCAATGGTCTTTGGTGACTTTCTGCCGAAACAGAAGGTCACTCGCTCGCCGCCGAGGCGAGCCAAACCAAGATACGCGCATTACAAACTCACGAAAAATGGATTCCGGGTTCCGTTCGCGGTGAATCTGCGAACGGCCCCGGAATGACGACATTTACTGGATTCCGGCCTGCGCCGGGATGACGAAAGGCGTGATTGCGGGCTTTGCGCGGGTGCGTACCCTCACCCGCCCTGCGGGCACCCTCTCCCGGCGGGAGAGGGATAAAGCCATCATCCCCCCGCGACTTCGTCGCGACCCCCTTCGCAAGCGAAGGGGGTACACACAATCAGTTGAGCGCCCCGTGGCAGTGCTTGTACTTCTTGCCCGACCCGCACGGACACGGATCGTTGCGGCCCACTTTTTCCGAGGCACGCGTGAACGGCGGCGGCGGCGCGACGGCCACGTCGCCGTCGTCGGCCGGCCCGGCGAGCGCCTCGTCGTAGCCGGCGTGCTGATAGCGCACGCCGGCGAGCGCCTCGTCGTAGCCGGCGTGCTGATAGCGCACG
>DATFGL010000218.1:0-20016 GCA_035249465.1 Rhodanobacteraceae bacterium | reverse complement strand
ACCGACGCCATCGCATGGGCGGCCAGCCTGCGGGTATCGGTGGGCGATCGCGACGGCGCGCTCGCCTTGTACCGCAAGGGCGTGGCCGCGCACCCGAAGAACACGGGCCTGCGCCTCGGCTACGCGACGCTGTTGGGCGATGCGGGCAAGTACGACGATGCACTGCAGATATTGGCGCACGGCCCGCAGACATCGACGACCTGGTCGGCGCGCGTCGCCATCGCCGCGCGCGCCAAAGATCAGGGTGCGCTGCGCCAGCTCTATGCCGATCTGCAGCGGGCGCCCGAATCGCAGCAACTCGACAACGCGTTCCTGCTCGGCCAGTTGGCGGAATTGCTGCACCACGACAATCAGGCGCTCAAATGGTACGGTCAGGTCGATCCCGGCAGCCAGCACGCCTTCGACGCTCAGCTGCGCAGCGCGGTGTTGCTGGACAAGGCGGGGCAGGCCGAACAAGCGCATGCGCTGGCGGCGCAACTCCAGCAGGATTACGCCGACGATGCCGATTCACTGCGTACCGCTTACGAACTGGATGCGCAGATGTACTCACGGCACGGTGAGCACGCCAAGGCGATCGACGCCTACAACCGCGGTCTCGCGGTGCTTCCGGATGATCCGGTGCTGATTTACGACCGCGGCATCGAAGAAGCCAACGCCGGCAACACCGACGCGGCGCTTGGCGATTTCCGCAAGGTGTTGGCGCAAAATCCGGACAACGTCGAGGCGATGAATGCGCTCGGCTTCACGCTGGCTGATACGGATCGCGACCTGCCGGAGGCGACGGAACTCTTGCGCAAGGCGCTCGCGGCCAAGCCCGACGCGGCGGCGATCATGGATTCGTGGGGCTGGCTGCAATATCGCCTGGGCAATCTCGGCCAGGCCGAAACCTACCTGCAGCGTGCCTGGGGCCGGCAGCAGGATCCCGACATCGGCGTGCATCTTGGAGAAGTGCTGTGGAAGCTTGGACAACGCGACAGCGCGCGCGAAGTGCTCGGCAAGGTCCGCAAACTCGATCCGCACAACGAGGCGTTGAAAAAGGTCGAGCGGAAGCTGCATCCATGATGGAAAACTCGAATAACCTGTTCCACTGGTTGCGTGCGTGGGTGGTGATCGGGGCAGGCGGTCTGTCCTTGACCGCGTGCGCGCCGGTTGCGGTGCGCACTCCCGGCACCACGAAACAGCTCGCGGCGCAGGCCGTACGCGAACAGACGCTTGGCGCGCAGCAATCGTGGAATCTCGATGGGCGCTTTGCCGCATCGGACGGCCGGCATGGCGGCAGCGGCAGCCTGAGTTGGCAGCAGGACGGCCAGCAGTACCAGTTCACGCTGCGCGCGCCGATCACCGGCAAAAGCGTGCAGTTGAATGGCGGCCCGGACGGCGCCGTGCTCACCGGCATGGGCAAGCAGGCGCTGGCCGGCCGCAGCGCGGGCGAGGTGCTGAATGCGGAATTTGGCTGGGACGTGCCAGTCGCCGACCTTGCCTGGTGGGTGCGTGGTCTGCGCGCCCCAGGCCGTCCCGCGATCCTGACCTTCGGCGCCAACGGCCTGCCGGCGACGCTGGATCAGGACGGCTGGCACGTCGATTACCGCGACTGGTATTCGGAACGCAATCCGCCGCTGCCGCGCAAGGTGTATGCCAGCCGTGATCCCTATACAGTGCGGGTGCTGATCGAGCAGTGGAGCGCCGCGGCGCCGCAGTAGACAATCCCGTTCGCGTCGAGCCCTTCGACACGCCCGGGACAGGCTATGTGAGCGGAGCGAGCGGAGTCGAAACGTCCTTCGACTTCCTTGGTTCCCCAAAGCGCGGCCATCCATGGACGCTCCCCGCGTCTGCCCTCGGGTCCACGCTCGGAGCCCGCCCCGGACTTGATCCGGGGATGAATGGCTTCCATCCTAGGCGTTGCCTCCCAACCGCCTGAATTGACACGGATTGCGCCGGCCGCGACAATAGGCGGCTTTTCGGTACGCGAGTCCGCATCCCGGCCTCGCGTGCTTGGCTGTTGCGGTAATGCCCGGCCCGGCAGCATGCCGGTCGCGATCGCGCAGGAACAGGAGTATGCGACATTGCGGTACAGGGATGTACCGTCGCAGAGGCGCTTGGCGCCGATGCGGAATGCGTGGCGCGGCTTGGCCGCGACCGCATTCATCGCGCCGGGCAGGAGCCCGGTCGCGATCAATGATGGGGCGTCGCCAAGTGGTAAGGCACCGGGTTTTGATCCCGGCATTCGCAGGTTCGAATCCTGCCGCCCCAGCCACCGACCAGAATGCGGATGAAGGGCAGGGCATGCACAACACATCCAACCTGATGCTGTTCTCGGGCAATGCCAATCGCAAGCTGGCGGAGGACGTCGCGCATACGCTCGGCGTGCCGTTGGGCAGGGCCGTCGTCGGCAAGTTTTCCGACGGCGAGGTGCAGGTGGAGATCGACGAAAACGTCCGCAACCAGGACGTGTTCGTGATGCAGTCCACTTGCGCGCCATCGGCCGAAAACCTGATGGAGCTGCTGGTGCTGGTGGATGCGCTGAAGCGCGCCTCGGCGGACAGCGTCACCGCGGTGATCCCGTACTTCGGCTACGCGCGCCAGGATCGCCGGCTGCGCGCGGCGCGGGTGCCGATCACCGCGAAAGTGGCGGCCCAGTTGATCGACGCGGTCGGCACCGATCGTGTGCTGACGGTGGACATCCACGCCGACCAGATCCAGGGCTTCTTCGACATTCCGCTGGACAACGTGTACGCCTCGCCGGTGCTGCTGGCCGACATCTGGCGCAAGCACGGCACCGAGGGCGTGACGGTGGTCAGCCCCGACGTCGGCGGCGTGGTGCGCGCACGCGCTGTGGCGAAGCGATTGGATGACGCGGACCTGGCGATCATCGACAAGCGCCGCCCGCGCCCGAACGAGGCGACGGTGATGAACATCATCGGCGACGTGGTCGGCAAGACTTGCGTGCTCGTCGACGACATTGTCGACACGGCCGGCACCCTGTGCGCCGCCGCGAAGGCGCTGAAGGACCGCGGCGCGAAGGAAGTGGTCGCGTACTGCACCCACGCGGTGCTGTCGGGGCCGGCGGTGCGCAACATCGAACAATCGCAGATGGACGAGCTGGTGGTGACCGACACGATCCCGCTGAGCGCCGAAGGCGCCGCGTGCGGCAAGATCCGCCAGTTGTCCGTCGCGCAGTTGCTGGCCGAAACCGTGCGCCGCATGGCGTACGGTGAATCGGTGAGTTCGTTGTACGTCGATTAGAAAGTCGGTCGCTGGCGCGGCCTGTGAATGGAAAAGTCGGCGGCTGTGCCGCCTGAAAAGGGTAGAGCAAGGGCGAGCGGAATGTGGCTTTCCCTCTTCGCCATTTACAGCGCCGCAGGTGCGATTTTACAGCTCGCGCCGCGAGCGATTTTACGCTTCAACCACTCTCCTGGTCGCGGGAGAGTTTTCATCCGCCGCGAGACGGACTCATGCAACCAAAGGTAGAAAAACCATGGCAACCATCCACGAAATCACGGCCGAGCGTCGCGCCGACCAGGGCAAAGGTGCGAGCCGCCGCCTGCGTCGCGACGGCAAGGTTCCCGCCGTCATCTACGGCGCGGGTTCCCCTGCGGAAAACATCCAGTTCGATCACCTGAAACTCTCGCTCGCCGCGCGCAACGATTGGTTCTCTTCGGCGATCCTTGACCTGCTGGTCGAAGGCAACCGCCAGAAGGTGCTGCTGCGCGACGTGCAGAAGCACCCGGTGAAACCGCAGTTGCTGCATCTCGACTTCCTGCGCGTGGACGAATCGAAGCCGGTGCGCGTGTACGTGTCGATCCGCTTCCTCAACAAGGAAAAGTCGCCGGCCGCCAAGACTTCCGGCGTGGTCATCTCGCACAACATCACCGAAGTCGAAGTTTCGTGCCTGCCGAAGGACCTGCCCGAGCACATCGACCTCGACCTGGCCGGATTGGGACTGGGCGACGTGTTGCACTTGTCCGACCTCAAGCTTCCGGCGGGTGTTGAAATTCCCGAACTGAAGCTCGGCAAGGAGTACGACCACACCGTGGTGTCCGCGCAGGCTGTTCGCGAGGAAGTCGAAGAAGCCCCGGCCGAAAGTGCCGTGGAAGGCGCGGCAGCCGAAGGTGCGGCAGCACCGGCCGCGGGTGGCGATGTGGCGAAGGCCGCGGCGCCCGCGGCGGGCGACAAGAAGCCGGCCGAAAAGAAATAAGGATCGGTGTGCGGGTAGCCAACAATCGTCATTCCGGAGCCGTTTCCGGCTTCTCTGGAAACGGAACCCGACTGCGCAGGCACGGACGCCGAAGCGAACATCGGCATAGCCGATGGCGCGAAGCGCGAGCCGCGGATGCGGCGGGTTTACCCGGTGGCTTTGGCCGGAAGTGTCTGCGTCAGAGTCATCGGGTTACTCGCGCCATCCATGGCGCTCGCTCTGTGGGCCGCCCATGGCGTTCGCGTTTGCTATCCTGCAAACGCAATCCCGCTTGCGCGGGAATGACGGGATTGCCGCACACGTCTGGTCGCTTTCAGCCATGACCGGCATACGCCTGATCGCTGGACTCGGCAATCCGGGCCCCGAATACCTGCGCAATCGCCACAACGCCGGTTTCTGGTTTGCCGACGTCCTGGCGACCGGTGCGGGGCAGCGTTTCGGCTTCGAGAATCGGCTGCACGCCGAAACGTGTCGTCTGCCGATCGATGGCGAGCCGGTGCGGGTGATCAAACCCGATACCTTCATGAACGAGAGCGGCCGCGCAGTCGTGGCGGCGCTCAATTACTGGAAGCTCGTGCCCGAGGAATTGCTGGTCGTGCACGACGACCTGGACTTGCCGCCCGGCACGGCGCGCCTGAAATTCGACGGTGGCCATGGCGGCCAGAACGGCGTGCGCGACATCATGGCGCTGCTTGGGCACGGGAAGTTCCACCGCCTGCGTATCGGCATCGGTCATCCGGGTGACCGCAATCGCGTGACGCCGTGGGTGCTCGGCAATCCTTCCGCGGCGGACGGGAATGCAATGCTGGACGCGATTGCGCACGCCATGGACGTGCTGCCGTTGGCGGTCGCGGGCGATTTCAACGAGGCGACGAAGCGGTTGAACACGCGCGAAGCGCGTGAATAAGTCGCTCGCTTTGCTCGCTGTGAAGAGTGAAATCGGCGGCTGCGCCCCCTGTCAGTGCTGAACAAGGCGGTGCGGCTCGTTGCTCTTCCTCTTTGCTTTTTACAGGCCGCGTAAGCGGCCGGATTGACTCTTTCACGGGATTCATATGGCAATCCAATGCGGCATCGTCGGCCTGCCCAACGTCGGCAAGTCCACGCTCTTCAACGCGCTGACCAGGGCGGGCATCGCCGCTGCGAACTTCCCGTTTTGCACCATCGACCCGAACGTCGGCGTGGTGCCGGTGCCCGATCCGCGTTTGCAGCGACTCGCGGACATCGTGCATCCACAGAAGATCATCCCGGCTTCGGTCGAGTTCGTGGACATCGCCGGGCTGGTCGCGGGCGCATCGAAGGGCGAGGGCCTGGGCAACAAGTTCCTCGCGCACATCCGCGAAGTCGATGCGATCGCGCACGTGGTGCGCTGTTTCGAGCACCCTGACATCGTGCACGTCGCGGGCAAGATAGACCCGATTGCCGACATCGAAACCATCGACACTGAATTGGCGCTCGCCGACCTTGAATCGGTGGACAAGGCGCTGGCGCGGGCGGAGAAAGCCGCCAAGGCCAACGACAAGGAAGCGATGGCCAGGCGGCCAGTGCTGGAGAGGCTGCGCGCGGCGTTGAACGAGGGCAAGTCCGCGCGTTCAATCGGGCTGGACGACGAGGAGCGCGCCGCGACCCGCGATCTGTTCCTGCTCACCATGAAACCGTTGATGTACGTTGCCAACGTGCGCGAGGACGGTTTCGAGAACAACCCGCATCTCGACGCGGTGCGCAAGCGCGCGGAATCCGAAGGTGCCGTGGTGGTGCCGGTGTGCGCCGCGATCGAGGAAGAACTGGCGCAGCTCGACGAAGCCGATCGGGGCGAGTTCCTCGGATCGATGGGATTGAGCGAGCCGGGTCTCGATCGCGTGATCCGCGCGGCCTACACACTGCTGGGCCTGCAAACTTACTTCACCGCGGGCGAAAAGGAGGTGCGCGCGTGGACGGTCAAGCGCGGCGCCACAGCGCCCCAGGCCGCGGGCGTGATCCACACCGATTTCGAGAAGGGTTTCATCCGCGCCGAAACCGTGTCGTTCGACGACTACATCAAGCTTCGCGGCGAAGCCGGCGCGCGCGATGCGGGCAGGCTGCGGCTGGAAGGCAAGGAGTACCGGGTGCAGGAAGGCGACGTGCTGCACTTCCGCTTCAACGTCTAGAACCTTCGTCCCTGATTTGAACCCCTCTCCCGGCGGGAGAGGGGTGGGGTTGAGGGTTGAAGCGGTGGCTTACATGCCGTCCTTGCCGCCGAACTTCAGGTTCATCTCCACGTAGTACGCGCGGCCGACCGCGCTGAACCAGTTGCGCGAATAGTACGGATAGCTGGTCCACGTGGTGTCGCGCGGCGGGCGAGAGTCGAACAGGTTGTCGACGACCATCGACACGTTGATGCCGGGCGCGACCTTGTAGCCCATGGTCAGGTTGTACAGAAAGGTCGGACCCATGCGCTGGGTGCCGTCGTAGTTGGGGATGCCGCCGAGGCGTGCGCCGTACAGCGTGGTGGTGAAGTCCCTGAAGTTCCAGGTCACCGAGGCGTTGGCCTTGGTGCGCGGGATCAGGTAGTAATAAAGATCGGTCAGCTGGTTGTCGACCGGCGAGTCGGGGCTCAGCTGCGTCTTGTGCATGATCACGTAGGTCGCACCGAAGTTGAAATCGAAGGTGCCGATGCGCGATGTGTTCAGGCGGTAATGCGCGTTCAGGTCCACGCCGGAGGTCTGGTCGATCGCGGCATTGATCGGCAGCACCAGCACCGAGGTGATGCCGTTGGGGTTGTATGGCGCGTTCGGTGCGTTGCGCACCACCTGGCTTTCGACTTGCTGGCAATACGACGAATTGCCGTTCACCGGGTTGCCGTTGGCATCCTTGCCGAGCCGGCAGTCCGCCTCGCGGCGCAGGATCTCGTCGCTGCCCTGGTATTCGACCTCGTTGTTGAGCTTGATGCGGTAGTAGTCGGCGCTGACGTCGAAGTTGGGTGACGGCGCGAACACGAAGCCGTAAGTGAACGACTTGCTGGTTTCATCTTTCAGCGTGGTGCTGCCGTGGCTGCGGCCGTTGTAGCCGGCGTCGAAATCGGAATCATCCAGGCAGTCGTAACCCGGCTCGGGATTGGCAAGCCGGCACTGGTAGTAATCCGTGCCGCCGGAACTCGATCCGCTCATCCCGGCGTACAGGTAGGACAGGTCGGGCGCGCGGAAGCCGGTGGACAACGACCCGCGCAGCAGCAGGCTCTGGAACGGGCGGTATTCGAGGCCCAGCGCGTAGGTGAATTTGCCGGTGTCGGTGTCGCTGTAGCTGTAGCGGTCGTAACGGCCCGCGGTGGTCACGGTCAGTTTGGAAAACACCGGAATGCTGAACTCGTAACCCGCCGCGGCGTGGCTGCGCGATCCCACCGAGGTGGTGTTGTGGAGGCCGTAATAGCTGCCGTCCAGCGACATCGGATCGGCGATCTGCCCGAAGTACTGGTTGCCGTATTCGGCGATGCCCGCGAAGCCGACCGGGCCGGCGGGCAGCTTGAACAGGTTGGTGTTGGTGACGGTGAGCGACCAGTTCTCGGCGCGCGCCTTGTCGTGGTCGACCGAATCCTGGGTGATCGAACGGAACTGCGCCACGGTCAGCGGCGTGTACAGGCGGCTGATCGGCGCGTCGTACATCGGAAAACTGTTGCCGTCTGCGTCGGTGTAGACACCAGTCGAGGGCCCGAGGTACAACGCCTGCGCCTTGGCGGCGATCAGCGCCGGCCATTTTTCCAGCACCTTGTTCTGCGCGTGCTCGAAATTGGCTTCGTAGTTCCAGTCGCTGTCGGCGCCCAGCGTGCCCTTGATGCCGGTGTTGAGCGAGATGCTGTTGCCGATGTTGCGGATCATGCCGGGCTTGAAGCCGCCGTTTTCCTCGATCGTGAAATAGCGGCGGCCCCATTGTTCGACCTGGCCGGTCGCGGTGTCGTAGAACGGCGTCTCGGTGCAGTCGCCGTTCAGCGGTTCGCAGTTGTACCACTGCAGCGGCGTGTTGTAGCTGTCCTGGTGCGAGGTGCCGGCCAGCACGTCGAGGTAGACGTCGGTGTAGCCGTTGAAGTGGTAGGTGGCCGAGCCGAAGAAATTCGCCATCTTGCGGCCGTTCTCGAGCGTGCCGTAGCCGACGTCCTTGTAGCTGCCGCAGTAGTAGCCGTAGTTCCTGCGGTGTCCGTAGATGATGCTGCCCTGGTCGTAGCCGGCCAGCGCCTGGCATTGCGCCTGACCGGGATCGAGGTAGTTGTCGTCGATGTCCGAGCGCACCCACACCTGGCTCGGATAATTGCGCGACGGGGTGATCGGACTGTCGAGGCGCGAGTCGGTGTAGCTGCGCTGGAACGCCCAGAGCGGATGCTTGTCGACGAGCTCCAGGCCGAACACCGCATCGAACTTGCCCTTGGAGAAACCGGTGGTGATGTCGAGGCGCTGCGAAGCGCCGCCGCCGTGCTGGGTGCCGCCGGCGCGATAGTCGATGGTGGTGCCGTCGGCCTTCTTCTTCAGGATGAAGTTGATGACGCCCGAGATCGCATCCGAGCCGTATACCGCCGAGGCGCTCCCGGAGAGGATTTCAACGCGCTCGATCAGGGAAGTCGGGATGTTGGAAATGTCGGTGAAGTTGCTGTTGCCACCGTAGGCTTGCGGGTAGTCGGCGATCCGCCGGCCGTTCACCAGCACCAGCGTGTGGTTGGGACCGAGTCCGCGCAGGTCCACCGCTTGCGCGCCGGGCGAAAAGCCGTTGGTGTACTGGTTGTTGTCGAGGGCGCCCAGGTTCTGGGTCAGCGAGGTCATGATGTCCGCAACGTTGGCGAAGCCGCGCTGCTGGATGTCCTGCGCCGTGATCGCGACCACCGGCGCGGGGCCCTCGATCTGCGAGCGCGGGATGCGCGAGCCGGTGACGACGACTTCCTGCAGGGTCCTGGGGGGCTGTCCTTCGACATTTGCCGCGGGTGCGCTCGATGCGGGTGCCGCCTGCCGCGCGGCATCCTTCACGATCACCATGGCGCCCGACGGATCGCGGCGGGCATGAAAACCGGTGCCGATCAACAGTTCCGCAAGTGCCTGTTGCGGCGCGAGCTGGCCGTGCGCGCCGCGCGTGCGCAGGCCATCGAGCTGGTCGGCGCTGTAGACGAATTGCATGCCGGTCTGGTGTGCCAGCGTATCCAGCGCGGTGACGAGGTTGCCTGCGGGCACATCGATGTCGGCCGCCGGCTGCTGGGCCAATGCAAACGCGGGCAACATGCAGGCCAGCACCAACAGGACACGACCCAGCAGGCCGCGGATGAACGGTTTGAACATATCCCCTCCCGGACGGCGCCGGTGGGCGCCTTTCCAGACAAGACGAACCAGTGCGGCGAATCCCCCCCCTCGTGCCACCGAGGGCGGCCTCAACGGGCCGTGTGCGCCTGCGGCTTGCGGGTCAGCACGATCTCGCGGCCCTGTTGCTCTGCCTGTATCGGGAAAACGGCCTGCATCAACCGCACGAATGCATCGCTGTTGTCGAGCTTGAAGTTGCCGCCAACGCGAAGCGCCTCCAGTGACGGATCCGCAATCACGATCTGGCGCGTGTTGTAGCGGTTGAATTCCCGCACCGCTTCTGCCAGCGGCGTGCGATGGAAAACCACGAAGCCGCTGCGCCAGCTGAGGGCCTCCCTGGCTTCGTCCACGGTCACCTGGCTGATCGCCACATCGCCGTCAGCAACGGTCGCGATGCTGCCCGCGGGAAGCATCGCCGGAGGCTTGGCCGGATCGCTCGCGGACTGCAGCCGCACCAGGCCGCGGGTCACGACCACGCGGAGTTGGCCCGCGTCACGGCGCACGTCGAAGCGGGTGCCGACCGCGGTCACGCGATAGCCGTTTGCGTGCACAACGAACGGCCGCGCGGCATCGTGGGCGACGTCGAAGAAGGCTTCGCCGCGGGCGAGTTCGAGATCGCGCTCGCCGCGCGAGAAAGCCATGCGCACGTCGGTTTCGCTGCCCAGCGTGGCGGTGGATCCGTCCGGCAGATGCACGATCTGCCGCGCGCCCATGGCGGTTTTCCATGCAGCGCGATCGACGTGTGCGTAGTCGCGCCACGCGAAGCCGCCCGCGATGGCGGCGGCGACCAGCAGGCTTGCGGCGACGCCCACAAAGGCCGGCCAGCGGCGATGTTTGCGCAGGGCAGTGCGGCGACCGCGCAGGACGGCCTTTTCGCTGCCGATGGATGGTGCGAAATAGGGTGAATGCGCCCATTCGCCGCGCGCGGGGATGCGACCGGCCAGGTCGCCCGTGGCGAACGCCTGCAGCCGCGCGGATTCCTGCCAAGCGGCTTCGAGGCGCAGGAAAGCCACGCGGTGCGCGACGTCCTCCGTCAGCCACGCATCCAGCGCGGTCTGCTGCCGGCCCGTCCAGTCGCCGGCATCGCGCCGCGCCAGCCACACCGCGGCGTCGCGCTCGATTTGTCGATGGTCATCCGTCATATCGATTTGCGCATCCACGTGCGCGCGCCGCGTGCCTTGCCCTGCGTGGCGCCCGCATCCGACCCTCCGTGGAAATAATCCGCCAACATGCGTGATCCCTTGGCAATATGTTTTTCGACGGTCTTTTCGCTGATCCCTAGGCGGCGCGCGATTTCCTTTTGCGGAAGATCCTCGATGCGCCGCAGCCAGACCACCTCGCGGCACCGGTCCGGCAGGCGGTCGAGCGCACGCGCCAGGCGCGCGAGTGCTTCGCGGCCGCCCAGCCAGCGGCTCGGTTCCAACTCATCTTCCATGACGTGCAACTGCTCGATATCACCCACCGCCGTGATGGGCACGATGCGCTGGTGGCGCACGCGATCCACCAGCAGGTTGCGCGCCGTGGCGAACAGGAAGGATTTCGGGGAATCGGGCGTCCTGCGAATGGCCGCCTCGTACACGCGCGCGTAGACCTCCTGGCGCAGGTCGGGCACTTCGTCCTGGTCACGCCAGTTGCGGCGCAGAAAACGCATCAGCGCCTGTTCGTGCACAAGCACCTCGCGTACAAACCATCCGTCGATCGCGTTCCCCATGGCGCGACCATAACGCAACACGTGGCGCCGCGGGCGGGTTTCGACAGGCATGGGGGAAACCCGCGTCCGCTTCGTCTGCTGTTGTGTGGCACGAGGGACGCGCCCGCGACCGTCGAAGGGCGGCCGTGGCGTTGCGTCCGATGATCATGGAGGGCCGGGTGTGAAGCTTCGAACTTGGCGCGACCTGCTTGGGTCGCTACTGGCGTGCATGCTGCTGCTGAGTCCGGCAGCCTGCGCGTGGGCACAAGGCAAAACCACGGGGTACGAGTCTTTTTCCGTCGGCAACGCCGCGGCGAAAACACCGGGCAAGACATCGCCCGGGCTGCTGCTGATGGGTGGCGGTCGCGAGATCGACAAAGCGTTCGAGTGGTTTGCCGCGCAGGCGGGGCACGGCCACATCGTGATCCTGCGCGCGTCCGGTGACGACGCGTTGCAGAAATATATCTACCACGATGTCGGTGGCGTCGCGTCGGTGCAAACATTGGTATTCCACGCGCGCGCACCGGCCAGCGATCCGCGCGTGCTGGCGATCGTGAAACACGCCGACGGCATCTTCATCGCCGGTGGCGACCAGGCCAATTACGTGCGTTTCTGGAAAGGCACGCCGCTCAACGCGTTGATCAACGCGCACGTGCGCGCGGGCAAACCGCTCGGCGGCACCAGCGCGGGACTAGCGATCCTGGGCGAATGGGGTTACGGTGCGATGGACGGCGGCAGCATCACCTCGCCGGAGGCGTTGCACGATCCGGCCGGATCGGCGGTCACGCTGGTCGATCACTTCGTTTCATTGACGCTGATGCGCGGCATCATCACCGACACGCACTTTGCGCAACGCGACCGCTTGGGCCGGTTGCTGGCGTTCGTCGCGCGCGTGGCGAAAGATCATCACACCGCCGCGATCTCCGGATTGGGCGTGGATCAGGACAGCGCGCTGCTTGTGGATGCAAACGGCGATGCACGTTTGTTGAGCTGGCATGCGGATGGCCACGCCTGGATCGTGGTACCGAAGAAATTGCGCGACCTCGAACGCACGGGTGGACGGCAGGGGCTGGGTGCGTATCTGAAGGATCGTGTGACGACGGGCAAACCTCTGGACCTCGATGGATACGCCGTGACCGGCGTCGGTACCCGAAGCCGTTTGCATCTGCCCGATTGCACGGTGGAGAACGCCACGTTCGTGAAGCATATCGACGTTGTCGACGGACAACCGGTGGAGCGTTCCGGTACCCAGGCGCCAGGTGGTCGCGTTTCGCTTGGCAACCTGATCGGTGCGGGCGCAGCAGAACCTTGATTCAGGCGGCCCGGGGTGGCGTCGGCAGCACCGCCACGAGGGGCCCTTGCCATGCGTCCAATCCCCATGCTGTTGATGGCGGTGGTGGCTGTTGGCTGCAGCGCCGCGCAGGTTGCGCGTGACTCCGTGCCGGCGAAAGCAGCGTCCGCTGCTCCGTGATCCGCGTCAACGAACACGGATCTCGGCAGTCTCGAAGGCAGCCAGTGGTATTTCGTCGAACTCGGTGTCGCGCCGGCCCCCGAGGGAGTCACTGCGACCTTGCGCTTGCGCGATGGGCGGGCCTCCTGAAGGGCCGGCTGCAACGCCTACGGTGCGCGCTACCACATCGCGGCGGATGGCAGCGCCGAATTCGAGCAAACCCTTTCCACCAAGATGGCCCGCCTGCAACGGGGCTGGTCCTGGATGGCATCAATGGGGGCGCGACGCGTTGATTCCTGCGGTTGCGCCGGAGGCCCGATGCGCCTCGTACGCCTCTGCCCGTCCATGAAATCGTATTCAGATGATGAAAATGTGAGCCAATGTGCGAAAACATGGCTTGCCAAGGAAGAAAGTAACCCACGTCTGCCCCATGTAATGCGCTTCGCTGAATTCACATTCACCTGGTTCTGTCGAGAGATTCAGCATGCAATGGTGGGAATGACATGGATCGCATCGTCCTGGTTCTTGCCCTTATCGCCGGTGCGATGGCCGGCCCGGCCGTGGAAATCACCGCGGACGCGCGGACGTTGGCATTCACGGGTGGGGTAGTCCCGCCGGCAGGTGGAACGCATCCGCATCAACCGTTGATCAGCCAGCGCGAGACCGTGCAGACGATCCACGAATCGGATTTTCGTGTACTGGAAATCGTCTATCGATGATGCACGGCGTGTCTCTGGCGGGCGGGAGGGCGCGAGGCGGTTCGGAGCACTCATGCCAGCCACCCACCGGCGAACCGCCCCTGGTCCGCGGGCTGGCGGGTCGCCTGCGACTCACGCATGCCACGCGCGGTGCTGCGCGCGCTATTGATAGGTCAATATGTAGGTGGCGGTTGCCGTGACCGTGCCGGGCACCACCGGCGAGCCGGTCTGGTAGTAACGCGCGTAGAAGGTCAGGCTCGGGGCGCTGTTGCCGCTGGGTGTCGTTGCGGCAGGGTACGCGTTGCCGAACTGGATGGGTGTGGAGCCATCGGCCTGGAGCAACTGCACGCCCACTTTTTGTGAGGTACCGGTTGAACCGGTGACACCGGAACTGTCAAGCCCCACGGATTGGCCCGGCGACAGGGTGATGGAAACGGTGGATGCCGCAGTGCATGTCAACTGCACGGTAAAGGGCGTCTGTCCCGTGGTCGTCCCGGTACCGGTGAACGCCGAGGCGTAAACCGTGGGCAGCGTCACGGTGGGAGAATTGCCGGTGCAGGCGGGGGCGACGAAGGTGATGCTGGAAGTATTGAAGACCTCGACGGGTTTGGGGCCCTGCGGTTGTTTGCAGTTGCTGCTCTCGCCTGCGAACAGGCACATGTCGACATTCCATTGCGCGAGTTGGCCGCCCGTCAGCACGCTGCCGGGAGTGATCGTCCCGGTCACGACCAGTTGCAGTGCTGCGGCTACGCTGAAGTCGTATGTGCCGGGTGAAATGGTTTCGTTGGGATATGCCTGCAGGGGGCTCGACGCATCCGGGTGCAGCAGTCGATAAGACAAGCCGGCAACATTGCTAGGGAACAGGGTGTCGTCGCTGCCGGGCGCGCCCCCGATCAGATTGACCACGCCGCTGTTGGTTGTGTTTACGCACCTGAGCGTGGGATAACTCGCGGGAGAAATAGGCGACGACGTCCACAGGATGGTGCCGATGGGCGGGTTGTTCGGCAACGTGATGGTCGCCGGCGGCGTGAACGTGACCGAGCCAGGACGGTTGGTGTAATCGCAATCGGCACGCGCCCGGCCGGCAAGGGTCAACAGCAACAAGGCCAGTGCCAGCATGGCCAGCGACTTGGCGGGCATCCGGAACCGCTCGCGCTGCGCGCGTGGCTTGGGACTGGGTGCACGTGCGCAAGTTGCGTGGATCATGGCGCTTTCTCCACCGGCGACTTCGACGCCGGGACAGTCTTGTTGCAGATGACTTGAACTTGCCGGTAGTCCGTGGTGTTGCCTCGTGCCTTTGCCGGAAGCGCGTAGCGGAACGAGCACGTTTGCGCCGTGTCTTGTGCATCGTTCCACTTCACTGCCAGCCGTCCCGAATCGCCGACGCCGCGCAACAGCGTCAGGCCGGCTTGTCCCACCACGCCGAGCGCTTCGCCCTTGGCGTTGAATACCTGCGCGCCGAATGGCGCCGGTTTGCCGTCGGCCATGCGTATGCGCGCAATCAGCGCCTGGCCGGACTTGCTCTTGAAATCCACCATCACCACCGCGCCTTGATAGGGTGCTACTTGCGCGCTGGTGGCGTCCAGCTGCACGCCCAGCGGCAGGCCCTGCGGGTCGATCTGGATGGTGTCGAGCTGGTACGGCGTGAGGTAGGGCACCAAGGCGTAACCGGAGCGGTCCACGCGGACGCCCGGTGCGTTGAGGATGTGCGCGCCAGTAGCGCCGGGTACACGCACGATGGCGACGGTGTCACCCATCGGCTGGCCGAAGGTGATGCCGCCCTGGTGCGCGACTACCGCGCCGCTGGCACCGAAGGATTCCTGCGAGTAATTGTTGCCCTTGCCGGCGCTGGCGCTGAACACGGCGTACGGGCTGCGGTAGCCGGCATTCACGCTGAGGGTGTTGCCGATGCCGTCGCTGCCATGCGAAGCGGTGGCGCTGTACGTGAACTGGTTCCATGCGCCGGCGGAACCGTTGAGCACGGCCTGTTCCTGGGTGCCGGTGGTGGTGTCATGGCTGATGTTGAACGAAAGGCTGGGTGCGTGTCCGCCGTGGCCCAGGGGCAGACTGGCGTTCAGGAAAACCTGGTTGTCGTAGCCGCCGAACGGCGTGCGCCCGCGGGTTACGGATATGCCCCAGGACACGCTCTTGAAATGGTTGTTGTAACCGACCTGGAATTGGGTGTCGCGCCCTTGGCGGTTCCAGTAGTCGTTGATGGAGGCGGTGGCGTACAGCGAGCCGCCAGTCCTGCCCAGCTGCTGGTTGAGGCTGAGCGTGAACCGGTCGCGCTGTTGCAGCAGGCCACGCGCCGTGTACAGGTTGTTGCCATTGTAGACGGTGCCCCCCAACGCCGCGCGTTGGGCAGGCGTGAGCAGGTTGAGCAAGGGCACGCCGTCGGTCATCGGAATGGCGGATGGCAGATATTGCAGCGCACTGAGGCCGTGCCGTGCATAGTCGCGCGCCGACTCGGCATTGAGCAGGCTCAGGAAACCGCTGGTGGAGTAGCGGTAGGCGGCAACCGCCAGCGAGGTGTCGGTTTCCGGGATGAGCTTGCTGTAGGTGATGCGAAGGCTCTGGCCGTTGTGCGTACCGTAGCCCGGAATGCTCGCGTGGGCCTGGGTGATGTCCACCGCCAGCGCACCCAGGCGGGTATTGAAGGCGCCGCCGACCAGGGCCGCGGCATAGCCTTCGGAACCCTGCACGCCCGCGTAGCCGGTGAGGAAGTTGTTGAAGCCATGCTGCACCGTAGCCTGCACGACGCCGGGCTTGTCCTGCAGGTTGATGTCGCGCAGTTGGCCGGTGGCCACGTCGAAACGGGTGACACCGGCTCGCAGCAGTTGCGCGACCGATGCATAGGGAACCGAGAAGCTGTGCTGGCGGCCATCGGCTTCGGTCACCGTCACATCGAGATCGCCGCCGTAGCCGGTGGGATACAAATCCCGGATGACGAACGGACCGGGTGCCACGGTGGTCTGGTAAATCTGCACGCCGTTCTGGCTCACCGTGACCCTGGCGTTGGTGTCCGCGATGCCACGCACCACCGGTGCGTAGCCACGCAATGACTGCGGCAGCATCTGGTCGTCCGTGGCCAGTTGCACGCCACGCAACCCGACGCTGTCGAACACCGCGCCGTCGGTGAAGCTGTCGCCCACGGTGATCTTGGCGCGCAGCCTGGGCAGGGCACGTTGCGCGTAGGCGTCGATGTTGTGCCAATGGCGCTGTCCCGGCGTGCCCGCATAACCGGATTGCCAGGCAACGGTGCTGTCCTGGCGCAGCTGCCAGCCACCGATGTTCAGCCCGGCGCGCAGGCCGAGGTAAGTGCTGGTCTGGCCATGGCCGGAACTGGTGGCGTGATAGCTGTTGAAGTTGTAGTTGAGCAGGAACGCCGGTACACCCGCATTCCAGGCGGCCGGGTTGACGTAGCCACGCGGCGTCTGGCCCATGTACGCCTGCGGGATGCTGGCATCCAGCCGCAGGTCCGACATGTCGAAGGACAACCTTGCGCCCGGTATCAAATCGGCCAGCTGCACGCAGGCATCGGGGGATTTCAGTTGCGCGACGGCGGCATTGGCGGATTTCGAGGGCGCCAGACCCATGCGGTCGAGCAGGTCGGCGCTGATGCACGGCACGGCACTCGTGCCGGTTGCCTGCACGGCAAACCGGACGTCCAACCGGCCTACCCAATTCCGGTTGACGTAGACATCCAGGTTGTAGATACCCGGGAGCACCGGATTGCCGTGTTCGAAACGCGCGATATCGGTGGCATCCCGGCCGCCACCGGCCAGCATGCTGCGGTCGAATTCCGCTAAACCGCCGTCGGCCGCGGCAGCGTGCGCCGGCTGGATCCAGCCCGTCCCCGCGAGCGCCGTGCAACAGGCGAGCGCGAGCGTTGCGTATTTCAACGCCGGGGCGGAAGCGTGGCTGGCGCGCGTGCGCGTCATTGCGTGACGACACCCTTGTGGGCATCGCCCGCGCCGTAATCATCGATCGTCGTGAACACCACCGGCGTGCCGGCGGGTGGGGCCCGCGCCATGCCTTGCAACGGCAGGCGCAGGTCGCCGAAGGGGGCAACCATGCCCGCGGCCCCGGCGAGCGGCTTGCCGTCGGTACCGAGGGAGAGTTTGCTGATGGTGATGTAGTAGGGCGTCGGGTCGTGCACCACCAGCGCCGCGCCATGCCCATCGGTCACGGCCTTGAAGGTGAGCTGGTCTGAGGCCTTCAGGGGATCGCCGGGCAGGTTGGCCGGACGGTAGAACAGTTTCAGGCGCGAACGGATTGCGAATTGCAAGGTGTTCTTGTCCGCCATCGCACCAGCAGGCCTGGGCGGGATTTCCAGCACGTTCAACCAGAACAGCGTCTCGTGGCTGGTTGCCAGCGGCTTTCCACTCTGAACATAAAGAATGCGCAGGCTCTGATCCTTGTGGGGCTCCATCCGGAACAGGGGCGGCGTGATCAGGAACGGTGTGTTGACGCTGTCGGGCGTCGAGTCCGGGTTGCCCGTGTCGATCCAGGCTTCGACCAGCGCTGGACGGTCACCCTCGTTGGACAGGCGCAACGTGACTTCGCCCTGATGGGCCGGAAACACCACGCGGGTGCCGCCGATGACGACATCGGCATGGGCGGCTGCCATAAACAGGCACAAAGCGACCATCACCGCGAAAGCAGTGCACAGGAAACGTGTCATGAACGGTGCTCCTGGCGCGGAGTGGAGCCGCGCGGTCAATCCGGATGTTTCGCCGCGGCCATCCGGGTCGCGGCGAAACGCCTGAGGCTTACTGGTAGACCATCGTGTAGCTGACGGTGGTGCTCAGTTTGCCCGCGGTGGCCGCTGCCGTGGCGTAGTACTGCGCCTTGTAATTCAAGGTTGCGCTGGTGCTGCCGCCGCTGGCGGTCATGGTCACGGATTTGCTGTTCTGGGCGCCCTGGGCGGCATTCAGGGCGATGGTCGAATTGTCTCCGTTCAGCAACTGGACCTCGGCATTGGTTCCGCCCACGGTGGTGTTCTTGAGGTTGCCGTCGCCCGCGATGTTGGCGCCTGACCAGTAGGTGTACACGCTGGTGAGGTTCTGATCGCAGCCACTGACGCTGATCGAGAACGGTGTCGTGCCGGTAAAGCTGCCGGGGGCGCCCAGGGAACTGGTGTAGACGGTCGGCAGGGTGATGGTGTTGCCGGAACCACCGCCCACGGTCACGGTGCAGGTGTTGGCCGCGACCACACCGTTGATGGTGATCGTGCCATCCGGGGTACCGCCCTGTGCCGCGAAGGCAGTCGGCGCGAGGACCAGAGCACCGCAAGCAACGGCAAGGGCGGTGGCCAGCAGGTTGGATTTCAGTTTCATGGGTCAATCTCTCCGGAAAAGGGTTGGTGGTCCCGACTTTTCGGTTTGCTTGTCGGGTTCGGCCAGCACGGGTACACGATCCATGCCAACTGACAGGGCCGGAACAATTGATTACAGATGTGACGCAGTCGTCATATCTGTAACCGGATTGTGAAATCGGTCAACAAAGAGGTGGATTTGGCCTCAGCGCTGGCTTTGTGGCCCCTGCGCTCTGGTTTGAACCGGTTTGTCGATGCCCGGTCGCCGTGCGGGCGGGTCGGAGGTGATGGCAAATCCCGTTGACTCGGCGACGGTTGACTTGTGAGCCGTTAGCCGTAAAAATACGCGGTCTTTGTGGTGCAAATCGTTGAAACCCGGGTGTTATCAAACATCGCCGGGTTCTTCGTGTCGGTGCAGGGAACTGAGCGCGCGACGCGAGGCTTTTGATCTCCAGCCTCTTGAGTCAAGGGGGCGAACTTTCGCGGCGCGGAAGTTGGGGGTTGTGGAAGTGTGAAAGTGCAAATCGGAGCCGAAGCGCGATCAATTCAACCAAACCTTGTCGGAGGGATACCCAAGCGGCCAACGGGGGCAGACTGTAAATCTGCTGGCTTACGCCTTCGGTGGTTCGAATCCACCTCCCTCCACCAGCTTCAACAACGCGGAAGGCTTCGCCGAGGTGGATGAAAACCACCGAAATGAAGTGACGGTTCGACCGATTCGCCGGGAGCGAATCGGAACGCGACGCGAAGCGGCGCAGCCCCGGAGGGGCGAGTCTCAGGGACGAGACGAGTAATCCACCTCCCTCCACCAGCTTCATGCAACGGAGTCGAGAACTCCGCCAGAGGTCACCCCGGATGCGGGAGTAGTTCAATGGTAGAACCTCAGCCTTCCAAGCTGATGGTGCGGGTTCGATTCCCGTCTCCCGCTCCATTGAATTGTGCGAATCAGGACAGCGGCGCAGGACGCGTCGAAGCGAAAAACGTGGCGCCGTTTGTCGCGACCGTTTTCGCAAGCGCTTGTGAAAAGTCCGGCATGGATGCGGGTCTTGATCTTTGCCGTCATGGATGACGGCTGAAACAAACGCAGGATGCCCAGGCTTTGGCTCACATAGCTCAGTCGGTAGAGCACTTCCTTGGTAAGGAAGAGGTCACAGGTTCGATTCCTGTTGTGAGCACCATTCGCGGCTTGCCGCTGTCAGATCAATGCAAGGTTCCAGTCGAGGATCGAGTCATGTCCAAAGAGAAATTCGAACGCAAGAAGCCGCACGTGAACGTGGGGACGATCGGGCACGTGGACCACGGCAAGACGACGCTGACGGCGGCGCTGACGAAGGTGGGCGCGGAGCGGTTTGGCGGGGAG
>DATFGL010000217.1:0-9093 GCA_035249465.1 Rhodanobacteraceae bacterium | reverse complement strand
GTCATCACCTACGCGTTCCTGCACGGCGGCTGGACGCATATCCTCTTCAACATGTTCGCGTTGTGGATGTTCGGCGGCCCGATCGAGCATTTGCTGGGCACGAAGCACTACACATTCTACTACTTCTTCTGCGCGGTGACCGCGGCGATCGCGCACATGTTGGTCGCGCAATATTTCATGCACGGTTTTTATCCGACACTCGGCGCATCCGGTGCGATATTCGGGTTGCTGGTGGCGTTCGGCGTGATGTATCCGCGCTTGAAGATGTTCCTGATCTTCCTGCCGATCCCGATGCCGGCGTGGGTGTTCGTGATCGGCTACATCCTTCTGGAATTGTTCCTGGGTGTCACAGGCAGCCAGGAGGGGGTCGCCCATTTCGCGCATCTCGGGGGCGCGGTCGGCGGGTTCGTGTTGCTGCAGTATTGGCGCGGCAAGTTGCCGGTCAAGCCGCGGCGCATCCTGACGCGCTGAGGCTCACGCGAAGTCTGCCGCGAGCGCTTTCTGCTGTGCCCCGGTCAGCAGCGCATCGGCGCGGTAATCGGGATGTTCGATCCGGAAAACCACGTCGGCGCCGCGTTTGAAACCGGTGATGATGCCCGCGTCCAGCTCGAAGCGCAGGAAATGCACCGCTGCGGTTTTTTCGTCGTTGCTGCGAGGCAGGTCCTCATCGGCGATGGCCGCGACCGGCGCATGGCCCGCGACGGCCAGTTGCACGGCGTGCTCGACGTTGCGCAGACGCAACAGTTCGCGCTTGCGCACCTCGACATCGTCGTACTCGATCAACATCGTGCACTTGAGGTTCATGCCGTCCGGGACCAGCGGGTTGTAGGTCTCGAGTTCCTCGGCAATGCCATCCGGTTCGAAAATCTTCTCGGCGCGCAGCATTTCCTGGATCTGGTACTGGATGGTCAGACGATCCTCGAACAGCAATGTCACGTGCTCTCCAATGCGCACCTTGCGGTCGCGCTTGTGGGCCAGCACGCGCGCACGGAAATCCGCGCGCTGCCTGGCGTAGGCTTCGAGGGAAAGCAGGTCGCCGGGAGTCAACGGGTTCATCTCAGATTCCATAGGCCTTGCGCAAGAGCGACAGCGGATGTTGCTGCGTGGGCTGTTGGTTCAGGCCGTGCGCGAGATGTGCCCCGGCCATCGGGCAGTCGCTGGTGAGGGTCGCCGCGCCCGAGTCCCGGATCCGTGCTTCGACCGGCTTGGCGATCCTGCGTGACAGCGTGTAGGTACCGGTCTTGACGCCGTAGGTGCCGTCGTGACCCGAACACCGCTCGATCGTGACGATTTCGGTGTCCGGCACCAGCGACAGGATGTCGCGCGTCTTCGGACCGATCTTCTGCACCCGTTGGTGACACGCAACGTGCCATGCAAGTTTGCCCAGCGATGTCTTGAAATCGGTTTTCAGCATGCCGGCCGCGTGGCGTTCGGCCAGGTATTCGAAGGGATCGAAGAATGCGCGCTGCACCAGCTTCACGTCTTCGTCCTCCGGAAACATCAACGGCAGTTCCTGCTTGAACATCAACACGCAGGAAGGGATCGCGGCGGTCAGGTCGAAGCCGGCGCGCACGGCTTCGGCCAACACCGGAATGTTTTCGTTCTTGTATTTCGTGACCGAACCGAGATCGCCCAACTCCAGCTTGGGCATGCCGCAGCAGACTTCCTTCGACACCAGCCTGGCCGGAATACCGTTGTGGGCCAGCACCGCGGCGAGATCGTCCACGACACTCGGCAACACGCTGTCGCAGTAACACGTGGCGAAAATCGCGAGTTTGCCGCGAGTCCTGCTGGTGGCCGTGGCCGTTCCCGCAGCATCGAGCTTGCGCAGTTTTTTGCGCGCACGCGGATGCTTGTACGCCGGCACCTCGGCATCCGGATGCACGTGCAGCGTCTTGTCAAGCAGTTTGCGCGCGGGCTTGCTGCGATTCAGCGCGTTGATGGTTTCTGCTATCACCGGGCGTGCGGCGAGGCGGCCCACCGTGGTGGTATCGGACAGGAGCTTGTTGCCGAGCGAAGTGCCTTCACGCTCGAATTTGAATGCCTTGGCGCGCAGCATCAGATGCGGGAAGTCCACGTTCCATGGATGCGGCGGCACGTATGGGCACTTGGTCTGGTAGCACAGGTCGCACAGATAGCATTGTTCGACCACCTTGCCGTAGCCGACCTTGTCCACACCGTCGATCTCCATCGTTTCCGACGCGTCGATCAGGTCGAACAGGGTGGGGAATGCGTGGCACAGGCTGACGCAACGGCGGCAGCCGTGGCAGATGTTGAAGATGCGCTCCATTTCCTTTTCGAGCGCGGCCTGGTCGAAGAACTCGGGGTCATCCTGGTCCAGCGGATGGCGGGTCGGAGCTTCCAGATTGCCTTCGCGCTTGCCAGTCGTTTCGTTCGACATTTCGCGCAATCCTCAAGGCAGCATTTCTTGCAGGGACAGAGGCCAAGGAAGGCCGGCAACAAAGGGAATTGCGCGACGTTGCGTGACGCCGCGGCGCACAGCCGAACGGCAGAGCAAGCGCCGCATGTCCGAGGCCATGGATGGCCGAGTTCGGCGCGGCTGCCGTTCGACGAGCACCAAGGGTAGTTTCGCCGACACGACGTTGGCGAAACCGTCATGCCCGGCGCAATGGTTTTGGTGACTTTTGCCGAAACAAAAGTCACCCGCGCGCATTGGATGCGCGCGGAACCACGACAGGGATGTCATTCGGGATTTCGTGAAATTCGAATCCTCACCCGGCGCTTCGCGCCACCTTCTCCCGGAGCGAGTGGGCACAGCGCGATGGCTTTGGATACCTTCCCGGGAAAGAAAGTAGCTCGCTCGCGGGACGAGCGGAACCATACCTACCCCAAGTCGTTCAACGCCTTGGTGAAACGGTTCGCGTGCGAGCGTTCGGCCTTGGCCAGCGTCTCGAACCAGTCGGCGATTTCCTCGAAACCTTCGTCGCGCGCGGACTTGGCCATGCCGGGATACATGTCGGTGTATTCGTGGGTTTCGCCCGCGATCGCGCTCTTCAGGTTGGCGTGGGTTTCGCCGAACGGCAGACCGGTGGCGGGATCGCCCACGGCTTCCAGGTATTCCATGTGGCCGTGTGCGTGGCCGGTTTCGCCTTCCGCGGTGGAACGAAACACCGCGGAAACATCGTTGTAGCCCTCGACATCCGCCTTGGAGGCGAAGTACAGGTAACGGCGGTTGGCCATCGATTCGCCCGCGAAAGCGTCTTTGAGGTTCTGCTCGGTCTTGGAGCCTTTCAGGTTTTTTGCCATGGCGTTTTACCTCCGGTGTGGTGTGCGTGCGCGGCCTGATGCCGACTGGGTAACCCTAGTCCGAACCAGGCATCAAATGAAATTGATTGATCCGATCGGTACGATAGCCTGACGCTATCCCATGGCGGCTCAACGATGCAGGTCGCCCGCGGCTTCCGGCTGGTAGTGGATCGCGGTGACCTTGAGTTTGAGCGTGCGGCCGCCTTGTCCCGGCCAGTCGATGCTCTGGCCGACGCGCAGGCCGAGCAGCGCGCTGCCGACCGGCGCCAGCACGGAAATCCTGCCGGCATCGGCGTCCGCGTCTTTGGGGTACACCAGCGTCAGCGTGTGGTGCTTGCCGCTGGATTCGTCCACGCAGTCGGCCGAGGAGTTCATGCTGACCACGTCGTGCGGCATGGCCGCGGGCTCGACGATATCGGCACGATCGAACTCGGCGCGCAGCTTGGCCGCCGTCGGCGAATCGCGCAGCGCCGGCGCTTCCAGCAGCTTTTCGATGCGTTCGACGTCCAGCCGGGAAAGGGTGATGGATGAGCGGGGGGGCATGTCAGTCCTTCGAGTGATTCCTGCTGCCAACATACCGACGACGCGACAGTTTCTCAATGGGCGGGTTGGGCAGGGTGGCGGGATCGAGCAGTTCGGGTGGGAGATTCTTGAAGACTTCCGACAGCTGCAGCAGGAACCCGTGGATTGCCGAGCTGCGCCGCCAGAACATTGCGATCCGCCGGCTGGGCGCGTGGCCGCGGAAGGGTGTCAGGTGCACGTTGCCGGTGTGCGCGATGGGCGGCTGCACCGCGAGCACCGGCAGCAGGGTGACGCCGACATTGGCGGCGACCATATGGCGCAGGGTTTCGAGGCTGGTGGCGCGGAAACCCTGTTTCTCGCCGGCACCGGACATGCGGCACACTTCGAGCGCCTGATCGCGCAGGCAGTGGCCGTCTTCCAGCAACAACAGGTGTTCGTCCTCGAGGTCGGCCATCTTCAGGAGTTTGCGCCCGGCCAGCGGGTGCTCATCCGGCGCCGCCAGCAGGAACGGTTCCTCGAACAGGAATTCCGCGTGCAGGGTGTCGTCATGCACCGGCAGCGCGAGGATCGCGGCATCCAGCTTGCCTTCGCGCAGGCGCTGCACCAGTTCGGCGGTTTTTTCCTCGACCAGCAGCAACTCCAGACGCGGGAAGCGGTCGCGGATCGTGCCGAGGACGTGCGGCAACAGGTAAGGGCCGAGCGTTGGAAAGATGCCGAGGCGCAGGGAGCCTGCCTCGGGGTCGCGGTCGCGATGCGCGATGCGTTTGATCTGCTCGACTTCGTTCAGCACCTCGCGCGCCCGCGCCACGATCTGCCGGCCGACCTCGGTCAGCAGCACCTTGCGCGGCGTGCGCTCGACCAGCGTGACGCCGAGTTCGTCTTCCAGTTTCTTGATCTGGGTGGACAAGGTCGGCTGGCTGACGAAGCTGGCTTCGGCGGCACGGCCGAAGTGCTTGTGGTCGGCGAGGGCGATGAGGTAGTGCAAGTCACGCAGGTTCATTGCGAACTTCTGATCGAGGGTCCACATGCCAATATACACCATCTATCAACTGTATTCCAACAATCGATTGGACATATCAATGTACGGTACGTATCTTGGTTGGCAGGAACGGCGGCACGCCCCGCCTGTCCAATCTTTTCAACCAAAAGGAGCTTTGCGATGCTTACCGTCGGCAACAACTTCCCGCATTTCAACCTCAAAGCCACCGTGTCCATCGAGAGCCTCGACAAGGCTTTCACAGAGATCGACAACAACACGTACAAGGGCAAGTGGACGTGCGTGTTCTTCTATCCGAAGGATTTCACCTTCGTGTGCCCGACCGAGATCAAGGGCTTCGCCGATCTCGACAGCCAATTCCGGGATCGGGATTGCCAGATCCTCGCCGCCAGTACCGACTCCGAGTTCGTGCACCTGGCCTGGCGCCGCGACCACAAGGACCTGCGCGACCTGCCGTTCCCGATGCTCGCCGACATCAACAAGGATCTGACCCGCGCGCTCGGTATCCTCGACGATGAAGGCGTGGCCAAACGCGCCGCGTTCCTGGTCGATCCGGAAGGTGTGATCCGCTTCGTGTACGTCACCGAAGGTTCGGTCGGCCGCAACCCGGCGGAAGTCTTGCGCGTGCTGGATGCGCTGCAGACCGACGAACTCTGCCCGTGCAACTGGAACAAGGGCGAGGAAACCCTGAAGGCCGCGTGAGGCGTTCGCGCACGGCTCGCGCCGCCCCTCTCCAGCGGCACGGGCACCCCTGCGGCGGGAGCGATCCCGCCGCATTCTTCAGGCGAGTCCCAACGAAACCAAGGAGCCTGTCATGAACCTGGAACGAATCAAATCCGTCCTGCCCGATTACGCCAAGGATCTCCGCCTCAACCTTGAATCGGTGTTGAGCGAGGGCGGCGCGCCGGGACTTTCGCAGAAGCAGATCGCGCTGGTCGCACTGGCATCCGCGATCGCATCCCGCCACGCGCCGTTGACCGAAGCGATCACGCAATTCGCTTCGCAACATGTCGATGAAAAGGAACTCGACGGCGCGCGCACCGCCGCGGCGTTGATGGGCATGACCAACATCTACTACCGCTTCCTGCATCTGGTCGAGAACGACGAATACGGCACGCTGCGCGCCGGCCTGCGCATGAACGCGATGGCGAACCCCGGCTGCGACAAGGTCGACTTCGACCTGGCTTCAGTGGCCGTGTCGGCGATCAATGGCTGCGGTAGTTGCGTGGCTTCGCACGAGCGCACGCTGCGCAAGCACGACGTGCCCGCGCAGGCGGTGCAAAGCGCCGCGCGCATTGCGGCGGTGATCCATGCCGTGGCGGTGGTGCTGGGTGAGGCGATGCCGTTAGCCGATGCCTTGAATGGCATCGGCTGCATCGCCGAACGCCCGACGCAGGACGCCGAGGGCGGGGTCGCTTGGCGAGCGCAGGACGCGCGAGCCTAGCAACAGCAGGACGCCGCACGCCGGATTCCGGCACGCGAGGCGGCCTGAACCTCCGCCCCGTCGCGGCAATCCGACGGGGCGATACTTCCATCACTTGCGACGCACGCGGATGCATGCTGCACTCCCCCGTTGTTCATTCGGCACGGAGTGCAATGCGATGCGGACGATCTACAAGGCAGCGATGGTGGGGCTGCTGGCCTGCGCCGGCGTGGCGCTGGCAAAGCCGCCCCGGACGGCGCCAAAACACGCGACGGCCGCGGAGGTCACGCAAACGCCGCCGCTCACGCGATTGCCTGATTGGGCCGTGCCGGAATCCTACGACCTTGCGATCAAGAGCGATCCGAAGCAGCCGGGCTACAGCGGCAGCGTCACGATCGCGGTCGACCTGAAGAAGGCCTCGAATTACCTCTGGCTGCACGGCAAGGACCTCAGTGTTTCCCGCGTCGCCATCACCGACGCGCGTGGCAAGACGCACACCGGCAGGTACGACGGCGCCGTGACCCAGGACGCCGAGCATGCGGGTGTCGCGCGCGTCGATTTCGGCGCGACGCTACAGCCGCAGAAGCTCAAGCTGAAGTTCGATTTCACCGCGCCGTACAACGGCACGCTGCAGGGTTATTACAAGGTAGTGTTCGCAGGCAACGCGTACGCGATGACGCAGATGGAGCCGATCAGCGCGCGGCTCGCGTTCCCGTGTTTCGACGAACCGGGCTTCAAGGCGCCGCTGGATTTGTCGCTCACGATTCCCGACGCCGACAAGGCGGTCGCGAACGCGGCCGAGACCAGCGACAAGCCGGCCGGGCAGGGCTGGAAGACCATCACCTTCGCGCAAACCAGGCCGTTGCCGACGTATCTGTATGCGTGGGCGGTGGGTCCGTGGGACATCGTCAACGGCCCGACCATTCCACCGAACCAGTGGCGTACGGAACCTGTCCCGGTGCGCGGGATCGCGACCAAGGGCAACGGCCCGAAGATGCAGCGCGCGCTGGCGATGGTGCCGGGGATCATCGAGCACGAAGAAGCGTATTACGGTTTCGGCTATCCGTTCGGCAAACTCGATCTCGCCGCGTTGCCGGACTTCTCGGCCGGCGCGATGGAAAACGCGGGGCTGGTGACCTTCCGCGATTGGCTGTTGCTGCTGGAGAAGGATTCTGCGCCCAGCGCGGTGCGCAGCACTTTCAACGTCATCGCGCATGAGCTGGCGCACCAGTGGACCGGCGACACCGTCACGCTCGACTGGTGGAACGACATCTGGCTCAACGAATCGTTCGCCACCTGGATGCAGCAAAAGATCGAAGGTGAAATCCACCCCGACTGGCACGCGCATCTCGATCGCATCGGAGGCGGGCAGCGCGCGATGCAGAACGACAGCCTTGCCAGCGCGCGCATGATCCGCCAGCCGATCACCGGCAACGGCGACATCGAGACCGCGTTCGACGACATCACTTACCAGAAGGGCGCCGCGGTCCTCGGCATGTTCGAGAACTTCGTCGGCCCCCAAGTGTTCCAGAAGGGCATGCAGGCGTACATCAAGACGCACGCGTTCGGCAACGCCAACGCGGATGACCTGGTGAACGCGATCGCGACCGCGTCCGGAAAGGGCGACGCCTTCAGGAAGGCGTTCAAGAGTTTCCTGGACCAGAATGGCGTGCCGCTGGTCGCCACCAAACTGGATTGCAAGCCGAAAGGTGCCGCGGTGCTGGAACTGACGCAGAACCGCTATCTGCCGCTGGGTTCGTCGGGTGATCCGAATCGCTTGTGGGGAGTGCCCGTGTGCGTGCGCTTCCCGAACGGCGTGCAGTGCCAGATGTTGAGTACGAAGACTGCCGAAATGAAGATCGATGGCGGCCAGTGCCCGGCGTGGTACATGCCGAACGCCAACGGCAGTGGTTATTACCGCTACGAAATGGCCAGGGCCGATCGCGCGGCGCTCACCAGAGTGATCGCGCAGCGCAATGACAGCGAACAGCTGGCGTTTGCCGATTCCGTCGATGCGGCTTTCCGGCGCGGCGGCATGGATGCGGCGGAAGTGCTGGCCGCGATGCGCGAATTGGCGCCGTCGAAAGTTCGCCAGATCGCGCTGGCCCCGCTGGAAACGGTCGAATGGATCTACGATCACGAAGCACAGACCGAGGCGCAGAAAGGCGCCATCCGCGACGCGGTGGCGAAGGCGTACCTGCCGCGGCTTGAAGCGCTCGGCTATCAACGCCGCGCCGGTGAGTCAGCCGACGACGTGTTGATGCGCAGCTCACTCGCGAGCACCCTCGGCCTCGAATTCAAGTTGCCTTCGGTGCGTGCGGCGTTGTTGAAGCAGGGCGAAGCGGCGTTGAAGCCCGGCAAGGATGGCTTGCCCGATCTCATGGCCGCGAACCCCGACCTGCTGCGCACGGCCTTGTCGGTGGCGGTGGAAGAGCAGGGCAAGCCCGCGGTCGATGAGTTGGTTGCAGGGATCCCGAAGACCACCGATCCGGTCCGCCGCAATGCGATGCTCGGCGCGCTCAGTCATGCGCAGGGCGCCGAAGCCGACGTGGTACGCGATTTCGCATTGTCGCCGCAGGTGAAAGTTGGCGAGATGGCGATGATCCTGCGCGGTGGACGCGACACCGTGGCGCAGCGCGACAGCCTGTGGAACTGGTTCACCGCGCACCACGACAAGATCGTCGCGCGTACCGGCGTGTTTTCCGGTGGCTATTTGCCGAGGCTGGCCGCGGGGGGTGGCTGCTCCGATGCCGAAGCGCAACGTATGCACGCGTACTTCGAGCCGAAGCTCGGCCATGTGCAGGGCATCAATCGGGGGCTCGCGCAGGCCCACGAATCGATCGTGCTGTGCGCCGCGTTGAAAGCGCACCAGAACGCTGCGTCG
>DATFGL010000216.1:0-9844 GCA_035249465.1 Rhodanobacteraceae bacterium | reverse complement strand
TCGAAGCTTTCGCCCTGGTCAACGAAACTGGTGATGCCCTTGCTGATCTCGTTCTGCACCGCGAGCTGCAACGCCTTTTCGCGGCGCGCCGCCTGTTCGGACGGCGGCAATCCCTTGAGGTATTTCCGGTACGCGGCATACACCGGGTCCGCCGCGGTGTCCTTCAGCATGCCGATCGCATGTCCCTTTGCGTCGCGCACGATGGTTCCGCCGGCCGGGTCGGGCGTCTGGTCGGTGATGCCGGCGAGTTTCAGCGCGAGTGCATTGGCGTACAGACCGTGAAAGCTCGCGGTGTTCAGCAATACCGGGTTGTTCGGCGACACGGCATCCAAACTTGCCGGCAGCGGCAGGCCGCCCAGGTTCGGCTGCGGCACGCGATCCCATTTGCTCTCCAGCCAGCCGTAGCCAACGATCCACTCGCCGGGCCTGGCCTTGGCGGCCGCGGCTTTCACCATCGCGACCACGCCGTCCCAGTTGGCCGCCTTGCCGACGTTGATCTGCATCAGCGATTCGCCGGTATCCAGCAAATGGCCATGACCCTCGATGAAACCCGGCGTCACGAACGCACCGTGCAGGTCCAGCACTTTCGTCTGCTTGCCGATGTAATGCGAGATCGATTCATCGTCGCCGACAGCGAGGATCCTGCCGTCGCGGATCGCGAGCGCCTGCGCTCCCGGCTGCAGCGGATCGAGCGTGGCGATGGTCGCGTCGCGCAACACCAGATCGGCCGGCTGCAGGGCCGGCGGAAAGCCCGGAACCGGCGCGCTGGCGGCGAAGGCCGCCGCGGTGAATGCAACCGCGGCAATTGAAAGCAGACTGCGAAACGCTTTCATCGAACCCTCTCCATGCGAAACCCGCGCGACTGCGCGGGTCCGCCAACATACAACGAACGCGCCTACCAGCGGTACGCGATCTTGCCGTAGAAATACGCGCCGCTGAATCCGAACGGCGAGAGCTGCGAATACGGAAACACGCCGTTGGTATTCTGGCCCACGCGGGTTCTGTCGGGATAGTTGTCGAGCACGTTGTCGCCGCCCAGCGTGAAGGTCCAGTTGTCCATGAAATAGTTCACGTTGAGATCCAGGGTCCACTCGGGCGAATAGACCTGGTCGAACAGGTAGCTGGTCGAGCTGTAGCTGGTGACACTGCCGTAGCGCGTCAGGGTACCTCCGACCTCCCAATTACCGATGTCGTAGCGCTCGTCCAGGATCAGCTTGCTGCGTGGCGCCGCGTCGGCCATCAGCCCCTTGATGGCGTTGCGGTTGAGGCGCTGGAAGTTGACACCCAGTGAATCGAGGATCGTGGGATTCGGTTCGACCTTGGTGACCTTGTTCTTGTGGTAGTCGGCGCTCAGCGTGGTCATCAGGCTGCCGGCATTGCCGAAATCACTGCGATACGTGGTCACCAGGTCGATGCCCTGCGAGCGCACCGTGCCCGCATTGGTGAAATAGTTGAAGCCGCTGTAGCCGGGAGCCGTGACGCCGTGGCTCGCGAGATAAGCCAGCACTGCCGGCGTGGTCAAGGGAATGGTGCTGGACAACGCGATACGGTTGTCGACGGTAACCTGGTAGAGGTCGAGCGTCGCGGTGAAGGCATTGTTCGGTGTCCACACCGCACCGATCGTGTAGTTCCTGGCCTTTTCCGGTTTCAGTGGTTCGCCGCCCAGCAGGCGCGCCAGCGGCATGGTCGAAGGCACGATGCCGCGCAGATAGATGCCCTCAGGCAAGCCAAGGTTGTTGCCGGCGCCGAACGACGTCGACGAGGTTTCGAAGTAATGCTCCTGGCCAAGGGTAGGCGCACGGAATCCTGTCGAAACCGTGCCGCGCAACGCGAAAGCCTTGGAGAATTCATAGCGGCCGGACAGTGCGTACGAGGTATTGCTGCCGAAGTCCGAGTAGTTCGAATGACGCGCCGACAACGACATGTCGAAGGCGTCGGTGAGGTTCGATTCCAGCTGCACGTACTCGGCCAGGCTGTGCCTTGCCACCGAAATGGCATCGGCCGGCGACCAGCCGGCGAAGCCCTGCGCGCCGCCGGTCGCGTTGGCATGGGTGGTGCTGATGTAGTAGGAACCGAGGTCCCCGGGTGCCACGCTGTAGCTCTGCCGCAGCCACTGCGTACCGAACGCGACGTTCAACGGATGCGACAACCAGCTCACGTCCAGCGGCTTGGAGATGTCGACGTCGAACGTCTGCTGTTTCGCGCGCAGGATGCCGTCGTGGAATTCGGTCGGGCTGGTGCCGAAATCCGCCAGCATCGCGAAGTTGGTGGTGTTTTCCGTCGAATAGGAAACGCGGTTGCCGCCGGTATTCGCGCTGACGTCCCAATTCCAGCCGTCGATCGATCCGCGCAACCCGGCAACCAGGGCGTTGTCGGTTGAAACACCGCGTTCGTGCGGAAGGAAGCCATCCGGGTAAGGGCTGATCGCCAGCCATGGGCTTTTCGGATACGGCGTATTGAGGCCGTAACGGTAAAAGTCGTACGGCGTCCCTTCACGCCGCCCGAAATGCCCGTACGCGTAGAACTGCACGTTGGGCGTTATGTCGTATTGCCCGTTGATCAGGGCGTTGGAGTCCTTGAACGGCACGACACCGTAGTGGAACAGCGTGCCGTACTGCGTGAGGCCGGGCCTGACATCCGGTTCAGCGCGATTGGTTTCATCCTGGCCGCCGTCCTCCAGGCTGAACCGCATCCAGCCCTTGTCGCCGAGTGCCACGCCGAAGTTGCCGGCCCCGCGCCAGGTCCTGCCGTCGCCCGCGGAATACTGCCCGGCGGTGGCCGTGACCGAGCCGCCCTGCGCGCCCTTTTTCAGGATCACGTTGACCACGCCCGCGATCGCGTCGGAGCCATATTGCGCGGAAGCGCCATCGCGCAGCACTTCAATGTGATCGACCGCAGACAGCGGGATCGTGTTGAGGTCGTAGCCCTGCGAACCCACGCCGATGTTGGCGAGGGTCATCACCAGTGCGCCCGGATGCCAGCGCTTGCCGTCGACCAGCACCAGCACTTCGTCAGGCGGCATGCTGCGCAACTGGAACGGACGCTGGAAGGCTTCCAGGTCCGAGGCCGGCGACATCGGGAAGTTCAGCGACGGGATGGCGCGCGACAAAGCCGTGCCAAAATCGAACGCCCCGGTTTGCCGCAGCGTTTCACCGGATACCACGTCGACCGGCTGCAACGAGTCCTTCAAGGTACGGCCAAGCACGCGCGTACCGGTCACCACCACGGTCGACAGGGTCGCGGGCTGGTTGGCCCTTTCCGACGGTTTCGCGGACTGCTGCTGATCCGTACCGCTTGTGGCTTGCGTGTCCTGCGCTGCGGCCGGCCCAGCCAATGCCAGCAACACCGATGCCGCCAGCAGGGTCGGAACGACTCGTTTGGCACCTCTGTTCATCACATTTCCTCCGCGCTATTGGCCGCCGCACGATCGTGCGGACCCCATTGCTGTCGACGCTGCAGATATCCCCTTACTCGCCGAGCGTAGCCACCAACGCGCCCGCGTCGCCAATGAAAAAATGCGCAGGTGACATAACCGAATGTTGTAGCCGTGATCGCCTCACCCGCTCGCGAATGGAATCTCAGCCTTGCACCGGCATCCGTTGCGCAAGCTGTTTCACCAGGTCCAGAAAGCGCTTCTGCACCGGGTTCAGCGGGCTGTCCGACCGGTGCATCGCATACAACACGACATCGAGCTGCGGCCGAAGCGGGCGCATCTGCACGCTGTGCGTGCCGCCACAGCGCGCCGTGAAGAGATCGACCAGCGCCAGCCCCTCGCCCTTCGCCACCAGCGATTGTGCCAACTGATAGGTTTGTACCGAAACGGCGGTGCGCGGCGCGGGGCTGACCTGGGCAAGATGGCTTTGCAGCATGCTGCCCAGTGCATCTCGCACCGTGATGCCGATCATGGGCTGGCCGGCCAGTGCACTGATCGGCAACGGCTGGGCCAATTCGGCTTCCGGCCACCATCCCGGCGGCGCGATCACCATCACCTGACCGCGCCACAGCACTTTCTGCCGCAGGTTCTGGTGCCCGGTATCCTGCAAGGTCAGGCCGATGTCGGTTTCGCGCAGCGTCAGCGATTCGCACATCGCCGCCGAGTGCTGCGTGGACAATTCGATGATTGCATCGGGGAAGGCCTTGCGCAGCAACACGATCGCGGCAGGCAGCAATACCTGCGCCAGCGTCGGCGTGCAGGTGACGCGCAACGGACTGCTCCCGGGCTGGCCCATGTTGGTGGTGAGCCGCTGCAGCGCGTGCACGTCCTGGATGATTTTTTCGATACGGTCGCGCAGCTGCATCGCCTGCGGCGTAGGTTGCAGGCGCCCGCGCACCCGGCTGAACAGTGCAAAGCCCAGTTTGTCTTCGGCGTGCTGCAACGCCTTGCTGGCGGCCGGCTGCGAAATGTTCAACAGCTTCGCCGCCCCGGTCAGACTGCCCGTGGTCAATACCGCATGGAACAGTTCGATGTAGCGCAAACGCATGATGAGACCCTCTTCAGCGAATCATCGCACGCGCGCACGTTGGTGACCCAGGCCGAAAGTATGGGTAGGCCGCTACACTTTTCGCCCGCGCCAACGGGGAAAGCACATGTTTTTACGCCTTGCCGCCATCGCCGCCTTTCTGCTGGCCTGCCTGCCGGCGCATGCGCAACACGCGAACCCGCGCGATTACGGCATCCGGATCGGCGTGCTGCAACCCGGCGGGTGGAACGCGATCACCGACGTACCGGGCGTGCTGGTCGGCCAGAAAACGCTGGTGCAAGGGGACGACGTACGCACCGGCGTGACGGCGATCCTGCCGTACGCGGGCAACATCTTCCGGGACAAGGTGCCCGCCGCGGTGCATGTCGGCAACGGTTTCGGGAAGTTGACCGGCACCACCCAGATCGCCGAACTCGGCAACATCGAAACGCCGATCGTGCTGACCAACACCTTGAGCGTGCCGACCGCGGCCGATGCGCTGATCGACTACACCTTGTCCTTTCCCGCGAATGCCGACGTGTTGTCGGTGAATCCGGTGGTCGGCGAAACCAATGACGGTTACCTCAACGACATCCGTGGCCGCCACGTGACCGGGGCCGACGTGCTGGACGCGATCCGCTCGGCGAAATCCGGCCCGGTCGCGCAGGGCGGCGTCGGCGCGGGCACCGGTACCGTCGCGTTCGGGTTCAAGGGCGGCATCGGAACGTCGTCACGCAAGCTGCCCGCGTCGCTGGGCGGCTACACGGTCGGCGTGCTGGTGCAGACGAATTTCGGCGGCGTGCTCGACATCGACGGCGTGCCGGTCGGCAAACTTCTGCACAAGTATTACTTGAGCGACAAGTTGAACGACCCGCCCGACGGTTCCTGCATGATCGTTGTCGCCACCGACGCGCCGCTGGGTTCGCGCAATCTGGAACGGCTGGCGAAGCGTGCGATCCTCGGCCTGGGCAAGACCGGCGGCATCGAGTCTAACGGCAGCGGCGATTACGTGATCGCGTTCTCGACCAGCAAGGACGTGCGGGTTCCATACGAATCGGAAACGCCGCTGCGCCAGATGACGGTCGTGCGCAACGACGACATGTCGCCGCTGTTCATGGCCGCGATCGAGGCGACTGAGGAAGCCATCCTCAACTCGCTGTTCCATGCCGAAACCACCACCGGCCGTGACCATCACCGGATCGAGGCGCTGCCTGTCGACAAGGTGCTGCAGATCATGCGCCAGCGCGGTTATCCGGTCGTCCAACCTTCTGCATCCGCGGAAATCACGCCGTGACGGCCGCCCGCGCATCCGGGGACAGCCCGGGCAACTTACAACCCCTAGTTATGCCATGTAGCCGTCTTTTCATTGGCAGACGGCGTCTCGCCACGGGTAACCTTCCGCAGGCAACCGAGCAGCGCGAATGGATACCCGAAGGAAAGACGTCATGTCCAATCAGGACGAAGCGGTCAACCCCGGCCCTTGGGGACCACCTTACCTGTTGTACCTCGGCAAGGCCGCCGACGAACTGGCCATCAAGACGGCCAGGGGGCTTGCCTACTGGCGCCCCGCGTGGTGCGTGGGCCAGCACCGGCACCCCGATTGCAGCTACACGCTCGGGCTGACCGAGCTCGGTTTTGCGGAAGCGAAAGCCGCGGGCGCCGACACCATGGTGGTCGGCAACGCCAACGCGGGCGGCGTGATGGCACCGGAAACGGTCACCGACATCATTGCCGCGCTGGATGCAGGCCTCAACGTGATCGCCGGCCTGCACCAGAAGCTGCGCGACAACGCCGACATCGTCGCGGCGGCGAAGCGCAACGGCCGCACCCTGTTCGATGCGCGCGAGTTCAACCGCAAGATTCCGGTCGGCGACGGCCACAAGCGCGCGGGCAAGCGCGTCCTGACCGTCGGTACCGACTGCTCGGTCGGCAAGATGTACACCACGCTGGCGCTGGAACGCAGCATGCGCAAGCGGGGACTGGCGGCGGATTTCCGCGCCACCGGCCAGACCGGCATCTTCGTCGCGGGCGGCGGCATCCCCATCGATTCCGTGGTTGCGGATTTCATCTCCGGAGCGGCCGAATGGCTTTCGCCCGCGCGCGAGGACGGCGGCTGGGACCTCATCGAAGGCCAGGGTTCGCTGTTCCATCCGTCGTATGCCGGCGTATCGCTGGGCCTGCTGCACGGCTCGCAGGCCGATGCGCTGGTGTTGTGCCACGAGGCGGGCCGCAAGCACATGCGCGGGTTGCCGAATTACCCGATGCCCGACCTCAAGCGGTGCCTGGAAACCAACCTTGCCGCCGCGCGCCTGACCAATCCGGACGTCAAGGCCGTCGGCGTCGCGCTCAATACTTCGAACCTCGGCGCGAGGGAAGCGCTTGCCGTCTGCCGTGAAATCAGCGGCCAGCTCGACCTGCCTTGCCTGGACCCGGTCAGCATGGGTGTCGAAGCCATCGTCGACAGCCTGCTTGCATGCTGCGCCAACTGAATATCCGCCACCGCAGCCTGCCGCTGCACTCGCCGTTCCGCATTTCGCGCGGCGTCCGGCATGCCGCGGACGTGGTGACGGTCGAACTCGCGCAAGGCGATCGCACGGGGCGGGGCGAGTCCGTCCCCTATCCCCGCTACGGCGAATCCATCGCGTCGGTGCTGGATGAGATGGAAGCGTTGCGCACGGACCTGTGCGCAGGCATGGATCGCGACGAACTGCAGGCGCGCCTGCATCCCGGCGCGGCACGCAACGCGCTGGACTCGGCGCTGTGGGACCTGGAATCGAAGCTCACGGGCGTGCCCGTGTGGGCGCGATTGGCGCAGCCGCCGCACCTGCCGCTGGTGTCCGCACTCACCGTCAGCCTCGACACGCCAGAAGCCATGGAGCAGGCGGCGGCGCGCATCGCGGATGCGAAGCTCATCAAGATCAAGGTCGATGCCGACGGCCCGGCCGCGCGCATCGAAGCCGTACGGCGCGCGGCACCCAGGTCACGTTTGATCGTCGATCCCAACGAAAGCTGGACGCTCGACATCCTTGCCAAGTTGATGCCGATGCTGGAACGCGTCGGCGTGAACCTCATCGAACAACCGTTGCCGGTGATTGCCGACACCGAGCTGCTGGGTTTCGCTAGCCGCATCCCGATCTGCGCCGACGAAGCCTGCCACACCACCGCCGACCTGCCGCGGCTGCTCGAACGCTACCAGGCGATCAACATCAAGCTCGACAAGACCGGCGGCCTCACCGAAGCGTGGTGCCTGCTGCGCGCCGCGCGCGCGCAGGGGTTCCGCATCATGGCCGGCTGCATGGTCGGTTCCTCGCTCGGTATCGCACCGGCACTGGAAATCGCGCGCGAAGCGGAGTTCATCGACCTGGATGGACCCTTGTGGCTGGAAAACGACTATGCCGATGGCGTGAAATTGATCGACGGCTTGCTCTCGCCGCCCGCGCCGGGATTCTGGGGGTGAGGCAGCGCGTCGCGTGGCGAACGCAAAGGCTTGACCCCAGGAATGCCTGATTTTGCTCGTCATCCCGGAATCGCGAAGCGATATCCGGGACCCAGTGCCTTTGGGCTTCAACGCATTACGGTAAAGACACTGGGTTCCGGCTTGCGCCGGAATGACGAAACAGAAAATGGATCAGACCTTCCCTTGGCAACGGATGGTTGCATGTACGGCGTTCCCGCGCCGCCCACAATCTCCGGTTATGCCACGTGCCGCATTTTTCATTGGTGCCGCTTACGGCCGGCAACTATTTTCGATTCGATAACCAAGAGGGTGAAAGTGATGTTCCAGCCTGACACGGCGCGGCATTCTTCCGTTCGATCCGTCCACGCAAGCGCGAAACTGCGCTGCACCGCGCTGGCACTCGCGGTCGCGGCATGCAGCACGGCAGCCGTTGCGCGCGACACGCGCCCCGCCGCGCCTGATTTTTCCCATGCACCCGCCGCCACCCAGGCCATGCTGGCCAAAGCCAGGCCCGTCACAGCCAAGCACGCGATGGTCGTTTCGGATCAACACTTCGCCACCGACGCCGGCGTGCAGATCCTGAAGGAAGGCGGCAACGCGATCGATGCGGCGGTCGCGGTGGGCTACGCGTTGGCGGTGACGCAGCCGTGCTGCGGCAACATCGGCGGCGGCGGTTTCATGACCATCCACTTGAAGGATGGCCAGAACCTGTTCCTGAATTTCCGCGAGAAGGCACCGCTCAAGGCGACTCCGGACATGTTCCTGGACGCGAAGGGCGACGTGGTCGAAGGCCGCAGCACCGACACCTACCTCGGCGTCGGCGTGCCGGGCACGGTGATGGGCCTGGACACCGCGCTGAAGAAGTACGGGACGATGAGCGTCGCGCAGGTCATCGCGCCGGCGATCAAGCTGGCCCGCGACGGCTTCGTGCTGGAAGAAGGCGACGCGAAGATCATCAACGACGACCTCGAAGCGCTCAACAAATACCCGGAATCGGCCGCGGTCTTCGGCCATGGCGGCAAGCCGTGGAAGGCCGGCGAACGGCTGGTGCAGAAGGACCTGGCCAACACGCTGGAGAAAATCGCCAGGGGCGGCACCGACGCGTTCTACAAGGGCTCCATCGCCGAAGCGATCGTGAAAGGCAGCAATGCCCACGGCGGCATCCTCAGCATGCAGGATTTCGCGACGTACAACGTGGAATGGCTGAAGCCGGTCCAGTGCGGGTACCACGGCTACACCATCATTTCCGCGCCGCCGCCCAGTTCCGGCGGCACCACGATGTGCCTGGCGCTGAACATCCTGAAGCCCTACCCGATCAGCAGTTGGGGCTACGCCTCGGTTCCGTTCGTGCACTATTTCGCCGAAGCCGAGCGCCGTGCCTTCGCGACCCGCAACACCTATCTCGGCGATCCGGATTTCGTGAAAATCCCGATGCGGAAATTGCTGTCCGCGTCCTACGCGGCGTCTCTGCGTGCGACGATCCAGCCGGACAAGGCCACGCCCTCGTCCGAGATCAAGAGCTTCCTGCCGTCCAGCGAAGGCGACAACACCACGCACTATTCGGTGATGGACAAGCACGGCAACGCCGTCGCCGTCACCTACACCATCAACTTCCTGTTCGGCAACAAGCAGATCGCGGGCGACACCGGTTTCTACCTCAACGACGAGATGGACGATTTCACCGCCAAGCCCGGCGCGTCTAACGGTGCAGGCCTGGTGCAGGGCAAGGCCGACCAGGTCGAGCCCGGCAAGCGTCCGTTGAGTTCGATGACGCCTACCGTGGTGCTGAAGGACGGCAAGCCGTTCATGCTGAGCGGCAGCCCCGGCAGTGCCACCATCATCTCGACCACGATGCAAAGCATCATCAACGTGGTCGACTTCGGCATGAACATGCAGCAGGCCGTCAACGCGCCGCACATCCACATGC